>NZ_JBEPPL010000003.1:0-520574 GCF_040547305.1 Pedobacter sp. UYP1 | reverse complement strand
AAAAGGAATAATCCCAGCTTTTTTATATAATTGTATGATCTTTTAAGTGGCACGGTTTGACCGAAATCACTGGCATCATCACTCCGAAATACCCAGAAGCGACAAGCGCTTTGAGCGACTCCAGAAAAGCGCACACTTCCGTTATCAGGCATCCATTCAGGAACTGCACATGGAAACTTCCCGTGGGCTGGATAAATCCCTGGTGGTAAATCTAGCTACAGGAGATTATATTGCTAAAGGAGAAGCGGTACTGGTTTCCGGATCTACCGGTACTGGAAAATCTTTTTTCGCTTCTGCTTTAGGTCACCATGCTTGTTCCCAGGGATATAAAGTTGTTTATTACAACCTTCAGAAGTTGCTGTTAAAAACTAAAATGAGCAGGATTGATGGTACGATCTATAAGTTTTTTGAGAAGCTTTCCCGAACGGATCTGCTGATACTTGATGACTTCGGGTTAACGCATTTGGAACAACAACAACGAATGGACTTCATGGAAATCATTGAAGACCGACACGCTTGCAAAGCAACGATTATTGCCAGTCAACTGCCAGTAGCTAGTTGGTATGATGTGATTGGTGAGAATACAATTGCAGATGCGCTGCTCGACCGGATGGTACATACATCCTACAGAATTGAACTAAAAGGTGAAAGTCTAAGAAAAAAGAAGTAAAATTGTCAGGTCATCAAACTCGATGAACTAAAATCCCACTGGGGGGTCAGTATCCAGAATGGGGGTCAGTATCGCCAGAATATCCACGTTAAGCTGAAAATATAGTGAACGGAATATTTTCTCAATAAAAAAACGTTTGTATATGACCTGAAATTTGGCTTCACCTGTTCGAAAGATAGGTTTGTTTCTCAAATAAAGATAATCATCCTGAATAGTTGCCTCAATGGGCTCAATACCAATTTGTAATAGAATTTCTATGGCTAAATCATAAAATGGTAATTGAGGATCAACTTCTATGAAATTGTTGCCTCTATAATTAGGTGAGTCAATAGTAGCAATTGCCATCCCAGCACTGGCTTTTAGGTATGTCTTCCAGGAATCACAGCTGAAAATTTCTAGAAACCTAGATAAGATTTCGTTAGTCTGTTCGTCCTTTTCAAAATATTCAAACAACTTGATTGCTTTAAAAGTTTCAATTTGCCAGAGCTCAAGAAAGTCTCTATTTACCAAATCCGCATCTTGAAAGGAGCTGCTGAATAGTGTCCAAAGCATTACTTCATCTGGGTATGCCTGTTTGATTTCCTCAAAGCCACTTGGTTTTGTTTTTTTTGAATTGATTTGCAAATAAGCTTTTATTAACGCAATCTCTTTCTCTGGATCCGAAAGCAGTAATTCATTGGGATGTTCCGTTTGGAGATATTTGATAAGTGATTCGAAAAATGCGAGATTGCTTGGAGCATTAAATATTACAATTTCAACTGCTGGAAATCTCCTTTTCCATTCCTCAATTTTGTCAACGAAATTGAGGAAGACTTCGGTGTTTGCATGTGAAAACCAATTTTCACGTAAGAACTGAATGCAGCCAGCTGTGGTTTTATATAGATCCTCATGAAAATTTAGGTGCTGCATAAATCCCAATGCAAATTGCTCATCGATTCCATTGAAAAGCGTATCTATATGTCCATCGAACACTTCTAAGTAGATATCTTGGTAATTTAAACTTGTACGTCTAGTTATCATTTATGATAAAGTTAATTTAAAAACAAGGTAACATTAGTTTTTACAAGACAACCGAACTTCTTATATCAGATTAATCTATTTTAATGCCCTTTCTAATAATTCATCTGTTTGCTCATCTGAAAGGAGTATTTGTAACGTATCCTTTATTTCTCAGTTAGATTCCATAATGCCAAAAATTGACATTGGTCACCTTTTAAACATTATTTTCGCCAATCATTGGACAGGCAAAGATATCTATGTACTTTTTTTAGGGTATCACTTAATATTCCCTTATTGAACAATTTTTAGAATTTCAATAATAAACTTCACCAATAATACAACTTGATTGATGGCTTTAATCCATTCAATTATTTTATCCTTATGATCATACCAATCTTTAAGAAAGGCATATGCTTTTAATTTATACTTATCTGCCGTCAGGCAAATCTTTTTAATAAATAACTCCATATATCAAGTTCTAATACTTGATACAAACTTGCTTAAAACAGAGGTATGGTAACCGGTTATAAGCGATTACAAATTTTATATAGCATCCAAGATCGCTATTTTTAGGACTGCAATGTCAGCCATGATTTTGACTTTAAAACTTTCATTGTTGTTAAGAAGTGAAGCCACAGATTCAAAAAGTTGGATTTTGTTCGCGTTCTTTTTCTTTGAATCTTCCATACCGATTCGATTGGCTTTAGTACGGTAATAGGTGTAACGATTGAATAACGCATCGCCTGAAGCATGCCCATATTCTTCTGCGATTATCTTTGCGGTCTGTCTTGTGACTACCTGATCTGAATAATGGCAAATGAGCGCTATTTGTCGTAAGGTAAGTTTTGTATTTGTTTTTTTTGAAATTATTCCAATTGGTGTAACTTTAATTGGAACTTCTGGATTTTTATGGCCATTATAGGTTAGGAACTCAGAAAACACGTCTATGGTCAAGAACTCTTGATATTGCTCTTCATTGCGATATTCCCAGTCCTTACAAGCTTGTAACCAAACATTAAATTCATAATTGTAGATACTCTGTCTGATTAGAAATGCTTTTCGCTCATTTAAATTTTTGACCAACCCGCAATTTACAGCTTCAGTAAAAAGGTCGCTGAAGTTTTGAAAGACCTTCTGTTCTGATTCATCTATATCCATTGCCGCCAATATCTCATTGACATCAACATTGTTGTTAATCGCTGTGGTAAATGCTATCCCGTATTTTTCAAATTTGTTGCGCATAGCCTGATTCGCTCTACAAAATTTCTTTTCGGGAGTTTCACTTTCGAAGGCTAAGAATTCTTTCTGAACAAGTTTTAAAGTTTTGTCAAATTCCTCATCCATGTTATTGACCGGGTAGCCACCGAACCATTTCAGGATAAATCCATAAAGGGTGTGCTTTTTCCGATCCGATAACGGCAGGTCTTTTAGGTGTTGGACAACCAGTTCGCCTTTGTCATAATTTAATTTAGTAAATTCATATTGCTTATCTAAAAGGTTGAGAAACTCAAGTGGGGTAAATGTATCGGAACCTTCTCCGGTTTTAAAGTAAAAAATTGTATCGTTTACCAGTTCCTGATTGGGAATGTTTTTTTTGTCTGTGTAATATTCAATTAAGTGGCTGGAAGAAATATCCTTCGGTTTGTCGTAACTATTATCGTCCCTGTCATCCAAGAGAATTATAGCTTCATTCCGTAACACCTTAATCAAGCTTTTCAAATCGAACATACCCTTTTTCCATTCTCGCTTGATGTGTTCACGATCTGTAGTACTAATTTTGAGGGCACCAACTTTGGTGTCAAAATCAATCTCATTCCAAGCTTCAATATGCCTTTGACAACCAGGAAAACGGATATTGATAAAGGCAGCAATCTCTTTAAGGATATCGTCAAGTTTGGAGTAGGTATCCAAAAGCAAAGCCTTGTCTTCATCGTTAAACTTATATCCGACTTCAGCAGCTCGCAAATGCAATATATTAGGGAGGTTTTCTGTATCAAAAAGGAGCTTGTCTAGGATTCTAATATCTTTATTGGTTATTCTGTCTGGCATAATAATATTGTTTTGTGATCATTCCTGTCTTTTTAAATACTTTTGGATTTTTAGTGTTTGCTATTTTTAACAACGCGATTTACAATACCTTCTGAACCTGATATAGATGTCACTTATAATTTATAATGCAGATTATTAAAGTGGGTCATGGCCAAATAAATCGCTAAAAGTCATATTATTTTGAGCTGCAAGAGCAATGTGCTTATCCTGTTCAAGCTTTGCCAAGGTATGAATAAAGTCAAAATTACGGCTATCATAGTAAAGTGTATTGACGATATAATCTGTATCTAGATAGGTGCCTGCCAGCGTACGGATCACCTCTTCCGCAAACCCAACCAATACAAAACAATCATCGGTATTAATGAAAGTGTCAGTTTGCTCAAAGGGATCTTTGTCAGTATGGGCGTATAGTTTATCTCTTAACCTTGATACTTCTTTTATTGTAGGTATTAGCTCTGCCACCCGTTGGTTGAATTCTACAAGTGTTTCTGTATTGAATTTAAGCACTCCATAATAACCAGTTTTATCCATTTTTTGCAAAAGCTTCAGAATATTGAATTTTTGATTTGTTGAGTCACCAAATAGCTTACATAGTTCAATAACGGCTAAACGCCATAAAGACCAACCAATAAATCCCAAGTGCCGATGTTGACGAATATAATATTGTTCAAGCTGTGTTTCTGGTTGCTCAAAATACGCTGCAAATTTTAACACTTCTTTGATGATAATCAATATTTTCCATCTGATTTCTATTTCTGTTTTCAGAAGAAGCTTTTTCGATGCCATTTAGTTATTTTAATATGTGAATTTACAAAATGCTATATAATTTAGTAGTATCATTATTTGATCGTATTTTTATACCTGTTATGATGAACGAATTTTTCGATATAAGCACAGAAACAGAGTTGTCTGACGACGCGTTGCAACTCTCCAATTTAGGGAACCAAAAGATTTTCATGAGTATTGGTCACAGGGTACGGGGGGATTGGGGTGAAGATGAAGGAATTGAGACTAGCAACTTTTATGTGGATGTGACTGCTGATGATTATGACGACCAATTTATTTCCAAGCTACTGCGTATTAGACCATCCTATAAGATTGATGTACTAATTAACCATCATTTTAATTATTATATCTCAAAACACCCAGAGAATAAAACTGAATTTGTAATGCACATGCTGTATGAAATATTTCCTGCTTTGAAAAAACGAAGTGCTAGTGAAGCTTATATTGATTTGTTCGGTAAATGGCTAAACGGACAAGTTCCCCAAACGCAGGATAATAACCCTAACCAGACGGTAAACAACAATACTATTAACTTTGGGAGTGTTCATGCACCTATTCAATTCCAACAAAATTCACCAAATTCAGCTCAAACGCAGCATAACCGAATTAGCCAGGAACAGCTGAAAGATTTTTTCAAGTTGCTGCGTGATGATATTCGTAATATAGATGAAAAAATTCGTGAAGATTTTGCTATGGAAATGAACTATGCAATTAAGCAACTTGAAAAAGGACATGACCCTAAGCCACAGCTTTCCGCACTGGGAGATTTGATGAAAGATGTTGGCATCAACACATTTGCAAATGTACTTTCAGCGCCAGTATTTGAGTGGATGAAACCCTTCCTTGGATTTCAATGATTTAAATAGGTACGCAATGGAACATGTGAAAATTGACCGGCAATTTACCCTCGTCTATGATAATATCTTTGACGTAGAAATTGACATTCCTACAACTTTGAAAGATTTACCTCAGCTTTCGTCGGTCGAATTTATCAGTATGCTGCTACACTTGTTTAACATTCGTAAAAAGAGCGATACTGAATTTCAGAATATCCACCTTTATAGGTGGATGATGCGGATGGAAGGTCACGAGAAATCATTAGTGTTAGCTTTTGTCATGCAACATGCTGAGTTGATAAATAGTCCTTCTTTCATCCTACTAAGCAGAAGACCCTGCTTGGATCTTATTCAACACCTTCTGGTATACGCAAAGCCAAAAAGCGATCAGGAATTAAGCAAAAAGGATTATGCTGATTTGTTTAAAGTATTGCTCTTGTTTAATAAAAAAGAAGCAAATCTTCAGAAAGATGTTTTTCATTGGAATGGGGATGGGGATTTTGAAGAGTTCGCTGACAGGGTTTTAAGTGTACAAATTAGGAACATCGAGAACGAGCGACCTAAGAATTACGCCTTACAATTTTTAAAAGCTTACTACTTCTTCGGATTCTGTGAAACGGATGCCCAATACTCGACATATTTACAGACTTTTCTGGTTACGTTGGAACTTACATCTTACAAAAGTTACCTATGGCACATACTTTCCCCTTATCTAGATTTAATCAC
This sequence comes from Pedobacter sp. UYP1, assembly GCF_040547305.1. Lineage (NCBI taxonomy): Bacteria > Pseudomonadati > Bacteroidota > Sphingobacteriia > Sphingobacteriales > Sphingobacteriaceae > Pedobacter > Pedobacter sp. UYP1. The sequence goes on along the minus strand of NZ_JBEPPL010000003.1, from coordinate 514,508 downwards.
CAGCGAAGTATCTATACCAAAAATGTATGTCGCCCCTTCAATAGCCTTGAATTTCTTCATGCGACTTACCATTAATGAACGCGCAGGGTTAGATGATGATTACAAACAAATACGTTCGTATCCCTTACTGGAGCTAGTGGATAATACTTTCCTGTTTCTCGACTTCCGATTTTTTGTCGACAAATTCTATCACGGTTTTCTTTTTGATTTTGCAGCAACTACTGGACTGAACTTCCCTAAATTAAAGCAGGAACTGGGTGAAGGATTTTCTGAACAAGTGCTTTTCTATACCATTATGAAAAGCTGCTTCTGTGAATACGGAGATATTAATCTGAACGGTCAGATATTGAAAGCCAAACTTGGAAGTGCGGAGCCTGATTATTATATCCGTCAAGGAAATGCGGTATTTATTTTTGAATTTAAGGATATTGTTATACCAGCGCAGATCAAATATGCCGAAAATATTGAAAAAATTAAGGGTGGCATATTTGAAAAGCTAGAACGCGATGCCAAAGGATACCGCAAAGGTATTACACAGTTACTCAACAGTATAAAATCACTCTGCAACGGAGATTATAAGAGGGCGGAAATAGATATACTTCCAGATCGCATGATTGTTTATCCGATTATTGTGCACACTGACATTAGCTTAGAAAGCCAGGGGATTAATTATTTTTTAAACAAGCGAATACATCAACTCGCTGATGAGATGGATTTATCCAGGTCATTGATTGGAAATCTTATTTTAATTAACATTGAAACACTTATGCAACTTCAAGATTACTTTTGTGACGGAACGCTTGATCTGGTTAAATGTGTGGAATTGTATACACAATTTATCACAAGTGGAAATCCCGTTAATGATACTTTTGCGTTTGATGAATTTATAAAACGCCATTGTGTCAAAACAATAGGGAAGCGAATTAGACCACCAAAGATTTTCTTCAATATCATAAGGGATTATGAACGCAATGCTTAGATTTCGCTGTTCATAGGGAGGACATGAAAATATCACATTGGTGAGATTCAAGGTGTGTGTTATTGATGGTGTCTGAGATCAGCTTTTGATCGAACATATTCGAATCCTTATATAGGAGCAATCCACTTTAAAGCCCTTTCTAACAATTCCCCTGCTGGTCTGTCAGGATAGAACTTTGTTGCATATTCAAGAAACGCTTCTCTTTTATCTGGTCGGTCAAATTCCATAACGGTAAAAATGAGCATTGGCCATCTTTTAGTTTGGTTCATAAAGGCATAGATTGGGAGATAAGGAGGTGCGTAATAAAGGGAATTGGCAACGAGTTTTTCATAAAACGGTTTGCTGAAAACGCGCTTGAAATCCCTTACCACATCAAAGGCAATTACATTCTTGCACCCTTGCAATAGCACATCGCCAAAAGCTGGATTTCCTTCATCCCAAAAGAATGTATACAGATATTCAATAAATCCCTTCTCCATGATGTCGCATAAATCTTTACTGTAGTAGGCATAGGCGCTTTTAAAAAGTTCAAGCGAGAAATTGTCTTTATACTTTTCAATGATAAAGCTAATGACTTCGTTTTCCCGTTCAATGATCTGATCTATTGTAGGGACTTTACTACCTACACCTGGAACGGTAAGCAAATAGCGTGGTTTTGAAAAAAGTTCAAAATAGTAACTCTTAAAATAGATCGGTTTCCTTTCATAGGTTACTTGCACATATAATGGGAAAGTCAACTGCCCGTGGAAATCCACCTGTTTAAGACGATTATTCAGGTATATTTTATAACTAATTTTCATTTTTTTGTGACATTTTTTTTGCGGCTTTTTGCTTCGTTTAACAATGTTATTATTTAGCCTGTTCTAATTTTAGCTATCAAATCTAATCAAAATCGATCATTATAAATTCCAGTCTTTACTGGTGGAACAATACAAATATACTAAATTGTTATGATGTATTTTAAATTATCATAACAATGATATATATTTGTTGTGTTGGAGCTGTAAATGCCTGCAAATGATGCAGATTAACCTTCTCCAAGAAAAGTAATTTATTTTTTAACCTTAACAGTTTTTCAGATGACAGCGATTGAATTAATTACAAAAGAAGACTTGAAAACATTTAGAACGGAATTGCTAAATGACATTAAGGGACTATTAAAACCGGGGGTGGGAGCACAAAAACAATGGCTGAAAAGCTACGAGGTGAGAAAGTTTCTGAACATTTCGCCCGGCACATTACAAAATTTAAGGATTAACGGCACCCTGCGATTTAGTAAAATTGGCGGCATGCTGTACTATAAACTGGAAGACATTCACCGCCTATTGGAAGGAGGGCAGTAGTTACGCAGTTATACTGTTAGGTTGTATAGCCTGGTCTTTTGTCCGCTCGGTTGAGCGTGCCAAAAGGCCAGGGAATAGGAGTCGGGAAACCCGGCGAAGAATGGCACCCTGCCGCTCCTTTCAGGAGACGGCAGGGCATGGAAATCGCAAGCGTAAGGCGAAGCTTTCAGCACGCCATACTATGCGATTTGTAGGAAGCAAGTTTGTGTATTTGGTACCCAAATACTCCGTTCAGCCAAGGGGCTGGAACGGAAACTTGCTTCCTGCTCCCGATGGTCGCCGGAAGGCCGGCAAGACACTTAAAGCATGAGAACTATGACCAGTACTATATCAAAGAGGGGTCAAAATGACCAGCTCGATAAGCCAAAGAAAAGTGCCAAAGGCAGGGGCGGGGCACCTAAGAAGAGGATCAGGCGGGAAGTGCATGTTAAGGTACGACTTAAGACTACAGAACGTTTCCTGATTGAATCCAAAGCCCGGCAGGCGGGCATGCGGATAAGCGACTGGGTTAGGGAAGCCACCCTGAAAGCAAAAGTAGTATCACGGTTGACAGCCGAAGATAGGCGAGTTTTACACATGCTGGCGGGCATGGCAAATAATCTGAACCAATTGACCAAACTGGCACATACCAGTGGTATGCTGACTATTGCGATCAGGTGCGGTTCATTACTGGAAGAAATAGATCAGGCACTTAAATATTTGAACAGCGATGATGGGAAAGATACCTAAAGCGGGCAAAAGTTTTAAAGGTTGCGTAGAGTATTGCGTGCTGAAAAACGATGCGGAAATTCTGGATGCCAATGGCGTACGAATTGATCAGGTCGCTCACATTACCAGCGATTTTAACATGCAGCGGAAAATGCGCCCAAGTCTGGGGCAGGCAGTTGGACATATTGCGTTGAACTGGAGTCCGGAGGATGCACCAAAGTTGACCGATGAATTGATGGTCAATATCGCCAAAGAATACTTGCAGAAGATGAATATCACTGATACACAGGTGCTGATGATCAGGCATCACGATACCAAACATCCACACCTGCATCTTATTTACAACCGTGTTGATAATCAGGGAAAGCCGATTAGTGATGCCTATCAGCGGTGGAAAAATGTAAAAGCCAGCAAAGCACTCACCTTAAAATATAGTTTCCATATGGGTGAAGGAAAGGCAAAGGTCAACCGTCCGCAGCTTAAAGGAGCCGATAAGGTGAAATATGAACTCCATGATAAGATTAAAGCCATATTGCCAAAAGTCATCAGCATGGACGAACTCCAAAAGCAGTTGGGTAAACAAGGAATCGGGATGATGTATAAATACAAGAGTGGAACCGCAGAGGTGCAGGGAGTTAGTTTTACTAAAGGTAAATACCAATTCAAAGGATCGGAAATCGACCGCAGTTTGAGCTATGGAAAAATGAGTAAGGTTATAGCAGACCGTATGCAGGCACAGCAAGGGCAATCGCAAAAGGAAAAAAAAGAGCAGCCGAAAAGCCTTGCGGATCAGTTAAGGGAAGTGATAGAATCAACTTACCTAAAGTCCGAACCCGAAACTCACTACCTGCGGGAACAACCGGAAATCAATTACTTGCAGTCAGAATCACAGGCCAATTACATGAACAAAATATTACCTGATCCATTCTTACCGGAAATTCATATTTCGGATGACGTAGACGATGAAGCCATACATGGCCGTAATAGGCAGCGTAAGGGGCAAGCCCACACAAATAGGCGGTAAATAAGCTAACTAATCAATTTATTTATAACATTTTGAAGAAAGGAGTGAAAATATGAACAATCAACAAACACCTGAAAAAACAGTAATAGATGAAGTAGTTGAAAGCCTGATTAAAAGGACAGAGCTACTGGAAAAAGAGCAGTTAGTAAAGAATGAGGCGTTATTGGCAAAGGAAAAAGAGACACAGGCTTTATTAGCTAGCTTTGATAGCAAGTATAGTAATATAGTTATTCAAGCCCCAAAACCGGATATGTCCGGGGTAACCGCTGAATTGTTTAGAAGTTTAACGGACATAAAGGAAACTATTGAAAAATGGCAGAAGCCGCTAAAGAAAGAATATCGCATTACGTTATTTCCAGAACAGCTAAGAAGTGTGGAATATGTCAGGGCAGTTTTAACCAGATTAATCTTGGGTTTCATTGGTTTGGTATTTTTGATTTTCACTTACCTGCTCATGAATAAGTATATCCAATAAATTTTTTGAATATTTATTTAGAAACTGGTGCGCCGTGATTTCTGAAAGACTCAATAGATTAAAGAAAAGCGTACCTAGTTACGCTTTTCTTTAATGTGATCTAGCTATTTCTGAGACTCCTCATTTTGTGAAACAGGAAAAGCCTTTTTAGGTAAAAATTCTTGCGGTGAAATACCCCAGTGATCTGCAAGTCTATTGATATGATTTAGATTATATTTTGCATTATGCTCAAGATTCTCGATTTTATTAATGAAGCTACGGTCTACCCCAAGTATAAAGCCTAAATCCTCTTGGGTAAGTTTTTTCTCAGTCCTAATTTTTAATACAAAATCCACGACAAACTGTTCTACATCCGTTAAGGTCTTTTCCATTCTTCGAACCAATGAAAAAAATATAAGCAAAAGGTGATATATATGTCACCTTTTGCTTATATTTGATTTGAGCTTATTAAATGTGGGGTGAAGTTTTGATCAAACCTCTTTTTTCTTTCGCTCAAACATTTATTTAACTAGAATTGATTATGATTTAACATTTTTTGAATATTTATTTTAAGAGTCTTGCGGCGATTATCTGAGGCCGTATCGCAGGACAGCAGAATATCCCATGATCTATGCTTAGATATGCTATCTTTGCACATCAAGATAGATTTGGGGTCTGCTGTAATCCCGTGTTACGTAAGGCCTCAGAAACTTTAAGTCGCCACGGTTGGCAGATCCCAAATTTATCATCTCCAATTATCCAAGACTCATTTGAACAGTTTATAACTATAAATGAGATGATATATGGAAATGTACCCCTTGTCCCCGACAGATGAACATCCTTTCTATTTTAAGATATTCGTCAAATCACTAATTCAAAAATTCTTACCTCAACAAGTTTTCTGCTTTGCAAAAAAGAGTTTATTAGAGCAATCAAATGGCTGTTTTATCGATTCTGGAAATGACTACGATAGTCATTACTGCTTATTGATCGTAACGGAAACCACTACACGAATTGATCACGAGATACAGGAATTTGCTAATGTTCATTACAAGCATGGTGTAATTACTATTCTTTGCCACGGAAAAGAAACTATCCTGGAAGCCATGAAGGCCAATAACAGGTTCTTCATTACGGTTTTTAATACCGGACATCTGTTGTACAGCCATGACGGTATGACCGAGCCAGATTTCCCGGTCAGGTTTATCCCTACACAAGCCGGGATAAAAGCTAAAAAACAGCTACAGCATCGAACGCCATTAATTGAGGGTTTTCTTACTGGCGCATATCAATGTTTGATCAATGGGCAATATAATATATGCACTTTCATGCTTCACCAGACTGTAGAACAATGTTGTATTGTGCTGATTAGAGTGCATATAGCATACCGTTCAGAGATTCATAATTTAAAACGTCTTTTGAACCTCTGTAAATGCTTTTCCAGCAAACCTTTTAAAACATTACTATCAGGAACCTCTGAGGATGAAAGACTATTTGAAATTTTGATTAAAAGCTATTCGGAAGCACGTTATGGGGATCATTTCTCAGTTGAATCTGAGGATGTACAGCACTTATATGATAGGATTACAGATTTTGTAAGTCTTGTCAAAGCGATGTGTAAAGAGAAAATTCAGAAACTGGAAAACGAGGCCGCTTTATACAAAAGAGTAATGCAGGAAAGTGAGGTTATAAATGGATAAGCCGGATATAGAAGTCTCACTTTGCAATAAACGGTTCTTAATGCTCCCTTTTCAGAAAGGAACTAGAATCCTGCTGCGTCAAACAGTTGATCGGTATTCAAATTTAGCTTCATTGCAGTTTCCTGAAAATCAAGATCAGGTGCGTGTAGTCTCTTATAAGGGTGGGATCTTATTACTGGCTGTAATTGTACCGAAGGCAATAGAACAGCGTGTATCTATCAAGGTTACAGAAGATTTTCTACTGGTCAGTTGTAGTTCACATCAGGGTGAAAAATATCTCAGCTATTATGCCAGTTTATCGCTGAACTACCTGCTGTGCAAGGGTGATTCGGCAGATTTCCAAGAATTTTATTAAAAGCCACCCGTTATGAAAATTAAGAAAATTAAAAAACAATTGAACTATCAGCCTAGTGGCCTGACAGCCGATCAAATGGAAAATCCATTAAGATTGATGTCTTATTTTTTTGCAGACTTCCCCATCCATGAGACAAGAGACAATTTATGGGAACTATACAAAGCCTGGATTTATCATTCCGCAGCATATAGAGATGAAGACTTAACAAAAAATATGATGTGCTTTTATACCCAGTTCCTGGAAATGGTCAATGCCTGTTATGTCTATGCTGAAATGACAAAACCTAAAAAATGATTGATGAAACGAATTAACAAGCAACAAATCATAGTCCCTTTAGAATTTAGCGTGGCATGTGCGATATATAAAGTGGAGATGGTGGAAGTATTACAGGTTTTCGCCGACCATGTAACCCTATATGATACCATGCGTGAGGATTATTGTGAAGGGTTTTCAGAGGCCACCGGAACCGTTGGTTCTTATGTAAGGGCAAAAAGGAAACGGCCTGTGGAAAGTAAAGCCATGAAGAATTGCGGCGCATTACTCATATCCTGTCTATCAAATATTAAAGTATTGGCCACAAAAAAGGCTGGCATGACCGTTGTTAAAAGAGAGGAAACCCGCCCCCTTGTCAACATGATTTTTGAGAAAATGGAACGGGTTTATACCATTTCAGACACCTTATACCTAGATGAATATTCCGCTATCAAATTGAACAAAGATTTTTGCGTACTCTGTGAAGCTCATAATTGTTATCCCAAGGAATTTCTGGAATATTTTATGGGCAGAATTTCAGCAGCAGATGCCCATGCCCATAAAGGGTTAAAGATCAACTATGATAATTTTATTTTCTCTTTGTTCTCCAATATAGCAGAAGGTTTTGGAGGAAATGAGCCGAAAGCCTATCGATTAACAGAACCCGAACTCAATTTCTTTGGGAGAATGGAGGAATTACATTTAGGACTCTACATCATACGTGATCTGGAGGAACGCACAAATATTTTAAGAGAGATTTACCTCGCACACTATCTGGCTACCACTCAAAACTAAACTCACCTTTATGGAAACAGCAATTAACGTTACCCTACCAGAAGACTTTTACATACTTTGTAGTATTTACCAGATCAAACCAGAGGTGTTTATACAGCAATTCATCAATCAGGTTTCTTTTCCTTCTTATTTTAGTAATCCGACTGGAAGCGATTGCTGGGCAACCCTCTGCTTCCTCAATTTCATTGATGTGCAGAGTCCAAAATTTCAGGTGAATGAAGATTTGGAAATTCACTACCTAAATTTATTCAAGAAAGCGATCAGGTACAACCTTGTTACTAGCCCAGAGGACAAAGTTAAAGTTGTAAATAGTGGAAGAAAAGTTATCAGGCATTGGTTAAAAGCAGTATTAGCCGACCGCACCAAATATATAACTGATAGTTTATGACTTGCTTTCATCTTATCAATTAAACAGTCAAAATGGCTCCTAAGATAACTAGAGAATGACCCTAATGATGTAAGTTGGTTTGAGATAATTTATTTCTTTTGGAGTTGTTTGTTAAATCAATTGTGATAAATTTTAGTTACATTGAAAATAATTATCCATTTAGATCATTGTATACTTAATTTAACTGCCTATGTCTTCCTTTAAATCGATTTTAAGTCTTAGTAGTGTACATGAGGCATCAACACCGATAAATTCCAAAACGTATAATCTAATGCACAGTGAGTTTAGCTTGAATCAATCCACTCAACAGGATGGGAAAGCAGTAGGCTTAGTGGCAGGTGGGACAATTATTCTCCATTTAGATCACTTTGTAGATCAAAACCTAACAAAATGGGCTTTTGGTCACCGTGAAAGAAAAAACGGTCTATTATCATATCTAGATATTACAGGAATTGCATTTAACAAAATTGCATTTAAAGATGCTTGTTGTGTTGCGTGTTATTTGAGCTACTCTAAGTTTGGGGATAACAATATAGTTACCACATTAGTGATTCAGGCTAACGAAATAGAGTTAAATGGAGTTGTTCACAAAAACGAATGGAAATAATTAAATTAAAATGTTATGAACGTTAAAGCAATCTTATCAGTTGGAATTGAAAAATACGAGTTAGTGCATCTTGATTTTTCTGTCGAACAGGCAGTTGACGATAAAATGCAACCACAACACGAGGTTTATGGTGGTTTCTTTGAATTGGAAATCGCTCAACAAATAAATGCCTTAACTTATAAATGGATGGTTAACAATTTTGAACAGCGCGATGGTAAAATTGATTTCAAAGATGAAGGCGGACAAACTATGCACACAATCCATTTTACGAAAGGTTATTGTGTGAATTACCGTCAGCAGGTTAGTGCGACAGGGAATCAAAGTTTAACTACTTGGTTAACTATCTCGGCTGGTAAAGTCATGTTTAACAATATTGAACTGGATAATAATTGGGTAAAGAATTAGGCCATGGGTAAACAACAAGAACATGGGGTCAATCAAGCACCCTATAGGGTATATAGCTTAATTGAATTTCAAAGACTAGGCCGTTTGGGTATTTGGCCGGGTGCCAATGTGGAAGGCATCGGTTATGTTCACCAGGGAAGGCCAATCCCTAAATATATATCCGTTTACGCTTCAAAATGGACAAAAGGAACTCAACCAAAAAGAACATCCCTATTAGATAAAGTTAATTCTGGTGTTTTATATGGAGGAATTGCTGCAGGTATATCAGAACACGGTAAATTTGGGTCTATTGCTTTGCGGTACAAGGGTGGATTTAATCCGGTATATTATCGGTATAGCCCGAAGTTAGGAGCAGGTTATAGAGGGGGAAGCAGGGCTGCAATTGAGACGTTTCAAATTAGTGGTAATGGGGGAGTAGGGCACGTGGTAGGCAATACGATTGCCGTTGCGGGTATGGGAATTTCTTTTTATGTTGGAGTTGATTCCTATATGAAGGACGATAATGCCGGAGTTCGAAAGGCAATTGTCGACATTATTATGACTAGGGTTGGAATGATGAGCCCAATTGGATTCGTTATTAGTTCAGTATATTTTTTAATTGACCCTTTAGATCCAAATAGTCGTAATAGTGAAACGCGTAACCAAGAAATAACACCAATAGACAACCTTAGCGTTGATAAAAAAATCATGACCCCAGATGAGCAGGCGGCAATGAAAATGAGACAATTGAACAAAATAGAAAGACCAATTATTAAACGTAAATTTTAAAAATGTTAGACACCATAAAAAAAGCATACCGTTATTATTTCTATAGAATGTATTTATTTTATTTAAAGAGGTGGAATAATAGCAGGGGAATGGGAATATGGATGAGTCAAGCAGCTATGATGGGTACATTTATGGCAAATTTTGCTACATTATTTATAATATGGGTAAACATTTTTAAGATTAATAGAACTAACCTTTTGCCGGATTATAAGACGCATAAGCCACAAATTATTGTTGCTATTATTATCATAAATACCATTTTTTTAATATTCAATAGATTTATTTTGATAGATAAATTCGACGAAATCGTTCACGAATTTAAGAATGAGGATAAAAAGATCCATATAACCAGAGGATGGATAGTTACGATATATGAAATTGGCTCTTATGTTGCTCTTTTTGGATTAATGTTGGCTACAATTTAACGGGTAATAATAGAAATCTCCCCTCGCTCACTTGCGGCCTGCGGAACCCCACGCTCATGCCTCTGCGTTCCCGCTTTTGCATCTACGGAGTGGTAGCCGTGAGTTTCCTGCTTTCAAGTTTGGGCTGTGCGAGGTCGGGCGGTACACATCTACTTGTACCTTTAATAAATCAACTGGAGCTGTCTCTGAAATTAATTAATAAACCTTTGTTTTGTTGTGAAGAATAATCATGCTTCTAATTTCTCCCTCAGTCTGGCCATATCTCCTCCTAGCTTGCTATCTACTACTTTACTGTAGATTTGTGTCGTGCTAAGTTTTTTATGCCCCAGCATCCTGCTAATAGTCTCTATGGGTACACCATTGGTTAGAGTAACGGTAGTTGCAAAGGTATGCCTGGCAATATGGAAGGTTAAAGGCTTTGTAATTCCGCAAATGTCCGCGATCTCCTTTAAATATCCGTTTAATTTCTGATTGGACATTACAGGCAGTACTTTACCCTCTGCCAATGCTTGTGGATGCTTTCTGTATTTTTCAATGATATGAAGTGCTTTAGGTAATAATGGCACCGTTATCGGGGTATGGGTTTTTTGCCTTGTGGTTTTTATCCAAAATTCGCCCTCTGCAACTTCGATAATATGCTCAGGCTTTAAATTAAATACATCAATATAGGCCAGTCCGGTATAGCAACTGAATACAAAGAGATCCTTAATAGTCTGCAAACGTGAAATAGACATAGTTTTCGCCTCTAGGTTTGCCAGCTCCCATTCAGTTAAGCACTCACGTTCCACTTTTTCAAATTTTAGCTGGTAGGCATGAAATGGGTTCTTTTCCAGCCATTCCAGTTTTACCGCAAGGTTGATCATCTTACATAAACGTTCGAGGTGTTTCATTACCCCGTTATTTGCCATCGCAGATAAACCGTTTTTATCTTCTACCTGACGCAGATACATTTCAAGGTCGGTGATGAATTTATAATTCAGCTCTGAGAGGAATTTATCTTCTGTACCCTGCTTTTCTTTAAGGAACTGTATGATATACTTTTGGGTCGTGTAGTAGTTTTTCATTGTTCCCCATTCCAGATTATCTTTTTCCTGCTCGTTGTGGTAGTCAATCAATTTGGAAATGGTGAAATCCTGCTGGTCTTTTCCTAAGAACTTATCTTTAATCAGGTCGGCAGTAATTAATTTTTTCTGCAACAAAAGTGTTTGGTAGCTTTCAACAATTCCTGATCTGAATTTTTCGAGGTAATTGTTAAGCAGGGTCATTTCCTGTCTGCTCCCTTTTGCCATCCCTTTTTTTGTATTCCAGTTGTCTTCTTCAATTGTGCGTTTGATGGCAATGTCAGACCTTTTACCATTTACGGTAATCCGGGCGTAGATAGGTGTCTTTCCGTTACTGGTAGTCTTGTATTTTCTCAAATAGAAGATTACGCCAAATGTGTTCTGCTGCATACTCATATCATTAAATTTGTTTACAAATGTTTTGTCATTGGCTTTAATGGTATTGTGCCCTATTTGAAAAAGGGGTACAACAGACATCAAAAACAAGCAAAATAAAATATATAATTTATTGATAATCAAATAGATAAACGATGATTAGTGCCCTAATATAAGTGTTACAAATGGGGCACCGAATAGGGCAAGTTTTTCTTGATTTCGATTGATATAGATAGGGTTGAAATAAAACAAAAAACCCCTTAAATCTTTGATTTTAAGGGGTTTCGGTGCTTGTTAGCACTGTTTGTGTCGGGGTGGCAGGATTCGAACCTACGACCTCCTGCTCCCAAAGCAGGCGCGATACCGGGCTACGCTACACCCCGAAAAAATGGTATCACCTTTGTCCCTCTTGCGAAGGGTCTGCAAAACACGCAGAGACCAAACTTTAAACAATCATAAATGATCTTTCTGATTTGGTGTGCAACAAAGGTAAGTAAAGAATTGACATTTTTATCGCTCACGAGCATTTAAACCCTAAAAATATCTTAATGTGTTGCTTTTCAAGGAGAAAAAATTTCAGAGCAGATGCGGATACAGAACAGATAGGAGGGGATTACTTAAAAAAAGAAGTTCGGACACCTGTTTAAACTTATAAAATAATGCTTAAACAGGTGCCCGAACGCTTAAAATCTCTTGAAAATTCAATTATGCGATCAATTTTTTCCTTTTGTAGTGCCTGAAAACAAAATAACCAGCAACAGCAACCAATATTAATGCCCATAAATTGGCCAGGATCAGAATAAATTCCTTAAACACACTCCATCCATTCTCAAAACTTAACCAGAACCGTTTAAAAAAATCAGGACGATAGTCGGACAACTCATCATTGACCACTATCATTTTTTTAACCGTATTATCCTGGTAAAAATTTAGCGTAATCGTACTGTACCTTACATTCCGGTCAGTCAGCAAATTATTCACCTTATTATCTACCAAATCATCTTTCAATGCTAAAGACCTTTCAGCAACACCGACCTTTTTTCCTGAAACAGAATTATTCAATTGCGCTACCGCTTCAACCTTATTTTTGTTTTTCAACTGATTGCTCAAATAATTCAAACTCAGATCATCCTGTTTTAAAGACTGATCATCAATGAACACTGCCATTTTTGCGACCTGGTTCGTAAAATCATCCAGCTTTTCCGAAGGAATTTTTGCTACCACCAAGCCCTCTACACGGTAAGAGATTAATTCCAGCAGAGAATCAGCCGAATACTTTATTTTATCATTCTGTCTGACTACACTATGTGTATTAAACTCAGCAATCGTACCACCCTCAGCCTTCAGGATGCTGCCCAACGTTTCCTTCGTGCGCTGGACATCCTTTACCCTGAACTTCATGTCTGCCGTTTTAACAATTTTTTCAGCTACCGTAGTATCTGAAAGCGTAGCGATTGACTTTTGCTCAGCAATGTCATAAGCACCCGATTTTTTATCACTATTACAACCCAGGGCAGTTAAACCTAGTATTCCATAAATCAAATATTTCTTCATCATGTTAAGGATTAAATTTTCCCTTAATACTACTATACACCATTAAGTAACCCTATGTCACCTATATATAGCAGAACCCTTCCTCAATAATTTAAAGCCCCTTAACGAGAATCAGCCTTCCATATCGGTAATCAACCCTTCCATTTTGGAAGGGTTTCAACCTTGTCAATTTTCATGTAAAATTCGTTTTTCTGCTTAAAATACTGAAAAATAGCCCTTTACATCCCGTTCTTTTTCTTTGGTATAGCGATTGGATAAGGCCATAAAAAATAAACACCATGATGACTGTACTACTATTAATCGCTCTTCTGGTCCTGACCTGGATCTGCTACAAATCAATCGACTGGTTCGAAAAAATCTAAAATTATGATCGCACTATTTATTATCGCAATCGCAGTATTTATCTATATGATTTACGTGCTGATTAAACCCGAAAAATTTTAATTGAACGCTATGAACACTGAATTATTTGGAATCTTCGCTACTTACCTGCTTACCCTGGTTATAGCAATTCCTTTAGGTAAATATCTTGCAAAGGTATTTGCTGGTGAAAAAGTCTGGACTGACTTCTTAAAACCTATTGAATCTGGTATCTACAAACTTTCCGGAATTAACCCCAACGAGCAGATGAATTGGAAACAGCACATGAAAGCGCTGATGACCATTAACCTTGTCTGGTTAGTTTACGGATTTTTTGTTTTAATGCATCAGGATAAGCTGCCACTTAATCCAGACGGCAACCCGGGAATGTCTCCTGACCTTGCCTTTAACTCTATCATTAGTTTCGTTGTGAACTGTAACCTGCAGCATTATTCAGGAGAAAGTGGTGTGACCTATCTTACACAGCACTTTGTCATGATGTTTCTTCAGTTCGTGAGTGCCGCAACGGGTATTGCCGCTGCTGTAGTCTTCTTTAAAGCCTTCAGAGACAAAACCTCTACCAATCTGGGTAACTTCTGGGAATTCTTCGTGAAATCAATCACCAGATTACTATTACCTCTTTCCTTGATTATGGCTGTTATTCTTGCCTTTTCAGGAACACCAACAAGTTACGAAGGAAAAGATAAATTCATATCTCTTCAGGGCGATACTGTAAACGTATCACGAGGCCCAGCAGCTGCATTTGTAGCTATTAAACACTTAGGAACAAACGGCGGTGGCTGGTTTGGTACAAACTCTGCACACCCCTTAGAAAACCCATCATATTTTACCAACTCGGTAGAACTAATTGCGCAGGTGATCATTCCAATAGCAATGGTTATTGCTTTCGGTATTTTTATCAGACGCAGAAAGCTATCCTGGATGATATTCGGCGTAATGACTATTGGTATGCTCTTACTGCTGATTCCAACCGTAAGCAGTGAGCTGGGAGGGAACCCTGCAATTGCAAAAATGGGTGTCTCGCAGTTAACAGGTGCTATGGAAGGTAAAGAAGTACGATTCGGGCCAGCAATTACTGGTTACTGGAGTACCGTTACCACTATTATTTCTACAGGATCAGTTAACAGTATGCACGACAGTGCGATGCCATTAACAGGCTTCTGGCAATTGTTAGGCATGATGATTAACTCCTTTTACGGAGGATGTGGAGTAGGTATGCTAAATTATTTTATCTACCTGATTATTGCCGTATTTATATCCGGACTAATGGTAGGGCGGACACCAGAATTCCTGGGACATAAAGTAGAAGCCAGAGAAATTAAGATTGCAGCGTTAATCACCCTGTTGAGTCCTTTCCTGATTCTGGCAGGTACAGCACTATCAAGTTTCATCATTGTCAATCATGCAGATGCAGCATGGGCAGTACAACCAAAATCATGGTTGAATAACCCAGGCTTTCATGGTTTCTCAGAGATGTTATACGAAATGACTTCCTCTAACGCAAACAACGGTTCTGGCTTTGAAGGCTTGGGTGACAATAACGTGTTCTGGAATGTGGCTACAGGATTTGTATTATTCCTGGGCAGGTTCTTACCAATTATTGGCCCGATCGCTATTGCTGGATTACTGGGTGCTAAAAAATATATCCCGGAATCGGCTGGTACTTTAAAAGCAGATACGCTGACTTTCAGTCTGATGACTTTTGCAGTGATTATTGTGTTAAATGCCCTTTCATATTTCCCTGCCCTGACTTTAGGCCCGCTGGCAGAATATTTTACCCTGATTAAATAGATTATCATGAAGTCTTCTAATAAATTATTTGAACCTGCATTGGTTCAAAGCGCCCTTAAACAATCCTTTATAAAACTTGACCCAAGGGTGATGGTGCGTAATCCAGTGATGTTTACTGTTGAAGTAGGAACATTGGTCATGGCATACGTTACGGTTTATTCTTTCAGCCATGCTGGGCAAGGATCACCACTATATAACTTCTTTATTTTCCTGATCCTGTTTCTGACCGTCCTGTTTGCCAATTTCGCTGAAGCCATTGCTGAAGCCAGAGGTAAAGCTCAGGCAGACAGCTTAAGAAAAACCAGGGAAGAAACACCAGCTAAAGTAGTTCTGGCAGACGGAACTATAGAAATGCGTTCTTCAAGCCAATTAAAAAAAGGCGATGTTTTCTTTTGTGAAACCGGAGATACCATCCCAACAGATGGAGAAATTATTCAAGGTATAGCTACCATTGATGAGTCAGCTATTACTGGAGAATCTGCGCCAGTAATCAGAGAGTCCGGAGGTGATAAATCGTCCGTAACAGGAGGTACTAAAGTACTATCGGATGAAATTAAAGTGATGGTGAGTACTGAACCAGGAGAAAGCTTTCTGGATAAAATGATTGCCCTTGTAGAAGGAGCGTCCCGTCAGAAAACACCAAACGAAATTGCTTTAACAATCCTTTTAGCAAGTTTTACCTTAGTATTCGTGATTGTCTGCGTAACCTTGAAACCTTTCGCAGATTACGCAAATACACCGATCACAATTGCCGCATTAATCTCCCTGTTCGTTTGTCTGATCCCTACCACAATCGGTGGTCTGTTATCCGCTATCGGGATTGCCGGGATGGATCGTGCCTTACGTGCAAACGTAATTACTAAATCAGGTAAAGCAGTGGAAACCGCAGGTGATATCGACGTACTCTTGTTAGATAAAACAGGAACAATCACTATCGGTAACCGTAAAGCTACTAACTTCTATCCTACAGCAGCCGTAGACGCTAAACTGTTTACCAATGCCTGTGTACTGAGTTCCTTAGCAGATGAAACTCCAGAAGGTAAGTCAATTATTGAGCTGGCTAACGCACAGCATAATTTTGCATTGCCTACTACACCAGAAGGCGCAGTATTTATCAAGTTTACAGCCGAAACAAGATCCAGCGGTATCGATACCCCAGATGGAAGACGGATCCGTAAAGGGGCTTTTGATTCTATCCGTAACATCGTTCAGAAAGCAGGAAATATTTTCCCTCAGGATATCGAAGACGAAGTTAAAAAGATCGCTTCAAACGGAGGAACCCCATTGGTAGTTTCAGAGAATGAGAAAGCCCTTGGCGTAATTGAGCTCCAGGATATTATTAAACCAGGTATCAGTGAACGTTTTGACCGTCTGCGTAAGATGGGTGTGAAAACAGTAATGGTAACCGGAGACAATCCATTGACTGCTAAGTTTATCGCAGAAAAAGCAGGGGTAGATGACTTTATCGCCGAAGCAAAACCTGAGGATAAAATGAACTACATCAAAGACGAGCAGGCCTTAGGTAAGCTGGTTGCGATGATGGGTGATGGTACAAACGATGCTCCGGCCTTAGCACAAGCAGATGTTGGTGTAGCGATGAACAGTGGAACACAAGCTGCAAAAGAGGCAGGAAACATGGTCGATCTTGACAATGATCCAACCAAACTGATTGAAATTGTAGAGATTGGTAAACAGCTGTTAATCACACGTGGAACCTTAACAACCTTTTCTATTGCCAACGACGTAGCTAAATACTTCGCTATTGTTCCGGCCTTGTTTATTGGTTCAATACCAGCCTTACAAGCCTTGAATATTATGGGTTTACATTCCCCTGAAAGTGCAATTATGTCGGCTGTTATTTTCAATGCGATTATCATCCCGATCCTGATCCCGCTTGCTTTGAGAGGTGTAGCTTATAAGCCAATAGGAGCTAGTGCACTATTACGCAGGAACCTTTTGATTTACGGTCTGGGCGGAGTTATAGCACCTTTTATCGGGATCAAGCTGATTGACTTACTCGTTGGGCTATTCGTTTAAAAAACATAAAACAAGATCATACTCACAATAAAAGATCATGAAACCTGCATGAGCTGACAACGCTCCAACAAGTGACCAGGCTCACGCAAGCTTCAAACCATAAAAAATAAGAAACCATGAAAAAGTACATCTTACAATCTTTACGCCTTACCGCAGTTTTATTAGTGCTGCTATGCGTAATATATCCTTTAATCGTTGCCTTTGCCGGAAGTTTCTCTAAAGGCAGCGGTGGTGGTGAAAAAATCACTCAAAACGGTAAAGTAGTAGGTTATGCCCTGATCGGTCAATCCTTTACAAAACCTCAATACTTCTGGGGCAGACCATCCTCGGTAGGTTACAAAGCAGATGGATCTGGTGGATCAAATAAAGGCCCATCAAACCCAGATTACTTAAAAGAAGTAAACAGCAGGATAGACTCTCTGCTTAAATACCACCCTTATTTGAAACGCAGTGATATTCCTGCTGATATGGTTACTGCCTCTGGTAGTGGACTGGACCCTGATATTTCTGTAGAAGGGGCAGCGATTCAAATTAAAAGAGTAGCTATGAACAGGAAATTAAGTGAACAAGTGGTATCTGACCTGGTTAAAAAAACTGCGAATGGCCCATTGCTAGGTCTATTTGGCCCAGGTACAGTCAATGTACTGGAACTGAATGTCGCATTGGACAACCTGAAAAAATAAGTTGCGGCCTGTTTGAAATCAACAACCTGATGGAGGGGAAATGAATTTAAACAGGCTCTTAAAATCCGATGAATTATTACCCTTATCAACAAGAAAAACGCCTTACAATTTTATAGCCTTACATTTTACAATAGAAAATACAATGAACAAAATTTTGATGACAGCTGCCACTGTTTGTATGGGTTTAGGTGCCTTTGCGCAAGACGAACCGAAGATTAAAATTTCAGGTTATGCTGAAGTATACTATGGACACGACTTTAACAAACCAGAGAATAACAGCAGACCTGGTTTTATATATGCACACAATAGAAGTAATGAAGTGAATCTGAACTTAGGTTATATTAAAGCAGCCTACGACTCCGGAAAGATCAGAGCTAACCTGGCTATCATGGCCGGCACCTATGCCAATGCTAATCTTGCTGCTGAATCAGGAGTGTCAAAAAACATCCTGGAAGCAAACGTTGGCTTTAAAATATCCAACAAAGCCAACCTCTGGGTAGATGCTGGTGTATTCTCTTCGCACATTGGTTTTGAAAGTGCCATATCCAAAGACTGCTGGGTATTGACCAGGAATATATCTTCAGAAAACACTCCTTACTTCGAATCAGGAGCTAAGGTTACGTACAGTACCGATGACAACAAATTTACTGCTTCAGCCCTTTACTTAAACGGCTGGCAGCGTATAGCGCGTCAGGACGGGAACAGACAACCAGCCGGGGGCCTGCAACTTACCTGGAAACCAACCGATAAAATCACCGTAAACTACAGTAACTATCTGGGAACAGAAGGAGCTGATTCCGTAAGAGTGACCCGTTTCTATCATAACGTTTACGGTATATTTCAACTGGCGGATGCTTTTGGCGTAACCGTAGGATTTGACTATGCTACACAGCAAAAATCCAAAACAGATCATAGTAAAAACGAAGTATTATCCCCAGTGGTTATTGCCCGTTATACCATTAACCCTAAATGGGCTATGGCAGGCAGATTCGAATACTATCAAGATAAAAACGGTGTTCTGATTGCCACTGATACCCCTAACGGATTTAAAACCAAAGGCTATTCCTTAAACATTGACTATGCCCCGGTACCAAACGCAGTGGTCAGACTAGAAGGTAAAGTATATGACAGTAAAGACAAGATATTCAAAAGAGACCTGAGTGCTGTAAACTATAATGCAGCAGTCACCGCAAGTGTTGCAGTCTCCTTTTAATCTATATTGATCCTCCTTTTTAAAATGATTAGCCGGAGAAATAATTTCAAAATGATTAGCCGGAGAAATAAGTTCTCCGGCTTTAAAACTAAAAACTAAAAGCTATAAACATGGAAACATTTTTAGAATTTTTATTTACCGCTTCAATCACTGTTTTTGCAGGGTTTTTGTGCCTAAAATACGGCCCGAAAACAAAGAGAAAAGCAAGAATTGCCCGGCTGAAAAGAGGGCAGGAAATCAGGCTTAAAAACCCGCTTCAAACGATGGCAATTCAAACAAATTACCGGAATTATTCCGTTAAATTTATATTGATTTTATTGATAGGCATTACGTTTATTACCGGTGTATCCTATCTCGTTGATATTGGGTATGTGATCATTACATGGTAAACCGATTATATTGTGGAAGATAATAAAGAACAATCAGTACGTCAATTCCTTGACCTCGTGAAGAAATCACGTCGCGGCAAGTTCAAGATCTATATCGGCATGAGTGCAGGCGTTGGAAAAACCTACCGGATGCTGCAAGAAGCACATGCCCTGCTCAAAAGCGGGATTGACATACAAATCGGTTATATCGAAACCCATAACAGAGAAGAAACCCATGCCTTATTAGCAGGAATACCGCTCATTCCCAGGCGTAAACTATTCTACAAAGGCAAAGAAATGGAAGAAATGGACGTGCAGGCCATCCTTAGCAGGAATCCCGAAGTTGTCATCGTAGATGAGCTGGCCCATTCCAATATCGAAGGAAGTAAAAATACAAAACGCTGGCAGGACGTCATGGATATCCTTGAATCCGGAATCAGTGTAATCTCGGCCGTGAATATCCAGCACCTGGAAAGCATGAATGAGGAAATCGAGAAAATCACTGGTATTCCCATCACAGAGCGCATCCCGGATAGAGTATTGGACATTGCAGATGAGATCGTCAACATTGACCTGACCGCCGATGAACTCATAGACCGGCTTAAATCCGGTAAAATATATGATAAAACAAAAATAGAAAGAGCCTTAGGAAACTTCTTTCAATCCGAGCGTATCCTTCAACTCAGGGAACTCGCTTTGCGGGAAGTGGCTCACCACGTAGAAAGAAAAATCAGTGTAGAAATCCCTAAACAAATTAAACTCAGGCCAGAACGATTTATGGCCTGTATCTCCACCAATAACATAACCGCGAAGATCGTTATCCGTAAAACAGCCAGGCTAGCATCCTATTACAGATCCCCCTGGATTGTACTCTATGTGCAGAATAATAGTGAAAGTAGTGACCGGATTAAACTAGATTTGCAACGGCATCTGATCAATAACTTTAAGCTTGCTACAGAACTCGGAGCGGAAGTAATTAAAGTAAAAAGTGATGACGTCACTAAAACCATTATAAGAATTGCTCAGGAAAAAGAAATTACCACAATCTGCATCGGTAAACCTCACTTGAACCTCTTTCAGGTCATCATGAGAACCGCTGTCTTCAATGAATTACTCAGAAATATTTCATCCACAGAAACAGACCTCGTTATTCTATCCTAAAACAATCCAATTAGTGAACCAGTAAGCAATCCAATTAGTGAACCAGTAAGCAATCCAATTAGTGACCAGTAAGCAATCCAATTAGTGACCAGTAAGCAATCACAATTAGTGAACCAGTAAGCAATCCAACTAGTGAACCAGTAAGCAATCCAATTAGTGAACCAGTAAGCAATCCAATTAGTGAACCAGTAAGTAATCCAACAAATAAACCAATAAAAAAAATGAAATTGTATGCTAATTGCAACAGATAGCCCTAACCGGATATCCTAAAAAATATAGATGGTGCTAATGTGAAGAGCATTATTTATTCTGCCCGTTTCGGGCCTGAATAAATGCCGCTCGAACATAGCATCTCTATATTTTGCGAAGCCAGACAAACCCCGGGACTATACAATAAACAACGATGAAAATAAAAACCAAACTCCGCCTCGGATTCGGATTCCTATTTGTGGTGGTACTCTTATTCGGCTCTATCTCGCTCTACTACATGAACCAAATCTCGGTCAGTGCAAAAGTGATTCTGAAAGACAACTACGAAACACTAAGCTACACCAGAGAAATGCGTTCCATACTTGACCAGAACGAACTGCCCCTTACCACAGAACTGCGTAATAAATTCACAAAACAATTAACTCTCGAATCAAAAAACGTGACCGAGAAAGGAGAAGGAGAGGCCGTAAGGACTCTTAAAGAATCCTTCCAGAAACTAAACAACCCAACCCAACAAAAACCAGCCCTTGCTCAGATCAGATCACAACTCATGATCATTGACAAACTCAACATGGACGGTATCGTCAGAAAAAACGATGTTGCACAAAAGTCCGTTGAAAAAGCCAGCCTGTACCTCATTACCGCGGCCAGCTTCTGCTTTCTCGTTCTATTCTCCTTCATCGTCAACTTCCCTGGATTTGTCGCCAACCCCCTTAGAGAATTCTCCGAAGCCATCCAGGAAATCGGGCGTAAAAACTATAAACAAAGACTCGAATTTGACGGCACCGACGAATTTGCAGAACTCGCAAGATCATTCAATGAAATGGTTGAACAACTCAACAAATGGGAAAACAGTAACCTTGCAAAAATCCAATCAGAAAAACTACGGATCGAAGCCATCATCGAACAAATGCAAGACGCCATCATCGGGCTTAACGAAAAACAAGAAATTCTTTTCATGAATAAAGTTGCCGCACAAATCCTGAACCTTGACGAAGGAAAAGTAAACGGATCCAACGTCAAAGACCTTATGAAGAAAAACGATCTTCTGGCCAGGATCATGAATAACGAAAAAAACGACCAACCCATAAAAATCTACGCAGACCAGAAAGAATCTTACTTTCAACTCCAAAAAAGAGAAATTATCGTACCCATATTTGAAGATCAGGAATTACCCGTTCTGCAAACCGGCAAAACTGCAGGAACAGTCTACATCCTCAATAACATTACCCAATTTAAAGAACTCGACGAAGCTAAAACCAACTTTATCGCTACCGTATCCCACGAACTTAAAACCCCCATATCATCCATAAAAATGAGCCTCAAACTCATGGACGACGAAAGGATCGGGCTCATGAACACAGAACAAAAACAACTCGTTGAACACATCAAAGACGACTGCAGCCGCCTGTTAAAAATTACCAGTGAACTCCTTGACCTCGCACAAGTAGAAACAGGCAACCTGCAACTAAACTTTGTCAAAGCTAACCCATTAGAAATCGTGAACTACGCCCTCAACGCAGTCCGTTTCCAAGCCGGACAAAAAAACATTCAACTCGAACTTATCAGTAAAGAAAACCTGCCGCTTGTCAACGCAGACGTAGAAAAAACTGCCTGGGTGCTCATTAATTTTCTATCCAACGCCCTGCGCTACAGCTCAGAAAAATCAAAAGTTCAAATCGAGATACAAGAAAAAAAACAAGGAATAGAATTCTCCGTAAAAGACTTTGGAAAAGGAATAGACGAACAATATCAAAAAAGACTATTTGACCGCTACTTCCAGGTGCCCACAGACGGAAATAACAAATCAGGCTCTGGCTTAGGCCTGGCAATTTCCAAAGACTTTATAGAAGCCGAAAACGGTAAAATATGGGTGGAAAGTGAAATAGGGGAAGGAAGCCGCTTCTGCTTCTTCCTTCCCGTTGCTGAATAATCTTTTGGTTAGGTGATCATGCTAAAGGCCAGCGCAGCAGCTAATTTAGCCGTGCGCTGGTCTTGATCAAAAACCGGATTACACTCTGCAATATCCATACTGATAACCTTGCCACTAGCCATTACCGCCTTCAAACAACTAAAGAAAAACGCATCAGGAATAAGACCACTAAAAGCAGCAGCGCTTACTCCGGGCGCAAACGAAGACGAAAATACATCCATGCAAATCGTCAGGTAAATATGCGTTGAACCTGCAGTAAAATCATCCAGCTGACGCTGAATCAAATCCTGATTTGAAGCCATAAAACCTTCTGCAGGAATATGCTGAACACCCAGTCCCGCAGCCGTATCAAACAAGTATTTCGTATTGCTGTTCAGCTGAATGCCAACAGGCATATACCTGAAAGGCTTTTCCGATGCTTTACAATCCTCAGCGATCTGAAAAAAACCAGTACCAGAATTTGTACCATGCGCATCAGGCTCGCGCAAATCAAAATGTGCATCAAAATTGATTACACCAATACTATCCCCCTGATCTATATAACCATCAATACCCTTATAATGACCATAAGCAACCTCATGACCACCACCAATAACCAAAGGCCGGTAGCCATTCGCTAAAGCAAAGCTAACAACTTCAGAAAGCGAACGTTGTGCACCTT
The DNA here is from genome assembly GCF_040547305.1 of Pedobacter sp. UYP1. Classification (NCBI taxonomy): domain Bacteria; kingdom Pseudomonadati; phylum Bacteroidota; class Sphingobacteriia; order Sphingobacteriales; family Sphingobacteriaceae; genus Pedobacter; species Pedobacter sp. UYP1. The sequence goes on along the minus strand of NZ_JBEPPL010000003.1, from coordinate 490,877 downwards.
CCATATCCAGGTCCGTACAAACGATATCACCTAAATCAAGGAAAACAGTATCCTCAGGGAAATGAACAGGTAAATTGCAGCAAGCCTTACGAAAATGGGCCGGGCCATCTTTTGCACCAACTCTGCCACCATTACGTCTCACTCCCTCGTCACAAGAAAAACCAATCAAAGCAATTCCCTGCTGGCCCGGTGATAGCAATGGTACAACTCCAGGAAGAAGATCAACTAAAATAACCCGCTGATGCCAGCGTTGAACAGCCAGATCAGTCCCATCATTGCGTCCAGACCAGGTCTCCGCCAATGTTTTGCGATAAAATAAAGAGTCTATCATACGACTGTTCCGTTTTTCCAAACCATCCCTGGTTTAATTTTTCCCTGATGATATAAAATCTCCCGGTAATCGCTGCAAGGATAAGCCTGCATATCGGCCAGCATTCCTTCAGCGAGGAGACCACGATCCTTTAAACCCAACGCCTTTGCAGCTCTGAAGGTCAATCCTGCAAAAACCTCAGCTGTGCTCAATTTCTCTGCAGCACTCATTACCGCAGCTTGCATCAGCAAATCTCCCATAGGCGCAGAACCTGGATTCCAATCACTCGCAATAGCCAGACAAGCACCCGCATCTAATAACTTTCTTGCAGGCGCATATTGCATTCCTAAACCCAAAGAAGCACCAGGAAGCACAACCGCTACCGTCTCAGTACCCTTTAACAATGCAGCTTCTCTTTCCGTACTCGCTTCCAGATGATCTGCCGAAACAGCCCCAACTTCAATAGCTACTTCCAGTCCACTGGTGGTAAACTGATCCGCATGTACTGTAATCTCAAAACCCAGGGCTTTCGCAGCCAATAAATAAGGAACCGAAGCAGCCCGGTCAAAAGCACTCTCTTCAATAAAAATATCTGCACGATCAGCAAGGCCTTCCGCTTTCACAAGCGGTAATAAATCTGTCAAAACGTAATCCAGATACTCCACCTGCGAACCCTCAAAGTCCTTTGGTAAAAGATGTGCCGCTAAACAAGTAGGAACCAGGTCGGCTGGAGTCGTCAAAGAAACCGATTTAATTGCCCTGAGCATTTTCAACTCATTGCTTACATCCAGTCCATAACCACTCTTAATTTCTATCGTAGTCACCCCATCTGCCAAATGCCGCTGTACCCTTTGCTCCAGTAATTCCACAAGCTTTGGCAACTCTGCTGCGCGCGTTTGCGTTACAGAATCCCAAATACCACCGCCACTCTTCGCAATTTCCAGGTAAGTTTTACCTTGAATACGCAAGCTATAATCCTTCGCTCTGCTTCCCGCAAAACAGATATGCGTATGGCAATCAATAAAGCCAGGAAGCAAAACCTGCTCCCCTTCAATTTTTTCCAGCGGAAGCTCAGGATTTGCAAGACGTAAACTCTCAAAATTACCAGTAGCCACAATCTTTCCATTCTCTACAATAACTCCGCCACGAGGAATCACTTCAAGCTGATTATCATTTATAGCACCATTCAGCGCTAATCCCGACAAGGTCAGGATTTCGCTGAATGGACCGATTAGTTTCTTCATATCAAATGTGTTAAACTATCCTATTTTTAAACCGAACTTTTCGGCCCATATTTCTGCCTGCTCATAACCTGCATCCGCATGACGGAAGATACCCATAGCCGGATCATTGTACAACACACGGCTGATGCAGCTCGCTGCACGCTCAGTTCCGTCTGCCAATACAACCATACCCGCATGCTGCGAATAACCCATTCCTACACCACCACCATGATGGAAAGAAACCCAGGTTGCACCGCCCGAAGTATTAGCCATTAAGTTTAATAAAGGCCAGTCAGAAACCGCATCAGAACCATCCTTCATAGACTCAGTTTCACGGTTAGGAGAAGCTACAGAACCACAATCCAAATGATCACGACCAATAACGATCGGGCCTTTAACTTTGCCACTTGCTACCAGTTCATTGAAAATCAGACCTGCTTTTTCACGTTCGCCCATACCTAACCAGCAAATACGTGCCGGTAAGCCCTGGAAACTAATTTTATCCTGCGCTTTTTGCAACCAGTTGATCAAATGCGTGTTCTCAGGAAATGCTTCCATCAACGCACGATCAGTCACATAAATATCTTCAGGATCACCAGATAAAGCTACCCATCTGAAAGGGCCTTTACCTTCACAGAATAAAGGTCTGATATAAGCAGGTGTAAAACCAGGGAAGTTGAACGCATCTTTTTCTCCACCTTGTTTAGCAAACTCTCTTAAGTTATTTCCATAATCAAAAGTGACTGCACCCAATTTTTGTAATTCAAGCATGAAACCTACATGGCGGGCCATACTTTTCAATGATAGCGCTTTATATTTTTCAGGATCACTTTTTCTAAGCGCCAGTGCTTCAGGTAAAGATAAACCGTTAGGCACATACCCATTCAAAGGATCATGGGCAGAAGTCTGGTCAGTCAGGATATCCGGAATTAAACCATCAGCAGTTAAACGCTCCAGTAAATCACCAGCATCCATTACAATTCCGATAGAAATAGCCGCACCAGAAGCCTTAGCCTCATTCACCCAATGAATTGCTTCTTCATAAGAATGCGTAATCCGGTCAATATATTGCGTATCTACACGTTTTTGAATTCTGGTTTCGTCTACATCGGCCCCTAAAAAGATAGCACCAGCCATAGTTGCGGCCAATGGCTGCGCACCGCCCATACCACCAATACCAGCACTTACAATCAGTTTACCAGTCAAATCATGACCGAAATGCTGACGGCCACACTCTACAAAAGTCTCGTAAGTACCTTGTAAAATACCTTGCGTACCAATATAAATCCAGCTACCAGCTGTCATCTGCCCGTACATCATTAATCCTTTACTGCGCAATTCATTGAAATGCTCCCAGTTAGCCCATGCAGGTACTAAATTGCTATTCGCAATTAAAACGCGTGGTGCCTGAGGATGACTTCTGATGATACCTACTGGTTTGCCCGATTGTACCAATAAAGAATGGTGCTCATCCAGTTCCAATAAAATTTCAATGATCTTACGCAATGATTCCGGATTACGTGCAGCCTGGCCAATACCGCCATAAACTACTAATTCTTCCGGCTTTTCTGCAACCTCACCATCCAGGTTATTGAGCAGCATGCGCAATACTGATTCTGTCTGCCAGCTTTTAGCATGCAATTGCATCCCTCTTGGTGCTTTATAAAAGGGATGCTTGGCGTAGGTATTAATAAAGTCTGAAGTCGTCATCGTTGAATAGGTTTATATGGTTAGAAATAGCAGTTTCATTCGCAGTTTGCAATAATGAACCGTTGGTTATCAAATGATGTAATTGATTAATATCGTCTGCAAAAAGACGGTCTTCCTTGATATAAGGAACATGTTTTCTGATTAAATCATGGCAAGCCTCGATGACCGGAGTTGATTTCAGCGGACGTCTGAATTCTATCGCCTGTGCAGCATATAAAAGTTCAATCGCCTGGATAAATTCCAGATTATCAATGACCATATGTAATTTTCTTCCGCTGATAGAACCCATAGAAACATGGTCTTCCTGTCCTAAAGACGTAGGTACACTATCTGCACTTGCCGGGAAACATAAAGTTTTATTCTCTGTTACCAATGCTGCTGTAGTATACTGAGGGATCATTAAGCCGGAGTTTAACCCTGCATCAGCAATCAGTAATTTTGGCAGATCATATTTGCCCTCATTCATCAAATAACAACGGCGATCGGCAATATTACCCAATTCTGCAGCGGCAACGGTTGCATAATCAAGCACCATAGCTAAAGGTTGTCCATGGAAATTTCCTCCGCTGATCGTATCTTCTGCATTAAAAATAACCGGGTTATCGGTCACTGAATTCAACTCAATCTCTGTTAATTCTTTTAGATGCAACCAGGCGTTACGCGAAGCACCATGTACCTGCGGCATACAGCGGATAGAATAAGGATCCTGTACACGGCTGCAATTGATATGAGAAGATCCGATTGCTGAACCTTCCAATATTGCAGATAAACGATGTGCAACCAGTTTAGTGCCTTTATAAGGTCTTAGATTATGTAAACGCTCATCAAATGGACGGGTAGAACCAGTCAGGCCCTCTAAAGACATTGCTCCACTTAAATCGGCCAGATCCAATGCGTCATTTAATCGCTGAACCGCCTTAACAGCAAAAGCAAGAATAAACTGTGTTCCGTTAATCAGCGCTAAACCTTCTTTTGGGCCTAATACGATCGTTTTCAAATCATATTGCTCCAGCATTTTTGCAGCTGAGACTTTTTCTCCATTTATGAATACTTCGCCTAAACCAATTAAAGGTAGAAACAAGTGAGATAGGGGAGCAAGGTCACCAGAAGCACCTACCGAACCTTTTTCAGGAACAAAAGGAATAATGTCATTGTCAATATGCCAGATTATACGTGCTAAAGTTTCGGGTGCAATACCAGAAAATCCCTTCGCTAAAGCCTGAACCTTGGTAATCATCATGATTTTGGCAATTTCTAAAGGAATTGGCTTACCTACACCAACACTATGGCTTTTAAGGATATTACTTTGTAAAAGCGAAGTGTCTTTTTCTGAGATGTGGGTATCACATAATGGGCCAAATCCTGTATTAATGCCGTATACGGGTTTTTGACTGCGGACAATCTTTTGTACTTCTTCCCAGGAAGATTGAATATTTGCTGCTGCTTCAGGACTAATCTGGCCTTTGGTCTGACCAGCTGCAATAGCCAGGCAAATTCCACTGGTCAGGTGGTCAGTTCCATAAAAAAATGAGTTATGCATTGGATTGAGATTTAACAGGGTGATGTATTTTATGTTGAATATTTTTAACGATATCGATGGATTTGAAAGTAGTTTCCAGTTTAGTCAGCGTAGCTAATATCGCGCTGCCTTCTTCGCTTGCGCCTGCTACTTCTTCCATGGTTGCGGTGATGGCATCCCAAACAGGAATGATCCGTTCTAAAAGTGCTTTACCTTCTTCGCTCAGGGTCACTAATTGTTTGCGGGCATCTTCAGAACTGGTTGTGCTGATCACTAAACCTTTGTTTTTAAGGTTGGTAACTAACTGGCTAGCTGCAGGATGAGAGACTTCAATCTGCTCACATAGTTCCTGAATGGTTAACGTTTTATTTTCAGAGAGCAGGTAGAATACAGGGAACCAGGTGGTCTCGAAGACGATACCTTCTGCTTTATATGATTTATTGATTTCTGAAAGAAAGAGTTCACTCAGCCGTTTCAACCGGCTGCCTAAAACTAAATATCCTAATGACTGATAGTAATTCATACTCAAATATATAAGTAATTATATAAGTACTTATATAATTCTATGAAATAATTGTAAATATACTGATGGTTAGTTTCTTATGTGTGTTTAAAGGACGTTGATAAATGATTTATTCCTATTTGAACAAGAGATAAATAGTATTTTTGGCGAGGTATTGGTTAGGTTGTGTTCTCATTATTCAAAAAGACAAATAGAAGTTGAAAAAGGGAGATCACAGGTTTATGTGCAAACAAAAAGAAAACGGGAAAGATCATTTTGTTTCTCTGTGGCTAAATTTTATCAATTTAAAATGCCTTAGAGCTGATTAAAATCCGAAATTAAATTTCAGGCAAATCTAATGCAGATATTAAAGAAATATTAAGAAAAAACAAGATATAATAATTATTACTTTGTGATAGTCAATTGTTTATCTGTTTTGTTAAATTTTCCTTTTCCTGGCTGATAGCCGGAGATTCTTGCGCAAAGTGTAGTTTTTAGAATTATTTGGTTTAACTTTTTTTAACAATTATTTAATGATAGGTTTGGGAGCTCCTATCAAATGATATATGTTTCCATTAATATTTAAAGGCAGATACAGTGTTCTGTTTTCCTTCTTTGCTGTTTTTTTATTCAGCTCTTTTTTAATCCGGACAGCTCTGTTGGCCGTTTCATGTGGTAAGACAGATTTTTCTATATTATCTATCTTTCAAATATATTTTACAGGCTTTTTCTATGACTTTGGAGTTGGCCTTTTCCTGATTACGCTTTTCAGTATATATCTTTTATTTTTACGTCAGAAATGGGTTAATACGCTTACCAATAGAATCGTAACCTATAGCTGGTTGTTTCTGATCCTGCTGATCTCATTTTTCTCTTTCTTTGCAGAACTCACTTTCTGGCAGGAATTTGAAAGCCGCTTTAACTTTATCGCGGTCGATTACCTGATTTACACCTATGAGGTTATAAACAATATCAATGAATCTTATCCATTACCGCTTTTAATAGGTGGTGTACTATTACTGGTATTGCTGGTGATGTTTTTGTTTGCTAAAAGAAAAGTGTTTACGAACGCTTTTCAATCTAATACGCCATTCCTTACCAGGTTAAAGATTTCCGGTATATTATTAATCCTGACCCTTCTTTATCCTTTGTTTGTTCGCAATTCATTCGCTGAAAGAGGAACTAACCGTTATCAAAATGAATTGTCAAAAGCCGGGATATATTCTTTTTTTGCCGCTTTTAAAAACAATGAACTGGACTATAATGATTTCTATACTTTATTACCTAAGGATGAAGCTTTCAAGGTAATCAGGAATGAATTAAAAGAGTCGAACAGTACTTTTCTGGCAAACGGAAACTCTATTAAAAGAGAAATCAATAATTCGGGAATCACTTATAAACCCAACGTAATTATGATTACTGTAGAGAGTTTAAGTGCTGATTTTATGGAACACTTTGGCAATACACAGAAGTTAATGCCTGTGCTGGACTCTCTGGCCACAACAAATTTGTTGTTTACCAATATGTATGCTACCGGGACCAGAACAGTAAGGGGAATGGAGGCTTTAACTTTAGCCGGCCCACCGACACCAGGAAGCAGCGTAGTGAGAAGAGAAGGAAATGAAAAACTAACTACAGTAGGTCATATTTTTGAAAAAGCCGGTTATAGCAGAGCCTTTTTTTATGGTGGGGATGGCTATTTTGATAACATGAACGAATACTTTGGCAGCAATGGATTTGATATTATAGATAGGGGAAGAAATATCAAATTAGACGATGCTTATGAAACCAAAAGAACAATTATTCAAGACGATCAGGTTCATTTTGAAAATGCCTGGGGGATAAGTGATGAAGATTTGTTCGCTGCGGTTACCCGTGGTGCTGACGCAGAATTTAAACAGGGTAAACCATTTTATAATTTTGTGATGACTACTTCTAATCATCGTCCATTTACTTTTCCTGAAGGTAAGATTAAGTATGCATCGGGTAGTGGAAGAGAAGGAGCAGTACGTTACACGGATTATGCTATCGGTGAATTCCTGAAAAATATAAGTAGTAAACCCTGGTATAAAAATACAGTAATTATTATTGTTGCGGATCATTGTGCAAGCAGTGCGGGCAGAAATGAAATTGATATCAATAAATATCATATCCCTTGTGTCATTCTGAATCTGCCAAAAAAAGGTAGTCAGGTAATTGATAAAATGTGTTCTCAAATTGATATTTATCCTACATTATTCAGTTTGCTAGGCTGGAAATATGAGAGTAACTTATATGGGAAAAACCTTTTTGATCCCACTTATCAGCCCCGTGCGGTATTGGGTACTTATCAAAAGCTGGCTTACCTGAAACAGGATAGCCTGGTGATCCTTGGCCCTCAGCAAAAAATGGAAACCTTCTTGTATAACAAAGCAAAGAATGAACAAGTTCCTGCTAAATTATCAAAAAGGGTAACCGATCAGGCAATCGCGAACTATCAAACTGCTTACGACTTATTCAAAAGCGGGGGAATGCACCAGTAGCTACAAATTTCCTTCAGTATTCAATAGTTTCTTTGCTTAATATCTATAAGCTTAAAGATTATTGCATGAAGTTTTTCAGTTTTATCTTCGCGGTATGTTTACCCGGAATGGTGTTTGCCCAGCAGGTGGATACCCTCAGTAAAGATTCAATTCAACACACGCCGAAACAATCGGTGATGAAAACGCGCGGATTGAATCCTCCTCAAATTAAATCCTTTATAGTCCCGGCAGTACTGATCAGTTATGGCCTGGTATCTTTAGGGAATAATGCCATCCGAAGACTGGATTACAGTACCAGGGCAGAGTTGCAGGAAGACCATCCTACTTTTGCTTTGCATGCGGATAACTTTCTTCAGTTTGCACCAGGGGCCGCTTTCTACGCATTGAACCTTGCAGGCGTGAAGAGTAAACATGGAATTGTTGATGGTACGGCAATTTATGTACTGGCCGAAGCGATTATGAGCGGCTCAACTTTTAGTGTGAAACATCTGGTTGGCCGTGCACGTCCGGACGGGGCAGATAACTATTCTTTTCCTTCAGGGCATACCGCAAACGCTTTTGCAGCAGCCGAATTTCTGAACCAGGAATACAGAGATGTTTCCCCATGGATTGGCTATGCGGGTTATACCGTAGCTACGGCAACCGGTGTTTTAAGAATGTATAACAATAAACATTGGGTAAGCGATGTGGTTGCCGGAGCCGGATTTGGTATTGCTTCTACTAAGCTGGCTTATTTAATTTACCCACACCTTAAAAAACTGGTGATGGGTAAACAGGCTATGAAATATTCTTTAGTACCGATGTATCAGCAAAAGGCAGCAGGACTTTCATTCAATGGCACATTTTAAGACCTATATACTTTTTCTGGTGATGGCCGTATTTGGACTGTGTCCGGTTAGGGCACAGCAACCAGTTAGAAATCTTGAGTATTTTTACCAGGAGGCAGTTAAACGCAGTCCGTTGTTAAAAGATTACCACAATCAGCTACAAAGCAGCAAAATTGATAGTATGCGGCTTAAAGCAGGTTATCTTCCACAGGTTTCAGCATTGGCCAATGGAATGTATGCACCTGTGGTTAATGGTTATGGTTTTGATGAGGTGCTGACCAATGGGAAAGCACTTGAAGCGGTACTGAATGTAAATTATAACCTGGCCAGTAAAAAGAATATCGATAACCAATTGGAAGGTATCCACCTGCAAGCTGATTCTATCCGGTTTGCGACTGGTCTTTCTGCATTGGATTTACAAAAAGCAGTAACAGATCAGTATATCACTGCATTTGCCAGTCAACAGCAAGCTGCATTTAACCAGGAAGTTTATCAACTGCTCCATGAAGAGGAAATCGTGTTGAAAAAGCTGACGCGTGCAAACGTCTATAAACAGGTAGATTACCTGACTTTTCTGGTTACTTTTCAGCAGCAGCAATTACAGTGGAAGCAAGCTGAACTGCAATTGAAAAATGATTATTCTACACTGAATTATTTAACTGGTATTGCTGATACTACTGCGCACGAATTAGCGGAACCAATGATTGAACCAGTCTTGCTCAATGTTGAAACTGGTTTTTTTTATCAAAAGTTCGGAATTGATAGTTTAAAGTTAGTCAATCAGAGAAAAGCGGTTGACTTTAATTATAAGCCTAAAGCCAGTGTATATGCGAATAGTGGATACAATTCATCTTTTGCTTATCAGCCTTATCGGAATTTTGGTGCAAGTGCTGGTTTCACTGTTGCAGTACCAATTTTTGACGGACATCAGCGGAAAATGCAATATGATAAACTGTCAATTTCACAGCGGACTATTAATGTATATAAAGAGTTTTTTCAAAGTCAGCATACCCAGCAGCTTAACCTGCTCAGACAGCAGATTGCTGATCAGAATGGGTTATATAAACAGGTTTCTGAACAGATAAAATTTACTAAAAGCCTGATCCGGGTTGACAGCAGATTATTACAGACCGGAGATATCAGGATCGCTGATTTTGTCATTGCAATTAACAATTATCTGGCAGCGCAAAACCTGAAAAGACAGACTAATATTACCCGGTTAAAACTGTTTAATCAGCTGAATTACTGGAACAGATAACAATACTATTTTTAATAGGTAAACAGGCATACCAATAGATAACCAGGCTATCCTGAAAATGGAAAAGCTTAAAAATATAAAAATGAAAAAGCTAAAAGTTAACGCCTTATTTCTCCTTCTATTTAGTGGAATACTCGTTTCTTGTCAGCAGTCTTCTAAAACTGCGGCAGAAGATACGCCCGTTCCGGAAACTCCAGTACAGGTTACTACAGTAAGTAAGGCGACGCTGAGTGAAGATGTCGTTTTAAATGCTTCTTCTGCTTATCAGGAAAAGAGTTTTGTCAAAGCAAATACAAATGGCTATTTGCAAAGTTCAACATTACAAGCAGGTGCGGCGGTTAGCAGTAACCAGGTTTTATTTAAACTCATCACTAAGGAAGCCAGGGCAATTGGCAATTCGATTAATCAACTCGACCCTAGGTTTAAATTCTCAGGAATCTCAACTATCCGTGCAGAAAAAAGCGGCTATGTTATCCTGGTGAACCATCAAAAAGGAGATTATGTACAGGATGGTGAAGCGCTGGCGACAATTATCAATCAATCGAGCCTGGTGTTTTTACTGGATCTGCCTTATGAAATGAGGAGTGTCCTGTTGCAAAATAAAGCCTTGGAATTGACACTTCCTGATGGAGAGAAATTAAAAGGAACGATTACTTCCTCTTTGCCTGCTGTCGACTCTTTAGCGCAGACGCAGCGAATAATCATTAAGGTAAACGCTACGCACCCGATTCCTGAAAACCTGATTGCAAAGGTGAAAGTGATTAAATCGGCAGCCGACAATGTTCAAGTGCTGCCCAAATCGGCTGTGCTTACCAATGAAACCGAAGATGAGTTTTGGGTCATGAAACTGATCAATGATTCTACGGCAGTGAAAACGATCGTGAAAAAAGGAATGGAAGATGGAAAGTCGATTCAGATTTTGTCCCCGGTTTTTGGAGCGAAAGACCGTTTAATCACTATAGGGAATTACGGATTGGCGGATACGGCAAAAGTTAAAATCATGCATTAATGAAGAACTTCTTTATTTCCCATAAAAATCCGCTGCTGGTCGTATTGATCCTGATATTGGCGGGTGGACTGTTTTCTTATCAGCGGTTAAAAACTTCTTTGTTCCCGGAGATTACTTTTCCTAAAATAAAGATTATTGCAGATGCAGAATTGCAGCCTGTAGATCAGATGATGATTACAGTGACACGGCCGCTGGAAAATGCAGTGAAACAAGTGCCAGATCTTCATGTAGTGAGAAGCACAACCAGCAGAGGAAGCTGTGAGATTTCTGCTTACATGAACTGGAATGCTGATATTGATTTGAGTCAGCAAAGGATTGAATCTCAAATCGGGAAGATTAGGAACAGCTTGCCTCCGGGCGTAAATATCTCGGTAGAGAAAATGAATCCCTCGATTCTCCCGGTAAGTGGGTATACTTTAGAGAGCCATACAGAATCACCGATAGCGCTGAAAAAATTAGCTACTTATACGATTAAACCATTTTTGTCGCAGGTCGATGGGGTTTCGGAGATCAGGGTAATCGGTGGAAAAGATAAGGAATACTGGATTCAGCTGGACAGGCAGAAAATGAGTGCTTTGTCTATTAGTCCGGATTTACTGAATACGGTACTCACGCAGACAAATTTTATCAAATCCAATGGTTACTTATCAGATTATAATTATCTGTATTTATCAATTACTGATGCGACTATCAAAACAAAGACGGATCTGGAAAACCTGATTGTCAGTAAAAAGAATAACAGAATAGTTAAGGTCAAAGATATTGGTGAGGTCAAAATACAAGAAGCAGTAGCTTATACCCGGATTAATGCAAACGGTAAAGATGCGATCCTGGTTGCCGTTATTAAACAGCCGAATGCAAATCTGGTTGATTTGTCGGCGCAGATGCAGGAAAAGATTGGGGAGCTTAGAAAAATACTGCCTAAAGGGGTAACAATCAAACCCTATTATCAGCAGTCGGATTTTGTTGAAGCCTCTGTTAAAAGTGTAAGCGATAGTTTACTGATTGGATTGGTTTTAGCAATTGTTGTGGCCATTATCTTTTTACGTTCTATAAAGGCAAGTGCAACAATATTGATCACCATTCCAATTACGCTGTGTTTAACTGTGATTGTACTTTATGGCATCGGATATTCATTAAATATTATGACATTGGGTGCTATTGCTGCAGCTGTAGGATTGATCATTGATGATGCTATAGTTGTGGTGGAACAGATTCACCGGACACATGAGGAAAATCCGGAAGAACCTACTGTTACTTTGCTTAAAAAAGCAATAGATTACTTGTTCCCGGCTATGCTCGGCTCCTCTATCAGCACAATTGTAATCTTTGTTCCATTTATTTTGATGACCGGAGTTGCGGGCTCTTATTTTCAGGTGATGACCAATACCATGATCATTACGCTGGTGTGCTCGTTTTTTGTAACCTGGATTGGTTTACCGGTTGTATATTTATTATTAACGAAAGATGCTGCTTCCAATTCGGTAAAATCTGCTGTGCATCAGGTTCATCAGCAGAACTGGGTTTATTACTTTATAAAGAAGCCCTGGATCAGTTATGTTGCCATGGTGGTTCTGACTGTGATTATCTTTTTGATTCTGCCGCGGTTAGAAACAGGATTTCTGCCAGAAATGGATGAGGGAAGTGTTGTGGTAGATTATACTTCTCCTGCGGGAACTTCATTGGTGGAAACAGACCGGATGTTAAAAGAGGTAGAAAAGTTAATTGTTAAAATACCAGAGGTACAGACTTATTCCCGCAGAACAGGTACTCAAATGGGATTCTTTATTACAGAGCCTAATACCGGTGATTATCTGATTCAACTGAAAGCGGACAGGAAAAGAACTACGGATGAAGTAATTAGTGATATAAGAGCAAAGATACAAGCTTCTCAACCTGCTTTAGTCGTAGATTTTGGGCAGGTGATAGGAGACATGCTGGGAGATTTAATGAGTTCTACCCAACCTATTGAAGTGAAAATTTTTGGTAATGACCAGGATAAGTTAAAAGCTTTATCAAAGCAGGTGGCAGAACTCATGGGAAAAGTAACCGGAACTGCTGATGTGTTTAATGGAATCGTCATTGCTGGCCCTTCTGTAAACATCCAGCCTGATTTTGCCATGCTTGCGCAGTATGGGATAACGCCTGGAGATTTTCAGTTTCAGGTTCAAAATGCGTTGCAGGGAAATATTATTGGAAATGTATATGATCAGCAGCAGCTTACCCCGATCAGGATGATTTATCCGGGAAGTAATCAGTTTGGTGTGGCTGACGTTGGTAAATTACAATTGTTTTTGCCAGGTGGTGGATTAGTGCCTGTTCAGAATCTTGCAAGCGTAGCTATTAAGGCCGGAGATGCAGAAATTAAAAGAGAAAACTTACAGTCTATTGGTGTGGTTACAGCCAGATTGGAGTCCAGGGATCTGGGCAGTGTTATGGCTGACATTCAACAAGATATTCGTACGAAAATTAATTTGCCTGCGGGGTATCATATCGAATATGGGGGCGCTTATGCAGAGCAGCAGCAGTCTTTTAAAGAGTTACTTACCATCCTGGTGGCTTCAAGTTTACTGGTATTTAGTGTAATCCTGTTTCTTTTCAAGGACTTTAAAATTGCGTTTCTCATTCTGGTCATTTCCTTACTGGGGATTTCTGGAAGTTACCTTGCTTTGTATTTGACGCATACACCGTTAAATGTGGGGAGTTATACGGGTTTGATTATGATTGTTGGGATTATTGGGGAGAATGCAATCTTTACTTTCCTGCAGTTTAAAGAGTCATTAAAGGATAAAACTATGGAGGAAGCTATTGTTTATTCTATCTCCACGCGGTTAAGACCTAAATTAATGACTGCGCTGGGTGCTATTATTGCATTAATGCCGCTGGCTTTAGGAATCGGAGCAGGGGCACAGCTGCACCAGCCGCTGGCCATTGCGGTGATTGGCGGATTCATTATCGCATTACCACTGCTGCTTATTGTTTTACCGAGTATGGTGAGGAGACTTTACCAGGAAAAATAAGCGCATAAAAAAGCGGCAGATATTAAAATCTAACCGCTCTCTTGTTGGTGTGTTTATGATTATTGGTGTGTTATTTGCCGAATGTCAGTACTGTAAATGTTCCTGGAATGCGTGCTGCTTTTTTACCTTTTCCGGGTTTTAAATCGGCTGTTGGCAAGAAAATATGATGGTTGATCTCATCCAGTGCAATTGTACGGGCACCTTTCTTTGTTTTAACGTTTTCAAGAACCTCGAATTTATTAGCATTCACTTCTTTGATTACGGTAAGTGTACCTTCTCCATTCGCACTATAAACTAATTTTAGCTGCGGATCGAATACAACACCATCACTACCATCTCCGATAGGTAATGTACTGATTTGTTTACCTGTAATTGCATCCATCACGATTAATACTTTATTCGAGCAGCCCACAAATAAACGGGAAGTTAACCTGTCAATTGCTAAACCTGAAGGCTCTTCACCACCTGCTAATTTGAAACGTTTGATTACCTTTAAATTACGTGTATCCAGGCAAACTACTTCATTTTTATCTTCTATATTGACATAAACTTTTCCTTTACCATCCGATACACCCGTTTCAGGTTTTCCTCCTAAAGGAATGGTCGCAATAACCTGATCTTTGACAGGATCAATAACGCTTGCATTCAGGCTATGGCCATTAAATACGAAGATCTTTTTTGAAAAGTCATCATAGAAAATTGCATCGGGGTTTTCTCCGACTTTGATTTTACGCAATACTGCATTTGTCTGAAGGTCAAAAACAGTACATTCACCTGATTTCCCATTACTAGTATACCCTTTCTTTAACACTGAAACAAGAGCAATTCCATGTACTCCAGGTGTGTTTTTAACAATTCCTATGGAGTCTCCTGTAGTTTCATTGCTGATATTCACTTGTGTACCATGAGAAACATATAATTTGTTTTGGGCATGATCTGCCAGCAGATAGTCCCAGCCTTCGTCACCACTTAATTGGTGGCTGCTCAGTAAATGAATACCAGTTTTTGTTTGCGCGAATAAAGCTGTTCCTGTACAAAAAGAGAGGAGTAACAGGGCTAAGGCGGCCTTCTTTTTCATGATGTTTTTTATACAAACAAACACATAGAGTCTGTAGTAATTCTGAAGGTCATCCTTATTCGTTTAAAAGATAAGGATGACAGTCCCGCCTATGATCAATAGTACAGCAATGGCCGTTTTAATAGTCAATGGTTCTCCAAGAAAAACAACTGATAACAGAATTGCAATCGCTACACTTGCTTTATCTACAGGGGCTACCTGTGACACCTTTCCCAACTGCAGTGCTTTAAAATAAAAAATCCAGGACAGACCTGTTGCTAAACCCGAAAGGAGCAGAAAAGTCCAGTTCTGTTTGGTCAGGCTGGCTATACCATGGTGGTCATTCCTGAAAAATACGATGGCCCAGGCTAATAGCAAGATGACTACTGTTCTGATAGCTGTAGCTAGATTGGTATCAATACCTTTGATCCCTATTTTTGCTAGTATCGCAGTCAATGCTGCAAAGAAAGCTGATAATAAAGCATAGATCCACCACATAGAATTTAATTTATTTTGGTTTATTCTTTTACAAAAAAACACATAGAGTCTGTAGTAATTCTGAAGTGGCAAAATCTTTGAATTTAATAGCGTTACAGAATCTTTTACAATTAAAATGGTTAAAAAACATGCAATATTGGTTTAATTTGTGTTTACTTTAGGGTATTTTATTTGTTTAATTATAAATATATTCTCGGATTATATTTTAACTTTATAGCGCTCATATTCAATTATCCTTCACGATGAAATTAAGAATTATTACTGTTTTGCTAGGTATAGTATCGTTAAATGCGGTAGCTCAGCAATCAGTTGTTAAAGCAGATAGCCGCTTTAAGGGATTAGATACGACTTTCCAGCGGGTGCTTAAAACCTGGAATGCTGCAGGTTTCGCTGTAGCTGTTATACAGAAAAATAAAGTGATTTACGCCAAAGGTTTTGGTTACCGCGACGCTGAAAATAAGCTGCCTGTTACACCAAATACATTATTTGCGATAGGTTCTTGTTCAAAGGCATTTACGACCACATTGATTGGCAAATTACAAAAGGAGGGGAAAGTCGATATTGATCAGCCTGTAAATACTTATCTGCCCGGATTGAAGTTCTATAACAAGGATATGACCAATCACATTACGCTTCGTGATATGATGAGTCACCGGACGGGGTTATCCAGGTTTGATATGTCCTGGTACTTATTTAATACGTCTTCTGCTGACAGTCTTTTAAAACGTATTCAATATATGGAACCTAATGCGGGATTGAGAGAGAAATGGCAGTACAATAATTTTATGTATATGGCGCAGGGGGCATTAATTGAAAAATTAACCGGTAAAAGCTGGGGAGATAACATCAAAGAGAAGCTTTTTATGCCATTGGGCATGACCCATTCAAATGTCAGTATACCTGAGCTTTTAAAAGGTGGAGAGATTGCTAAAGGATACGGTGTAAAACCTGATCATACATTAGAGAAATTGGACTATTACAACATTGACGGTATGGCACCTGCAGGTGCTATTAATAGTAATGTGAACGATATGGCGAAATGGATGAGCGCATGGATCAATAACGGAAAATACGAAGGCAAAGAAATTATCCCTGAAAACTTCCGCAACCAGGCTATCAGTTCACAAGCTATTGTTGAAGACGGCCTGCCAGGGAAGGAGTCTCCAGATGTTTATTTCGGGAATTACGGTTTTGGCTGGTTCCTTGATTCTTATAAGGGACATTACCGGGTGGAACATGGCGGTAATATTGATGGGTTTTCAGCCATTTCTTCCTTTTTTCCGGCAGATAGTATAGGCGTTGTTGTACTTAGTAATCAAAATGGTTCAAAGGTGCCTGTTGTAGTGAAAGATATCATTGTTGACAGATTACTTCACCTAAAATATCAGGATTGGATTAGTAAAGTTAAAAATGCGCAGGATAAAGATGAGCTATCCAGGGCTAAGGAAAAGAAAATAACAACAGCAAATCCGCATCATCTTTCTACCCATCCTGTAGCAGATTTTGCAGGCAGCTATAGTCATCCTGCTTATGGTGCTATGAAGATTTACGTAGAGAACGATTCCCTGTTTGCAAAGAGCAAAATCCGTACTTACTGGTTAAAGCAATCCAATTATGATATTTTTGAGTTGTATGATAAAGACCCTGTAGATGGAGTAAATACCGCTACAGGATATGCTGGCTTTAATCTGCAGTTTCATATGGATTTATCCGGAAATATTGATGGTTTTGAAGCTCAGCTTGAAAGCAGATTAAAACCATTTTTATTTGTCAGAGCGAAAGACATTAAACAGGTTAAGGCCCCTGAATAATAAAATTAATGGGAGTTCTTGAAACTCCCAAATTATTTATTTTGGTTTATTTTTCCTGAAAAATGGAAATTTAATCAATTGAAGAAAGTTAGAGGGAGAATGGCCATGATATACATCCAGTCCGAACTTTATTTCACTGGCCTTCATTTCTTTATAAGTACCAAATAACCTGTCCCAGATACTAAATACATCGCCGTAATTGCAGTCTGTATATGGCAATTCAAAGTGATGGTGTACGTGGTGAAGGTTAGGTGTAATAAATAGCAGGCCGCATATCTTTTCTGTTTTAGCTGGTAGCTGCAAATAGGTATGCGCAATTAAATTTGCAAACGTCTGTACGGTTTGTCTCAGTAAAAGCAAACCTATAGAAGCTCCGGCCAGAAATACCCAGATTACCTGGAAGCATACCCTGACAAAAGTTTCTCCTGGATGCTCTCTTACTGTCGTTGAAACATCCATTTCTATGTCGGTATGGTGAACGAGGTGGAAATTCCAGAGTGGGCCGGCTTTATGCATGATTACATGATAGACATATTCAAAAAAGTCCATTAAAAAGAAGCCGGCAACATATTTTACCCATGCACTTTGACTATGTGGTAACAGATATAAAATACCCCAATGATGAAGGGTGACCCAGCCTGAAACGAAGATCACGAGAACGGTCATGGCCAGCTGAACTGGAAGCGCAGTCAGGATAAACATCAGGTTGACCGAAGTGTGCTGCCATTTTTCTTTAAGAGAGTGCAGGGCAACTCTGAATTCTGCAAGCCAGATAGAAACGATAACTACAAGATATAAAATGATTTGTATAAGTGTTCCATGATCATTTAGCATGGATGATATCGTGTTCATGTTGTGGTGGTTATGAATTTTAAATTTAATATAAACAAGGATATAAATTAATACTGTAGCAAAACTAAAGTTATAACATGTTTCTATATCACCACATTAAAAGGCGATTAAAATCGATTAACTCAGATTTTGTGATTTCCCTGATTTATCATTAATTTGTAACACCTATCGTCTATTTATTCTTAAGTTTTCCAATTTATGTTTCACGCGCAACTTTTGATTGTACTCACGCTGCTTTTTGCTGTTTTTATCCTTACTATGCTGGGGCAAAAACTCCATATATCTTATCCTATTTTTTTAGTACTTGCTGGTTTGGGAATAAGTTTTATTCCTGGTATGCCCCGGATAGCAATAGAGCCGGACATGATTTTTCTGCTATTTCTTCCACCACTGCTCTATGAAGCAGCCTGGTATACTTCATGGAATGATTTCTGGAAATGGAGAAGGGCCATTGGGATGCTTGCCTTTGGCCTGGTATTTCTTACTTCTACGATTGTAGCCTTTGTTTCTACAGCCATGATTCCTGGTTTTACTTTGGCTATGGGCTTTTTATTAGGAGGGATTATTTCGCCACCTGATGCAGTTGCTGCAAACTCAGTTTTGAAAACCCTGAAGATTCCTAAACGTTTGACAGCAACTTTAGAAGGTGAAAGCCTGATCAATGATGCGTCCAGTTTAATTGTTTTTCGTTTTGCATTGGCAGCAGTGCTGTCAGGTTATTTTTCTATGGGACAGGCTGTTGGCCAGTTCTTTTTGGTGGCGGGTATGGGTATTGTCGTTGGTTTGGTAATTGCGCATATGATGTATGTAGTGCATCGGTTTTTACCAACAACACCGAGTATAGATGCTGCCCTGACCTTGATTACTCCTTATATGATGTATATAGCTGCAGAAGAATTTCACTTTTCTGGCGTAATGGCAGTAGTGAGTGGAGGATTGTTTTTATCTTATCGTTCTCATGAACTATTTACGACCGGTAATTCGCGTTTGCAGACCATTGGTGTATGGGCTACTGTGATCTTTATTTTGAATGGCCTGGTCTTTATCTTAATTGGCCTGGAACTTCCGGTGATTATGGCCGATATGGATGGTTATTCCATCGCGGAAGCGATCAAATATGGAGTAGTGATCAGCTTAATTACGATCATAGTCAGGATTATTTATGTGATGTCACTCGCTTATGTGCCTAAATGGGTCGGAAGTACTAAAAGAATGGATCATTATAATCCAACCTGGAAGGCACCGCTTATTGTAGGCTGGGCAGGTATGAGAGGTGTAGTTTCTTTAGCCTCTGCATTGGCTATTCCATTGTTATTAACCAATGGACAAGTCTTTCCGCACCGGAGCCTGATCTTGTTCATCACTTTTGTCGTGATCCTGATTACTCTGGTTTTTCAGGGACTGACCCTTCCATTAATCATTAAATGGGTTAAAATGAAGGACACTGGTGATTATTTGCCAGATGAAGAGCAAGAGGCAGGCATCAGCCTCAGGTTAATGAATATCGCAGTGAATGAGCTCGATGAAAAATACGCAGATGAAATACGTAATAATCCATTTGTAGGCTGTTTGAGAGATCAGCTGCAAAATGACAAGGCTATTATGGAACAGCGGTTAGAATCCCTGGAATGTGATGGGATGAAAAGAGAAGAAGTAGAACATTATAACCGGATATTATTGCATATTTATAAGCTACAGCGTCGGGAGCTGCATGTTTTACGGACGGAAAATTTTTACAGTGATGAAGAAATTCGTAAGCATGAGAGTCAGCTTGACCTGGATGAGACTAAATTGATAAAAGCTGAACATTAGCGGACAGTAACTGTTCATTTCCGTACAGCTTATTTTTAATAATGCCTTTTTTTACTTCTGCACCCTGCTTTTTAGCATGGCATCAGGATGGCTAATACTTTTCTGGAAATCAAGCACAATTATGTTTCAACATCATTTATTACTGATCTATAGAAATTTCAAAAAGTATAAAAGTTCATTTTTCATCAATCTGATCGGATTGAGTGCAGGGTTAACCTGTGCTTTACTGATTTATTTATGGGTAAGTGATGAGGCGCAAATGGATCATTTTCATGCAAAAAGCAGCCAGCTTTATCAATTGATGGAAAATGAGCAGACAGAAAGCGGAATAACTACCACTGATCAGACTGCGGGGATTCTGGCGGAAGCTTTAGCTAAGGAAATGCCTGAAGTGGAGGATGCTGTAGCGGCTTCGCCTGCGTATTGGATCGCAGAAACTAAACTCTCCGCTAAAAATGAAATGGGTGTCAGGGGCGGTGGACTTTTTGCTGGAAAGGACTTTTTTAAAGTATTCTCTTATCCTTTGATTTCAGGAAATATCAACCAGGTGCTAACCGCCAGAAATTCAATTGTTGTTTCCGAGCAGCTGGCCATGAAATTATTCCATACTACTGATGTGCTGGGAAAAGAAGTGGTTTGGGAAAATGCAGATATGGCCGATGAAAACCACGCCTTGATTTCGGGGGTGTTTAAGGCTATACCAACCAGCTCTTCGGTGCAATTTGATTTTGTCGTATCACTGCAAGTGGTGATGGGACCATCTTCTCCATTGTTAAGCTGGGGGAATCACGGACCAAATACTTTCATTGTGCTGAAAAAAGGTGCAGATCCGGAAACCTTGAATGCAAAGCTTAAGAGCTTTATGAAAACAAAGGGAGAAAACCGCAGGGAACTCTCCATACGGCCTTATGCAAAAGGCTATCTGTATGATCAATACGAAAATGGTAAACAAGTGGGTGGCAGAATTGAATATGTTAAACTGTTTGCGTTGATTGCTATCTTCATTTTGAGTATTGCTTGTGTGAACTTTATGAATTTAGCTACTGCCAGAGCTGCTGTCAGAATGAAAGAGGTAGGAATCAAAAAAGTAATGGGAGCGAGCCGCCAATCATTGATTCTGCAGTATTTGGGGGAATCTGTTTTATTAACTTGTCTGTCTTTATTTTTCTCCTTGCTTTTTGTAGAGTTGTTACTTCCACAATTTAATGTACTGACGGGTAAACATTTGTTCCTTCATTTTGACTGGAAACTTATTTGGACTTTAACAGGGATCACCATTTTTACCGGGTTGATTTCGGGTAGTTATCCGGCTTTGTATTTATCTGGATTTAATCCTGCGGCTGCCTTAAAAGGAAAATTAAGCTATAGTATGGGGGAGTTATGGACACGTCAGGGATTGGTCGTTTTTCAATTTACACTTTCAGTTATTCTGATAGTTTGTGTTTTGGTGGTTTATAAGCAGATTGAATTTGTTCAGCATACTCAGGTCGGATACAAAAAAGACAATGTGTTATATATTGAGAGCGACGGAAAATTGAAAGAGAATCCTGGTGCTTTTATCGCAGAGATCAGAAATATACCGGGTGTAATGAATGCTTCGAGCATAGATAAGCGCTTTATCGGAGATCTGAAAAGCACAGTTGGCTATTTTAACTGGGAAGGAAGAGATCCAAAACGGGTGATCAAGTTTCAATTTGCGGGCATCAATAGCGGGTTAATTGAAACCATGGGCATGCAGATGGCTGGTGGACGTTCTTTTTCGAGTAAATTTGGTGCTGACAGTACGAAAATCATCATCAATGAAGCTGGAATAAAAATGATGGGTTTAAAAAATCCGATTGGTAAGATATTCAGTTTATGGCATAAGGAATTACAAATTATAGGAATAGTTAAAGATGTCCATTTTGAATCGATGCACGAGATCGTGAAACCTATGTTTTTTCTATACAATTCTAAACAGGCGAGCAGGATTATGGTTCAGATTAAAGCAGGACGGGAAAAGGAGGCTATCACTGAATTGCAGCAACGCTATCAAAATTTTAATCCCGGAGCTGGCATGGTTTACCGGTTTTTGGATCAGGATTTTCAGTCTCAATATGTAGCTGAGAACAGGATCTCCCTATTGTCAAGATATTTTGCAGGACTAGCTATTCTTATTTCTTGTCTGGGGCTTTTTGGACTGGCTTCTTTTACGGCACAGCGAAAACTTAAAGAAATTGGTGTCAGAAAAGTACTGGGGGCAAGTGAATGGGGGATTATTTACAGCCTGTCTAAAGACTTCGTCAAGCCTGTACTCATTGCTATTGTGATTGCTTTGCCTTTAAGTTATATCATTACGAAACACTGGCTGGATACTTTTGCTTACCGGATAGATTTACAGGTGTGGTATTTTGCAGGAGCTGGATTTCTTGCACTCTTTATTTCCTGGCTTACGGTTAGTTTGCAGGCGATCAGGGCAGGATTGAAAAATCCGGTGGAGTGTTTAAGAGACGAATAAGTAGCAAAAGCAAACCAGATTGGCCATTAAAAAAGAATTGCTATCATCTTCCTATTAGATGATAGCAATTCTTTGTTTAAACATAAAGTTTAATCCAGTAAAGTCCAGGTTCTTTTGGTCTGAACCTGTTGTACCATTTGCTGTTCTGCAACCACAATGTTTTCTTTACGCTGCCCGATATATTCAAGCATGCTGAGTTTATTCCAGAGTGCAACCATTACTTTTAAGAACTCTTCAATGGTAGACATCGAAGCGTGGATATTCTGGTGGTCATAGATCATTTCGATGTTACGCGCCAGCAGTTCTTCAAAGTTTCCGGGAGTTACATCACGCCATTCGTAGAAATACTTCAGCATTTCTTCTCTTTCTTTAGGTTCAATCAGTTTAATGCCTGTAAAAAATACATGCGCCAGGTTTGAGCAATAACCTACAATGTAAACAGGTGATTGCTGATAACCCAGGTTTCTGTAATTGAAAAAGATCTGAGCAATATAGTCCAGTAGTTTTTCAGACAATAAACGAATGTTTTTTCCCAGTGGAGTAATCGCATCTCTTGCTGAAGTCTTATCAATGATTTTAAAAGCAGCCAGCTGCAAATCATTGATTAATGTACTAAATGATTCATAATACCTGATCAGTCCCGGGTGGCTCACAATAGAGCTGCTTGGTGGGATGTAACTGGTGTTAATAGAAATCCTGCCATTCTCCAGTACAAACTGGCCGATAGTCAAATGATAGTTATCAGTAGCATTCGGAGTCATTTCTGAGGCCGGAAGAATTGAAATACTATATTTTTTGCTGATGTCGGGGTATCTTGGTGGGTTATCCTGTGGATCTGGAGTTCCTGAAGGTACCCTGTCAAAAGGATTCACGAGCAGCAGGATGTTATAGATGGCAACTTTAGAATAATCAGTATTTTCATTGCTGAAAAACTGACTGTAAGAAAGCTGGTTATCATAGTTTGAAGTGTTTGGAATATCAATTCTGCATCCTTCGGCAGTAATCGCATTACAATGTCTTACTTTGATTTCAATATGATTTGTTGCCTTTTCTGAGATTTCTATATCATGTGATACGCGCTCACCTGCAAATGGAGGGAGCAGACCATAATTGAAGTTGTTGAGCGATACCGAGTTGGCATCTCTCACAAAGTCCTGGTTAAACTGATCTGTAGCAACAAAATGGCTGCTGGATAGTTTCATCCCATCCACCCAGTTAACGGGTTTGTATTTTAATGGTGAAATCATAGTAATTTAGTTAGATGAAAATAGATTCGTCTCCGATGGTTTCGGGCTTATTGGCGTTTTCAGATACTCTTTTTGCGTAAATAGTAATCTTCTCTGTAATCCGGTTATTGACAATATCGTGTTCAGGATCTATGAAAATATTCTTCCTGAAGAAAGATGTTTTGATGAAAAAGATCCATTTATAAGACTCCCCATCTTCTCCAATATATTTAACCGGGCTTTTAGGGAATTTCAGGTTATAATCTTCAATGAATTTATAGAACCAGTTACCGAATATCATATTCTCTGGTGCTTTGGCTTTAACACGCAAAGGCTCAGGATCGCTGGTGTTTTTATACAGTTCAAGCTCGAGTACCAGCATACGGTCAAAATCCAGGTGATCCATATCGATATTGATTGGACTGGCTGGGTATTGCCAGATCTTATAAATCTCTGTCGGGATACTGATCAGGGCTACATAGGCCCACCAGAAAAGTAAAGGAACAATAAAGGTCAGGATACTGGTTGCTGCCCATAGCCCAAAGTGAATATCACTCAGCCAGTTGAACGCAAGTTGAAAAAGGTAAAAACTGAGCAGTGAACCGACTAATATGCCGAAAACAATAAAAAGCTTTCTGTCCAGCAGTTCTTTCGGATATTTCTTAGTGAACAGGTAAACAAAAAAGGTCCCGGCCATCATGTAGTAAATCTGGCATATAATATATCCCCAGGGCATAAAATCAAAACTCAGGAATCCAAGGAAACCAGGCAGGGCCAGTACTAAACTTAATACAAGGATGCCAATGATCAGTCTTTTGTTATTAAGAAATTGATTTTTCTTATTTACAATTGAGAGCAAAGCAGCGGATACAACAAATATTAAAGGGAATAATAAATATCGGATAAAGAATGATTGAACGTCCATTAAATTGTACTTGATGTTTTTGTTTAACTGTTAACAAATATAATACCTTAAATCTATCAAAATAAGAATGGTATAGTTATTAGTGTATATTAGTTTAATTATACCGTAAATAAATATATGAAACAGAGACTGCATTTAAGGAATGATCTCAATACTGATTTTGAAGCTATCACAAAAGTTGCAGAGTTAATAGAGAATGGTGATTTTCACACTGATCAGATTGCAGTACTCCCTGTAGGTGCTAAACAAAGGGCTTATGCGAAGGATATCAGCAATTATTCATTCTATTATTCTGATAGTAAACGCAAGGACTGTTTAAATATAGAGGTTAACCAGGAAGGTTTTTATGATATGCTCCCTGAGGGCTTGTTCCATACACCACCTACTGGCAGTGCGGGCATGTCTGAAGAGGAAATGGTAGAAGATGTACGCCTGAGAAGAACCGAAGAAAAAGACGCACGGAAGTTCTTCATGCCTTTTGAGGCTGAGGTG
This sequence comes from Pedobacter sp. UYP1, assembly GCF_040547305.1. Classification (NCBI taxonomy): domain Bacteria; kingdom Pseudomonadati; phylum Bacteroidota; class Sphingobacteriia; order Sphingobacteriales; family Sphingobacteriaceae; genus Pedobacter; species Pedobacter sp. UYP1. The sequence goes on along the minus strand of NZ_JBEPPL010000003.1, from coordinate 465,807 downwards.
AATTATCTTAAAACGGTATTACAACTTTATGAGAACAGGCTGGATAAAAGAACTACTTATAATGACCTGACAAATATCTTTGCAGCTGGTTGGAAAGAGTTTGAATTGCTTGATAAAGAGCAAAGTATAATCTGGATGCATTTTCTTCCGGTGATCCATCAGAAAAGAAATGATCTTAAATTTCTTGGGCAATTATTGACTGTCCTTTTTAAAGTTCCGGTAGAAGCGGTTTTAAAAAGTACGAATGTAAAGCCTTCACCGATCGATGAAGGGTTGCAGTTCAGGCTTGGCTCTGGTGCCTTGGGGATAAATTCTATTATCGGAAGCAGTTTTTTAAGTGATGAGGAGCAGGTGTTTATCAATGTAGGACCTGCGGATATTAAAAAACTAGTCAATTTTATGCCGGGTACAGCGCATGCACATTTAATAGATCTTGCGGTATCTTATCTGGTACCTGTTGAAACTGAGGTGACTACAAATTTAATAGCTAATCAGCAAAACCAGGTTGGATCGCTGGGTGCGGATACCAATAATTCCTATTTAGGGTATACTGTTTATCTTTAACCCAGGATCGCTTCTTTTTTTTATTAAACGTTCTTTTTTAACTTAGTAAAAGCCTGTAGTGAATATTCATGGTGCTGCGGATTTCCAGTTTAGATTTAGTTAAACTGAGCATAGATTTCCATTCTTCTTCGTTTAATTCATTTTGCTGAGCAGGAGTAATAATGATGTCCGTGGTTTTAAGGAAACCTTCTTTTGGATTTTGTGCAGGCATCAGTCCTTTGCGGATATTTACAGCCTTGATCTTATTCCCTAATTCAAAAAAGCAGAAGTTAATAATGTCCGACTGGGTGACCAGCCTGTTACCTGTTGTGAGCCCGTATTTATAGGCCTGCACTCTGTTGGTCGCATTTAATCTGGATCTTCCTCCTTTAGTGTTACTTAATAAAAACAGACTTTCTGGTATCGTTTTACTGCTTTCAAAGGATTGCAGGTGACTTCCGGATTTAATTTGATTCCCCATTTCGGCGTTCGTTGACCAGAATTCAAGAAAGAGTATATCTGCGTTATTCAATGGTTTAACAATGATATAATTCAGCAGTTCTTTAATAGTAATGAGCTGTGCTTTTGTCTTTTGTTCAATAATGGAGATGTTTTGCTCCAGTTCTTTTAAGGAACTGTTCAGGAAGTCAGATCCATAGGCAGAGAAGGCAGCTTTCTCATCTCTCAGCAGTTCAAAAAGATAGTCTACAATTTCCTTCGCATTTCTGTTGTCAAAACGCTCTGAACCTCCGTAACGTATTGAAAATGAACCGGCATTCGCATCGTCATCATGACTGTGCGGAATCTCAGTATAATAGTTTCCTGCTTTATCAGTCAGTGAGTCTACACATAGAAACTGATCATGATCCTGAAGTTTGATGGGCATAATGTTGGTCATCATTTTCAGCCGGTGCTTAAAGTCATGTATTCTTTTATTAACCACTGGAAAGGCGTTGATAGAAACATGCAATTCATCGAGCATAGCCTCATTAATTGCAGCTGGGAAAACGACTTTTAGCCAGAGTATAGGTTTTTTGAAACTGCTCATGCTACCTGCCTGAAATACAGTGTCAAATTCTTTCGGGTAGTTTTGAAGATAGGGCTGATGCGGGAATATGTTTTCTTCATCAATTGTCAGGAACCTGTTTGCGTAGAAGGCATTCACGTCTTGGGTAATCAGATTTAAAACATCCTGATTATCAAATGGGGATTGTCTGTTTTGTGCTGTTTCCAGGTAGAATTTATTCAAAGAAAGGTTGACTGGCAGATCATCTAAAAACCATTTAGACAAGGCAATCAGATCGTATACATTATCATTGACAGCGTAATTACGCCAGTCAAAATAGAAGCTTAGTCCAGGTAAAAGGCTTATTGCAGGTGGATTTTCTATTCCGATATAGAGTGTGTTTTTCTCTAGCCCGTCTCCTGGATTACTATGGGTGAGTAAAGTCTTGTTATGCTGCGCGTCAATTTTAAATATATTACTTCCATTGGCGAGATAAGCTATTTCTGAATGAAATACTTTAACAGCTTTTAAAGGACTAAAAAAGATGTCTGATGTGTTTTCTCCGCTATTTTCACTTTTATCTTTCAGCCTTTTTCTAAAAAAGAATTGGGTTTTGGTATCAATTGTCTCTGTAGGCTCAATAGCACGTGCATGTAATATCGCATGTGCTGGGAGGGCAGAGGTCAGGGTATCTGAAGCTAAGATGCGGGAAATACGGTCCAGTATACGGTTCTCCAGATTTTTTACGTCATTAGAAACATTGAAAAGTTCTGTACTTAATGCTTCAATCAGGAGTTTAACCAGCGGATCAAAATCATTCGTGTTTTTTATACCCCAGTAATCTAATGCATTTTTTAAAATCCTGTTCCTTATTTCGTCTTTAGAGGAGTAAAATATGTTCTTCATTTAGCGTTTGTAGTTTAATGGGTGATGAAAATGATTTTTCACCGTTGTTTTTTGCGCTTAATCGCGGTAAAGATCGTGTAAGCTTAAGTAAATTAATTTAAAACAGTAATGTTATCCTGTCTTTATCGTATTGTAACAGCTTTGTGATGTAGTGTGCTGTATATAAATTAGTTCAATGTTTCCTTTAAATAGAACACTCTGGTTAACTTGAAAGTGGACTTAAGAATAAGCCAGTGTTAAAATAATATTTTTCTCCTGTAATATTCATTTTGCCCCAGATAGAAATATCCACTTTTTTCTTGATTTCTGTAACATTTCTGAGAGAAAATTTCTTCTCTACTTCGGTCATATTGATTTCAACCTCAACCTGATACAGGCGGCGTTCATATTCTGTAATAGACCTGAGCAAAGATTGTCTGAATTTTTCTTCCCAGGTTGTCTCACTAACTATTAATTCGAAGTCTAAATCCCATATTTCGCAGCCAAAGTTCCTGTTATGCCTGTGTTCTCCATATCTGGTAAAAATAATCAACTCTATATTCTGAGAGATTGATTTGCCCAAATCGGCCTCTGTAAGGTCCTTGTTATCGAGAATGTTTTTTAATCGAAATGGTTTGTTATATAAGAAATCTGACATTGGTTAATACTTAAATGGAACAATAATTGGTAAATGGTTAATCAATATTACGTCCAAAATTTATATATTGGAATATAATACTAACAGACTTTTAATAAACATGTTATTATAATTAAAATCTTACACCTCTCAAATCTAACCAACTTCCGATGAAACCTATAAATGCTCAGGAACTGAACAAGTCATACCGGCTCTTTATTTTTAATTTCATTTCCCTTACCATTTTTGCCGTAATCTGTGTTTATCTGTTTTTTGCAGCTTCCAGATTTGAATACGAGCTTTTGGAAAAGGAAGTAAAACAAACCGAACAGTTGCTTTCTAAACGGAAAGATATCAATACTAAGTTTGATATGATCCTGTTAAGATTCAAACAACTTTCAAAATACACCTCCATCAATTCTGAGGAGATGAATAATCAGGCTATCATGCTTGAAGATATTCAAAATACAAATTTCAAAATCAAAGACATCATTAAAAAAGAAAAGACCACAGTGAGTAGTTTTCTTTTGTATAAAAAAATGACTGAAGATATTTCTCAAATGGCGGGAATTCAGGATTCTTTGTTTACCACGAGATTTCAGATTGAAAATGTAAAAACACAATTGGATGCTTGTTTCAAAACGAACAACAATGCGGCTAAAAAAATAAGAGGGGGAAGGTTTACCAGGTAATTATGATTAAATTAAGTATAAAAGAACGAAGAGATCAATTCCTTTTTTTTATTGGAATATTTCTATTTACTACCGCATTATTAAGTTTCGGCCTGTTTTACGATTATGGAAATGGCCGGGTAGTTTCCAAACAGGATCTTGCTGATAAACTGGAACAGAATGCAGAATTTGAAGCGACGGTTAAAGAGCAAAGAGCTACTATTGATACCACCTATAAAGACATTATGACTTTTGATCCTGGGGTACAGGCTGTGTTCCTGGAGAATGATATCAAAAACTCGATGGCTTCTATTAAATCGAATTATGAAAGGAAAGCTTATGATGTACGTTACAAAACATTTCTGCAGGCTTCTCAGCTTTACAGTGATTTATTCTACAACAGAAGAGAACTCAAAGGGAATAACAGGGACATAGAGAAATTAAGCAAATCCTTAGAAGATTGTAAGTTATCTACACGCCAGCTCAGACAGACCATGGGCAGCCAGCCGAACCAGAGATAACCAACCAAACCGAATTAATAACAACAAAATATAAACCTATGGCCGATACTAATACTACGAATGGAAAATCAGTAAGCAGTAATTCACAGGGATACATCTTCCTGTATATTTTTATTGCAATCCTGATTATTGCTGCACTTATCTTTTTATTGAAAAGCTCATTTTTTGATAAACGCAGTGTTGATGCAAGAATTTTAAAAGATGAGATGTACCTGAATGAAGATCTCGTATTTACCGACAATACCAGGAGCGCAAAAAAATGGCTTTGGGAGTTTGGTAACGGAGCGAAATTAACTACACAAAACGGAAGTTACCGCTATACTAAATCAGGTTCTTATATCATCAGGTTAACTGTTGACGGAGAATTAAAAGAGCAATTCCCGGTTACTGTAAGAGATACTGTAATTGCAGCTTTGGATACGATGGTCACGATCAGCGGGCCAACCTCTGGCGTGGTGAATGAAGAGGTCAGGGTAGAGGCCGAAGGAAAGGGTAACCAGTTTGAATGGTCTTTCGGAGAAACCAACCGGGTAGATGTAAAAGGCAGAACCGCTTTATATACTTTTCATACTCCGGGTAAGTTCATGGTGAAGTTAACGACCGACAGAAGTCACAGACCTATTTATCATACTATTTTTATTACAGATCCAAATGCGGAACTGGATACGGACATGGTGGTGCCTGGTGAAGGGGAGCAAAAGGTTATTGATGATATCAGGGCACGTTTGCAGGCAATTGCGAATGGGGCAGATTTCAATTCAAATTATTACTACCTGATCCGCAGGTATATGTGTAACAATGAAAAGGTTACTGTAGCCGTTGACCAGGACGGGGTTAAAAAGTCGAGTGATTTTTATTCTTATTGTATGGGACTGACTTTCGGAGGTGAAATTGTTGTTGATGAAGCTCAATTAACAATCAGCCCTAATTCTACTTGTGCCACTCTGGTAAATATCAAACAACATTCAGCCAATACAGTAAAAAAATAACCACTATGAAAAGAATTATATCCCTCTCTATATTGATTGCCCAAACTGCTTTTGTCATGGCACAATCGCCGGCAGCTTTTGGAAAAAAAGTAAAATACATGCCTAAGGCTTATGCCAAGCCATCCGCTTTAACAAACCTGAGTGAAGATGGTGGCAGAACTAAACTTCCGTGGATTGTTTTCTCAGACAGAGATGAAAACTATACCACTACAGCACCAGGCGGAAGTCTGATCATGAAAAAGCTAAACTTTATGGAGCCTTTTTATGTTTCTAAAGATGAAAACGGGTATTTAAAATTGATTAAATATAAGGCTGGCATGATCAGGGGAAGAAAGATCAATGATAAGAAAAGCGCAATTAGCTATGGCTGGATCCCAAAGTCAAAGATGTTATTGTGGCAGCGTTCTTATTCTAATCAGAAATCAGGCTACCCGGAAAAATCAATCGCTATTGTGACTGGTAAAGTACCTATGACGGAATCTAAATTCTATTATGACAATACAGATTCTGCTTTCGTTTACAGCTCTCCTGAGCTTAAAAAGAAAGTGAGCAAGGTGAGGTTACATGAGCTGAATTATATCTTTAAAAAATCTGAAGATGGTAAAAAATACCTGATTGGAAATGAAGATCAGCTGGTTACTGACAGTGCTGCTAAAAGTATTTATGGATGGATAGCTTCGGATGCTGTTCATAGCTGGGGTGACAGGTTATATATCACGCCAAAACAGATTGATTCTTATGATCAGAGTGATTCGGTGGCTTTAGCGCTGACGGGTGTACATATGGACCCGCTTTTATCTGCAAATGATATTATCCTGAGAAGTTCTCCGGTGGTAAATGATGATGGTGCAGGGAATTATACTTTAGGGGTAGCCAGTGATGTCTACAACAAATCAAATAATAAGCTGATTACGATCAATGGTGCAACGTTGTCTTACCTGACTTATTTGGAGTTAAGAAAAAATATTCACCAGATCAATGTGATTTTTGTAGTGGATGGCGGAAGCCCGATGACGCGTTATTTTTCAGGATTAACGAACACGATTCAATCCTTTGAGAATATTTTCAATGATTATGGTAAAAAGCATAAAGTAAGTTACGGTGCTGTGGTTTATAGAAATGAGGCTGCCGGAACGTTAAGCACGCCTGCGATTTCTCCTGATTACAGGAAATTAATGAGCTTCCTTTCTGCAGAGGCTAAGAGAACCGAAAGATACAATGGGAGAATTGTTGCTGAACCTGTTTTTGATGGGGTAAGAGCTGGTTTAAATATGCTTAAAAACCATAAAAACGAAACGAACCTGATTGTGCTGATTGGTAGTACTGGAAATGAAACTTCTTCTGCTTACCGTTTAACGCAGCTGACTGAAGAGTTTGCGCGTGCTGACGCCAGGTTATTAGCGATCCAGTTGTACAGTGATTATGATCAGTTGTTCAATAATTTCGTATTACAATCTAAGAAACTGGTTTCTGAATCAGCAGTTTATTCGGCAGAGAAAAAGAAAAGATTTTTAGTGAAGGGTGAGGGGTTGAACAATACGCAGGCTTACAATACGAGCCAGCTGGATTCAATTTCTTATTATCTTGATTATCCAAAAAACAGCTTAATTCAGGGTGGGGTAGTTTTCCCGACTAAAGGCTCTGTGAATTCAAATGAGTCTATGAATATTGCCATGAGACGCTTCATTAAAGAAACTGACATGGATATCAATAACCAGGTGAGTTCTCTGGATAGTGCATTCAGGTTAACCGGCATTGAACGTAAAAATCTTTCTCCGATCGTGGAAGCTCAGCTGAGTGCGCCTGTTGGGGAGGAAGTAGCAGATAAAATGCCGCACAATGGTTTTAAATATTACATGACTACTGGTGTGCATTCAGATATTGTATCGAAGAATAAAGATTTGATGCAATATGCATTGATCCTGAATACGATGGAGTATAAGCAGATTGGTGATATTTTCTCTTTAATGATCGGACAAAATCTTCAGCCTGATCAGTCTTCTTTCAGAAAGAAGTTGCAGAAAAACTATTTTAATATTATGCGCAATTTCCTGGATGTAGATATTTCAAGAGGACATATTAAACCAATGACTTTAGCCAAATATTTGAAGACGGTAACAGGTTTGCCGGTTACAAATGAGCTGTTGAATAAATATACGGTTGGCGATTTAAGAAGTCAGAGCAAAATGCCACAGGCAGATTTTGAGTCTTATATTAAATTCCTGATCAACTCAAATGAGCAGATTAAAAGAGGAACGCAGATTGGTCAGCAATTTATTTCCAATGGAAAAACTTACTACTATATCACGGAGAAGAATTTTGTGCAGGCCGCTGCCAATGAAAGTGCAGTGAAAGAAACACCTTAGTATCAGATATTATGAGTCTTACAAACATTAGTGAATCAGTAAAACTAGCAATCAGGGTTGCGCAATCCCTTGCTAAAGAATACCGTAATCCTGAATTTACTGCTGCTCACCTTTTAAAAGGGTTAATGCATAAGGAAGTTGGATTGAGAGGTTTTTTATCTTCTATTGGGAAAGATGAGGAATATATCAGTGAATGGGCTGAGGTAAGAATTGAAGAGTTGGAAAAGACTTCTTCTTCGCAGGAGGAAGTAAAAGGCAGTCCTGAAATTGCAAAGGTTTTTGAGGAAGCCGACCTGGTAAGGATCAAGCTTGGATTGGATTTAATTACTCCTGTTTGTGTACTTACTGCTTTGTGTAAGCCTACAGTAGGGTTTAAGCCAGATCAGTTAAAGTCCTTTCCGATCAAGGAAAAGGAATTGCTGGATCTTTATTTAAAGGATGAAGAGTTACAGGCTGTTGTGGCACCAGCTTCCGGAAGTGGAAAAGGAGCGCAGGGCGGTGTTGGCACGACTGCTTTGCATAAGTATTGTATTGACCGGATCGCACTGGCCCGTGATGGTAAAACGGATCCGATTATTGGCCGCGATAAAGAAGCAAGAATGATTATGGAAATTCTTTGCCGCAGAACTAAGCCAAATGTGATTATTACTGGTGATGCCGGTGTTGGTAAAACAGCTTTGGTAGATGGTTTCGCACAGGATATTATTGCGGATAATGTTCCTGAGTTATTGAAAGGGGTGCAGCTTTTTGAACTGGATCTGGGTTCTTTAATTGCTGGGGCTTCTTATAAAGGGGAAATTGAGGACCGGCTGAAGAATATCTTAAAGGAGATTAAACAATTTGATAAGGCTGTATTATTCATTGATGAAATTCATACTTTATTAGATAATAAAGGGCCTATAGGTGGTGGAGTTGGTAATTTACTGAAGCCTGAACTGGCCAGAGGTGAGATTACGGTAATTGGTGCGACAACCATTGATGAGTATAGAAAAATTATAGAGCCGGAACAGGCTTTCAGCAGAAGGTTTGAGGTTTTGCAGGTGAATGAACCTAATGAGGCTTCAGCGATTAAAATGCTGGAAAAACTGACGGTTAAATATGAGGAGCATCATCAGCTGAAAGTTCAGCCGGATGCGATTCCTGAGTGTGTGCGGTTAGCGAAACGTTATATGAAAGACCGCAGGCTCCCGGATTCTGCTTTCGATTTGCTGGACCGTTCTATGGCGGCCATGAAAATGATGAATGATACTTCGGAGAAGGTGTTGGAAGAGTTAACCCAGACATTGGCTGAGTTAGAATTGTCAGATATTGACGAAGTAACTGAGTTGACTGACTACAAATGGCTGTATAACCAGTTGCAGGATAAAGTAAGCCCGGTATTGTTGGGACAGCTGACCGATGAAACACAAGTAGAGGCTTTTGAAACGGCCGATGAGTATCATCAGTATATTGCTAAAAATCTGGATGCGCTGAAAGTATTGACTGAACGTAAATCAGACGAAGTGACCAAACAGGATATTGCTTCTATTGTTTCTTATAAAACAGGTATTCCACTGGGAAAAATCCAGGCGCAGGAAAAAGAAAAATTGCTGAACATGGAGCAATTCCTGAAAAGAAGAGTTGTTGGGCAGGATCAGGCCTTAAAGGCCGTTTCTGATGCGATTCTGGAATCAAGAAGTGGGTTGAACAAAAAAGGGCAGCCTATTGGCTCATTCTTTTTACTGGGGCCTACGGGAACTGGTAAAACGGAACTGGCCAAGTCTATTGCTGAATTCTTGTTCAATGATGAAAAGGCGATGATCCGTTTTGATATGTCCGAGTTTAAGGAAGAGCATTCTGCAGCTTTGCTGTATGGCGCGCCTCCGGGATACGTGGGGTATGAAGAAGGTGGTATGCTGGTGAACAAGATCAGAGAGCAGCCTTATTCTGTGTTGTTATTTGATGAAATTGAAAAAGCACATCCTTCGGTATTTGATACTTTCCTGCAGATTTTGGATGAAGGTCATATGCATGACAGGCTAGGTAAAGAAGGAGATTTTTCCAATTCACTGATTTTATTTACTTCTAATATTGGAAGTGAGTGGATTTCTGAGCAGGTAGGACAGGGAATCATCCCAACGTCACAGCAGTTAATGGAGATTATGGCCCGTCAGTTCAGACCGGAGTTTTTAGCGCGTTTGTCTGAGATTGTACCTTTTGCACCAATTAATGAGAGCAACGTAGTCAGGATTTTCGAGATTCAGCTAAAAAGTTTAATTGATGCTTTAAACAAACAAGGCATAGCTTTTGAGATTGAAGAAGAGGCAACGAAAATGCTGGCACTGAGTGGTTTTACACCTAAGTATGGAGCGAGACAATTATCCGGGGTAATCCGGAATGAGTTAAGAAGACCGATCTCAAAATATATTATTTCTGGTGCCTTGAAAAAAGGCAGTACGATTGTGATCAAAAAGCATGAAACGGAAGAAAAGCTGGAGTGGGAGATTATTGAGCAAACTCCTGTTACTGAATTAGAAAACGAATTATAGAATTATTACTGTTTTATAAAATTAAATTCAATATTTTTATTGTAAATAGATCTTAAACCCTTAAATATCAATACTATGTTTAACTATGAAATTGGCGGAAACGAAAGAAAAGTAGATACTTCAGAAGCGTTTGCAGACATCGCCCATAATAAAACACTTTTTATACAAAAATTAACAGATAATGAACCGATCAAGCCTGAAAAAGTAGAGGGTTTAAAAACTGTACAGGAGGTCTTTAATCATTATAAGCCTAAAGTTAACGTGGGTTTTGAGCGCCAGGATGGTATGCCTGTGTCGGAAACTCTTCATTTCAATAACCTTGGAGACTTTTCTGTTAAAAGTATCATTAACCAAAGTACACACCTGAATAATATTAATATTGAGCGTGAGATGTCTTTAAATGTGATTAAACAGTTGAAGTCAAATAAGACATTGAAATCTACGCTGGACGATGCGGAAACTAAACATGCATTTATCAGTGCATTGAAGAATTTCGTAGCTGAGTTAGAAGAGAATAAATAGATCAGGTATCATAGGTAGATTATAAAATATATTATGGCAACTCCAGAAGAACAAAAAATAACACAGGATAACTCCCAGGCTGCGGGCTATAAGCCAGCAGAAAAGGAAGAAAAGGGGAAACTGTCTCTCCAGGAGAGTTTAGATAAATTAGCAAGAGTTGGTGGTTTCGATTTACTGGAAGCAACTGTTGATGGTTTACAAAATTTAAACCCTGAAAGAAAAGCAAGAAAACAGATTTTCCTGACAGGGGATGAAAAGAAAAAAGAAAGAGAAGAGTTAAAGAAGAAAATCCAGTTGTGGATTGATGTTTTGGAAGACTCTGATTCTGTGGCTTCTATGACGACAAAAAGTACAGAGAAGTTATTGGCTGCGGAAGAAAACCTGAATAAAAATATAGCTTCAGCGCTGGAAAGTACCAGGGAACTGGAGCAGGCTTACCGTTCTGTGAATTTGTTTTATCAGAATACAGAGGCAGACAAATTGAAAAATGTGGTCTTGCTAAATGCTTCTATGGATCAGATTAAGGACCTGGACAATCCAAGGTTCGTGGATTATGTGAGCGATGAGCTGAAACAAAAATATGATCGTCTTGATTTACGTGAGAATTACTCTTTAATGGTTATCCCTGGTTATTTGGGCTCCAATAAAGTAGTAGAGAAGTGGGGTAAGGTGGCTTATGAAAATAAAGCCATGTTAGTGACTGACTTTGCCGATCTGGATCAGCCTGATGATGTGATTGATTTATTTACGGCAGCAAATTTAACTGGTGCTGATGCTTTCAGATCAAATGTAATCATGACTTGTAACTGGTTAGTGGGCAGAGGCAAGGTGAGTGAGGTTGGTGAGGAAGATGATTTAACTATTCCAGGTTCAGCTGCATTAGCTGGAAAAATGTACTATACTTTAATGTCACAGGTAACTGCTGGTAAGAAGCATGGTGCGATCAATGATGTGGATGGGGTTAAGTTTGATCTTAAAAAGAGTGAGATTTCTCATCTGGAGCGTATTGGTTTAGTGCCAATGGTGAATGAGTATGGAAAAGTGATGGCTTTTTCTGCGAAAACATTGTTCAATGGTGATAACATCGGTTTACAGACTTATTCTGTAGTGCGTGTGTTTGATTATGTAACTAAAGTGCTTTTTGATTTCTTAAACAGAAGGGCTTTTGAAAATTGGACTTCTAAAACTGAACAAGATCTGCGTGGACAGATTGTGAAGTTCCTGGATGGTATTCAAGGTCCTGAGCGCTTAATTGAGCGTTTCAAAATCATGCGTTTTGAGCGCGATGAATTACAGAAAGATAAAATTCACCTGGATATCCATATCACTCCTTATTTCCCGGCAAAAAGTTTCGTCGTGAAGCTTGATGGACAAAAAGGGGAGGATGAAGAGACAACCTGGAGTTCAGAGTATGCGCAGCAATAAAATATATTTATTGACCAGCTGCTGCTGGTAGCAAAATATTTATTTTAAGAATATCCGGACAGATTCAAGCAATCTGGGCCGGATATTTTTTTATATATCGGTTCACATTTCCTGGCTTAACAATTTCTTCATATTTTAGCAATTGATTCTTACATAGGCCCGCAAATAAATGAAACAACTATTGATCATAAATGGTGATCCTGAAAAAACTGCTGCTACAAGTTATTTGATCCAGGCATATGTTAAGGGCGCTAAAGAAGCTGGTGCACATATTAAAGAGATTGCAATTGTTGACCTGATCTTTAATTCCAATAAACAATTTAATAACCGGGTAACTGAACTGGAGCCCGATTTGAAACGTGCGCTGGACCTGATTTTATGGGCAAATCATGTGGTTTTGTTCTGTCCTGTGTATTTATCATCTATTCCCACCCGTATTACAGGGTTTTTTGACCGGTTGTTTTTGCCTGACCAGGTTTTTCATCCTGCTCAGCAGAAAGTCAACAATAATTTTAGCGGCAAGTCTGCAAGAATAGTTTCTATTCTTGACCAGGAAACCTTTGAGTACTGGAAACAAGACAAGAAAATTACTTACTTGTCTATTAAAAGAAACGTTTTCGAAAATTGCCGGTTTCATCCGGTCTTAACCAACACAATCGGGCAGTTGTATTCTTTGGATAATGACTACAGTAAGAAGTGGTTAAGGAAGCTTGAGGCCTTCGGATCGAAGATTATTTAGTCTTAAAGCGCTTTTTGAAGTTTTATTTAAAATTATTTATTATCTTGTTGGTAATAAGGTGATTTGGCAAACTATTTGCTATTGTCTTAGTAATTATAAATAATAACCCTAAAACAAAAAGTTATGGCTTTCAAAGCAAGATTAAACTTTTCGGGCAAGGAGTACGATGTACTTCATTGTGCCTATTCTCTAAACCGTGATGTGGATGCAAAAGGAAGACCTTCTTCCGGAGTGTATGGTGGAACAATCGATATTGAACTCGAATCTACCGAAGATACTTCAGTTGTTGAAGCAATGGTAAACAATCAGTACAAACCTTTAACCGGCACTTTGCTCATCAAAAAATCTGATGAGGATGCAAAGATGAAGGAGGTTCATTTTGAAGATGGATACATTGTTAAGTATTCAGAAGGAATCAACATCACTGGAGATAATCCAATGACCTTGAAATTCCAGATCTCTGCCCGTAAATTAAAACTGGGTAATGCAGAGCACACTAATGACTGGCCTAAGGCTTAATTGTAATTGACCGTTTAACATTTAAAAAAAATTATCATGGCGTTTAAAACCAGATTGAACTTAGGTTCTAAAGAGTACGATGTGTTGCAGTGCAGCTATTCATTAAACAGAGATGTAGATGCAAAAGGCCGTCCATCATCAGGAGTTTATGGTGGAACTATCCATCTTGAAGTAGAGTCAACTGAAGATACTTCGGTGATCGAATCAATGGTGAACAACCAGTACAAGCCTCTTTCAGGAACCATCGTGTTCAAAAAAGGCGAAGAAGATGCAAAGATGAAAGAACTGTCATTCGAAGATGGTTATATCATTCAGTACAATGAGGGAATTGCCGTTAACGACAATACACCAATGACTTTAGGTTTTGTAATTTCAGCACGTAAGTTGAAAATCGGTAACGCCGAGCATACAAACGACTGGCCTAAAGCTTAATTAAAATATAATTGAGGGAAAGTCTGCCGCAGCTTAGGTTGCTGGCAGACTTTTTTTTTGTCCCAATCTGTGAACGTATTTTTTTGATTAATCAATAATTAACTGGTGGAATGCGTTCTGGTGGTGCTTATGGGGCTTTTCGCAATAACGGCAAACTTTTTGTTAGGTTTTGTATAGTAAATACTAAAAATTTCACCCAAAAATTAAAGTTATGGCTTTCAAAGCAAGATTAACCTTTTCGGGCAAGGAGTACGATGTACTTCATTGTGCTTATTCCCTAAACCGTGATGTAGATGCAAAAGGAAGACCTTCTTCTGGTGTATACGGTGGTACGATCGATGTAGAAATCGAATCAACTGAAGATACCTCTATTGTAGAAGCAATGGTCAACAATCAGTATAAACCGCTGGCCGGGGTATTACTGATCAAAAAAGCTGATGAGGATGCAAAAATGAAGGAGGTTCATTTTGAAGATGGATACATTGTGAAGTATGCGGAAGGAATCAGAATTACCGGAGATAGTCCGATGACAATGAAATTCCAGATTTCTGCCCGTAAATTAAAGCTAGGCAACGCAGAGCATACAAATGACTGGCCTAAAGCTTAATTAACCTTTAAAATTCTGAGCTCATTTTGTATATACTATCCTAATTGCGATATTTATACAGATTTCTCAATTTTATTGCGTTAATCAATTAACAAATTTTTACAATAAAATATTATCATGGCTTTTAAAACCAGATTAACTCTTGGATCAAAAGAGTTCGATGTGCTGCAATGCAGTTTTTCATTAAATAGAGATGTAGACGCTAAGGGCCGTCCTTCGTCAGGTGTGTATGGGGGGACTATTCATGTTGAAATCGAATCAACAGAGGATACATCGATCATTGAATCAATGGTGAATAACCAATATAAAGCTTTGTCTGGAACTATCGTTTTTAAAAAGGGCGAAGAGGATGCAAAGATGAAAGAATTATCATTTGAAGATGGTTATATCATTCAATATAATGAAGGAATAGCTGTCAATGATAAAACACCTATGACTTTAAGTTTTGTATTGTCTGCACGCAAGTTAAAGCTTGGAAATGCAGAACATACGAACGACTGGCCAAAGGCTTAAGTTTTTCTTGAAGGCCATCTGACATGAGTAGGATGGCCTTAATTATAAAATCGATTTATTGATCCCCCCGCTGAGCTGAAGGTGGCATAGCTGCAGGACTCCCGTCTCTCATGGCCTGGTAATGCGGTGACATGATCTCTACGCCAGCAGCATTAAATTCATTCTGAATATTTTCAAACAGTTTACTGTAAATGGTCGCTTGCTTGTTTGCTTCTCTGGTATAGGCATTGATCTGATAGGATATATAAAAGTCATCAAGGCTGGTTTGGAGTACAAAAGGTTTTGGATCTTCCAGTATATATTCAGTTTGCAATGCGGCTCTGGTTAACATCTCATAAATATCATGGTAAGGAATGTCATAACCCAATGTTAGTGTCTGGTGTACAATCAATCCCTGACTTTCTTTTTTCGTATGGCTAGAATAGTTGATGGTACTGCTGGAAAGGACCATGGAGTTGGGGACGGTAATATCTTCATTTTTAATAGTCTTGATCCGGGTTACCAACATTGTTTTTTCCAGTACGTCTCCTACAACATCTCCGATTTTAACACGGTCACCAATTCTGAAAGGGCGCATGTAAGTGATCACCAGCCCTGCTACAATATTGGTAATTGCACTGGAAGAACCCAGTGAAATCAGAATGCCCAAAAATACGGATACGCCCTGGAATGCTGGAGACCCTGAACCAGGTAAGTAAGGGAAAATAAGGATGAGCATAAATGCGTAAAGCACAAATTTCAGGATATTGAAGGTCGGTATTGCCCAGTCTGAATGGAAACCACGAACCTGAATTTCACCGAGTTTTATTTCATAAAAGAAGTACTTGATTCCGCGGATCACGTATTTGAAAATCAAACAGATCACAATAACGGTAAATAGGTTGGGAAGATAATGTGCTACTGCATTTAATGCGGCCTTCATTGGACTTAAAATCCAGCCAAGCAAGGTGCCTGTCCAGGCTTCAGTTTCGGGAAAGATACTGAACAACAAAGGCAGAGAAAGGTAAATGATCAGAATAATAACGACGATACGAAGAATGTTGTTTATTTTCAGCAGGGCATTTTCGAAATGTTCGGGCGTGAAGATTTTGATATTCCTGATCTTTAAAATACGGAGATAATTCTCTTTTTTAGAAGAAAGAAATGTAGCTGTGCGTTTAAACAGGAAATTAATCACTGATATGATGACTGTTAACAGGACAATAATCAGCAGGACAAGTCCGATTCTTTTCAGCCAGTTAACCAGGCTGTTTGCTTTTCTTTCGGCTTCAATACTTTGCTTGATCCGCTGCAGATATTCTTTTGCTAATTGTGCATTGGTTTTAGCAAACCATAAACCATCAAGATTTCCAACTGACATCAGGATATCATTGTTTTTATAAGCTAAATCATAACTGTCTTCATTCGGGCTGATGGCGAGTGAATCTGCTTTGTAAAATGGGTCTTCATAGAGCTTTTCTACTTTTTTTGAAATTGCATCAGCTCGTTCCTGTGCGTTAAAAGATCCTGTTCTGACATAAATATAGAATAACGTATCTGTATTCAGGATCACCGGATATCCTTTTGCATTCTTCTTCAGGACTTGTATTTTCTCCAGCTGATGGATTTTCCTCAGGGAATCACTGACTGCAATCTGCCTGAGTTTATTTTCAAGTTCTAAGGTCTTTTTACTGTTACCAGCTACAGATTGAAGTTCATTCTTTAATTGAATTTTGACAAGGGAGTCAATCTTTTGTTGTTGCTGATCCTTAAGTAATAAAGCTTCATTAATATTCTGCTGATCTTTTTTTACAGTATCCTGGGTATCTTGTGCCTGAGCAGTGTATGCGCATAGAATTGCAATACTAAAAAGAAAGGCTTTAATTCGGTTCATATAGAGTTTAGCACTAAGTCAACAGGATAAATATACTTAAATAGTATAAAACATAGCAACTGCGGCTGCTCCCATGGCAATAAAGGTAATCCATACTAAAATATTAGATAACAGGCCGCTTTTGTAATCACCCATAATTTCTTTACTCATAGCTATTCTGCCAATCAGAAATAACAAAGGTACAGCTGCTACACCATTTAATACAGCTGCATAAACTAATGCTTTAACCGGATCGATACCTACAAAATTGATGGCCAAACCTATTAGGGTAGAAATTATAATTACCCCATAAAAACCATGTGCACCTTTTAGTTTGAGATTTAAACTAGCTTTCCAATCAAAAGCATCAGCTACTGCATAAGCCGCTGATCCGGAAAGAACGGGAACAGCAAGCAGGCCTAAACCAATAATACCGACCGAAAAAATCAGCTTGGCCAGAAATCCGGAATTTGGAAATGAATGGACTAAAGGTTCTAAAGCCCTGGCGGCATCTGCTGCGGTATTAATATCCTTAACACCACTTCCGTGCAGTACGGTCGCACCTACTAATAAAATACACCAGGTTGTAAATTCAGAGATGATCATACCTGTCAGGTTATCAATACGCATGTTTCTAATCCGTTGCCAGCTAATGAGCCTGCCGTTTTTGATAGGATGTCTGCCAGTTTCTTCTTCTACTTCTTGGGAGGCTTGCCAAAAGAACATATAAGGTGAAATGGTTGTGCCAAGAACACCTGTAATAATAAATACAAAAGCGAAGTTAAGTTCAAAGTGGGGGATAATAGTCGCCCTTAAAACCGTTGGCCACGGCTGATCGATGATAAATGCTGTAATAGGGTAAGCAAGCAGGGAGATTGCAAGCCATTTAAGTATTTTGGAATAGGCTTTATAATTGGTGAAAATCTCCAGTACCAGAATAATAATGGTAAAAAGTAAGGTGAGTACAACAAAGTGTACGGGTATTAATAATTGTGCTGCGGAGGCCATTGCACCAATATCTGCACCTATATTTATCGTATTGGCCACTACAACCAGGCTTACGACTGCATAAAGTACCGGACGGCTGTAATGTTCTTTGACTACGGCCGCAATACCTTTTCCTTTGACCATTCCTATTCTGGCGCAGGCTTCTTGTACAGCAATCATAAAGGGAAGCATATAAAGTGCTGTCCATAATTGTCCGTAACCAAATTGTGCACCCGTTTGAGAATAGGTCGCAATTCCTGAGGGGTCATCGTCTGCCGCGCCAGTGGTTAAACCGGGGCCTAATACCGTTAAGAACTTCCAGAATTTCTTTTTACGTGGTTTTGGTGTTTCAGAAGTCAGCATATAGTGCTATGTATTTTATAAATATACTTATTTAATCGGGTTGTACGGGCTGCAATAGGATTGCATAGTTTGATTAAATTAGTTGATTAGCTGATTTCTTTATTACCTTCGTCTTAAGTTATATGAGATTATTATCATTCATAGGGATTGTATTAGTGCTGGCTCTTAATTTAGTGCCATGCGGAGATGCTGTAGCCGGTTTGAATGGTAGTGTCAATATTGAAAAAGCACATCATTCAGAAAGAAATAATGATAACTGCAGTCCTTTCTGTAACTGTGCCTGCTGTTCTACGGCGTCTGTAATTAAAGATGTTCTAGTAATTTCTACTCCGTTTGCTGACCATTTACCTGGGTTTGCTGCTCATTTAACCGGAAAGTTTATTGCTGTCGATCTTCCGATCTGGCAACCCCCACAATTGATTTCTTAACCATCTTCATTTTTCTATACGTGCTTTGTGCATGCTATAGGTCATTATTATTATTATTTAATAATTCCATCAATGCTTTTATCAAAGGATAGGTTGTTCCGTTCGGGAATTATTCTTTGATATCTCATTATAAATAAGATATGCTAAGTAAGATCATAAAATTTTCTATTCACAATAAGTTGGTGATTGGTCTGTTTACCCTGGCGCTGATTGCGTGGGGGGTATATTCACTGAAACAATTGCCTATTGACGCCGTGCCGGATATTACAAATAATCAGGTACAGGTGATCACTTTAAGTCCTTCTCTTGCTTCTGAAGAAGTAGAACGGCTAATCACTTTTCCAGTCGAACAAACAATGTCTACCATTCCTGAAATCGAACAGGTGCGTTCTATTTCCCGCTTTGGCTTGTCTGTAGTGACCATTGTTTTTCATGATGATGTAGATATCTACTGGGCAAGACAACAAGTCAACGAAAAGCTTTCCGAAGCGAAGAATAATATTCCTCAGGGAATCGGGAATCCGGAAATTTCGCCTATTTCTACTGGTTTAGGAGAGATTTATCAATATGTAATTCATGCAAAGCCTGGTTTTGAAAAGACTTATGATGCCAGGGAATTACGAAGTATTCAGGATTGGATTGTCAGGCGCCAGCTTTTAGGAACACCGGGAATTGCCGAAGTAAACAGTTTTGGTGGGTTACTTAAGCAATATGAGATCGCTCTGGATCCAAATAAACTGAATAGTTATAATTTAAGTATCAGTGATGTATTTAAAGCACTGGAAAGAAATAATCAAAATACAGGGGGAGCGTATATTGATAAAAAGCCCAATGCCTATTTTATCCGGAGTGAGGGATTAGTTGGGAATATTGAAGATATTAATAAGATTGTAGTAAGGAATACCAGTACGGGCCTTCCTGTTTTAATCCGCGATATCGCAAATGTACAGCTTGGCAATGCGATACGTTATGGTGCTTTAACCAGGACGACGGCAAAAAGCCATGGTGAGGCTGTTGGCGGAATCGTAATGATGCTGAAAGGCTCTAATGCCAATAATGTAGTAAAACAGGTCAAAGAAAAGATTGCAAGGATTAATAAAACTCTTCCAAATGGGATTGTTGTGGAAGCGTTTTTAGACAGAAGTGCTTTGGTAGACCGGGCAATTGGTACAGTTGCGAAGAATCTGATTGAGGGAGCGTTAATCGTCATCTTTGTACTCGTGTTATTCCTGGGGAATTTCAGAGCGGGTATTGTTGTAGCATCCGTAATTCCATTGGCCATGCTTTTTGCTATTTCCCTGATGAATGTATTCGGGGTTTCTGGTAATCTGATGAGTTTGGGAGCTATTGACTTTGGTTTGATTGTGGATGGGGCTGTGATTATTGTAGAGGCCACAATGCACCTTTTAGGGGCGAGTAAGCTGACCCGAAAAATGACGCAGGACGAAATGGATCAGCAAGTAGAGCAGTCCGCTACCCGGATGATGAGTGCAGCTGCTTTTGGACAGATTATTATTCTGATTGTATACCTGCCGATTCTTGCGCTTGTAGGGATTGAGGGTAAAATGTTTGGCCCAATGGCTCAGACCGTTTCCTTTGCTATTCTGGGCGCATTTTTATTGTCATTGACTTATGTACCAATGATGTCATCCTTGCTGCTGAGTAAAAAGCCAGTCGTTAAAAAGAATTTTTCTGACCGGATGATGGACTTCTTTCAGAAGTATTATACGCCGTTAATTACGGGTGCTTTGCGTAAACGTGTAACAGTCGTTGTTTTATCAGTTGTTTTACTGGTAATCAGTATTTTCTTATTTACCAGGATGGGAGGGGAGTTTATTCCTACTTTGGAAGAAGGTGACTTTGCTGTAGAAACACGCTTATTGACAGGAAGTTCATTGAGCCAGACGATTGATAAGGTTAATCAGGCTTCCAAAATCTTGTTAAATGAGTTTCCTGAGGTGATAGAAGTGGTTGGTAAAGTCGGTTCGGCTGAAATTCCTACGGATCCTATGCCAATGGAAGCTACTGATTTAACGATTATACTGAAGGATAAAAAGGATTGGGTCACTACAAAATCCAGAGAGGAATTAGCTGATAAAATGGCCGCATCGCTCGATAAAGTAACCGGGGTTACTTTCGGTTTCTCACAACCCATTCAGTTAAGATCTAATGAGCTGATTTCTGGTGTGAGGCAGGATATCGGGATTAAAATATTTGGGGATGATCTGGAAACATTGACGGATATCTCTCAAAAAATAGGGAAAATTGTGAACACTGTTAAAGGGGCAAAAGATTTGTACCTGGAACAGGCTACGGGCCTTCCGCAGATTGTGGTGAAAATTAACAGGGATCAGCTGGCACGTTACGGAATAGATATTGAAACTGTTAACCAAGCTATTAATTCGTCTTTTGCGGGACAGTCGGCAGGATTGGTTTATGAGGGGGAAAGAAGATATGACATGGTGGTACGCTTATCTGAGCAAAACAGGCAGGGGATAGACGATGTGAAGAACATCTATATTTCAGCACCTAACGGAACTAAGGTTCCTTTGATTCAGCTGGCTTCAGTTGAGTTTAAGATTGGGCCAAATCAGATTCAGCGGGAGGATACGAAACGCAGAATCATTGTTGGGTTAAATGTTCGTGGTCAGGACATTGCTACAGTTGTTGAGGAGATTGAGCAGAAGATTGGTGAAAAAATAAAATTACCTCCGGGATATTATATCACTTATGGTGGTCAATTTGAGAACCTTA
The DNA here is from genome assembly GCF_040547305.1 of Pedobacter sp. UYP1. Taxonomy (NCBI): domain Bacteria; kingdom Pseudomonadati; phylum Bacteroidota; class Sphingobacteriia; order Sphingobacteriales; family Sphingobacteriaceae; genus Pedobacter; species Pedobacter sp. UYP1. The sequence goes on along the minus strand of NZ_JBEPPL010000003.1, from coordinate 444,520 downwards.
AGGCAGCGAAACAACGGTTATCAATTGCTGTTCCTGTAGCATTGTCGCTTATTTTATTATTGTTGTACTTCTCTTTTGGATCAGTGAAACAATCAGTCTTGATTTTTTCTGCTATTCCTATGGCTGCTATAGGTGGGATATTCGCGCTGTTATTGCGGGGCATGCCATTCAGTATCTCTGCCGGGGTAGGCTTTATTGCTTTATTTGGTGTGGCTGTGTTAAATGGGATTGTATTGATCACTGAGTTTAACAGGTTGAAAGCTAGTGGGATCAGCGATCTCAGGGAGATTGTGTTGAAGGGTACGGCACTGAGATTAAGGCCTGTTTTGATGACCGCAACGGTTGCCTCACTGGGTTTTCTTCCAATGGCACTTTCTACTGCTGCAGGTGCCGAAGTACAAAAGCCACTGGCAACTGTCGTGATCGGAGGCTTATTAACGTCTACTATTTTAACTTTACTCGTTTTACCCGTGTTATATACATATTTCGAAAACTTCAAAAAGAGCAAAAAGGAAATTACTGCTGCAACGGTTGTTTTGTTGATGGGTTTATTTTTCATTCCGTCGAAAACGGTGGCACAAAGCCCGGTAAACAGCAGGGTTGTTACTGTGCAGCAGGCTGTAGAAATTGCATTGACTAATAATCAAGCGGTTAAGTCTTCTCAATTGCAAATCAGCAAACAGCAGGCAATTCAAGGTACCGCATTTGATTTAGGGAAGACCAATCTGAATTTGCAGTACGGACAGTTCAATAGTATCAAAAGAGACAATAACATATCAGTACAGCAGAATATCCCATTTCCGGGATTGATTAAAAACCAGCGTAATTTATATGATGCGCAGGTCCGCAGCAGCGAGCTGAATCTTTCGGTGACACAAAACGAACTGATCCGCCAGGTAAAGAGTACTTATGCGCAATTGAGTTATTTTAAAGCACTTCAAAAGTTATATAAGAGCCAGGATTCTATCTTCAGTAATTTTCTGAAAGCATCTTCTCTGCGCTATCAGACCGGAGAAACAAATATGCTGGAACGTACCACGGCCGAAACTCAATTAAATGAAGTGCGTAATCAGTCGGAAAAGAATATGGCCGATATATCAATTTATAGTGCTGAATTACAACGGCTGCTGAATACAAAGGAGGTGATAGAAGTAAGTGGTGATTATTTAAAGAAAGAGAGTTGGAATTTGATTGTTCCTGATAGTCTGGCTAATACTTCTTTGTTGGCTTTACAACAGCAACAGGTAGAAATTGCGGATAAATCTTTAAGGGTAGAGCGTGCGAAGGCAGGCCCTGATTTTACAGTAGGTTATTTTAATCAGTCGATTATTGGCAGTCAAACAGTAAATGGGCAAGATCAGCTTTTTAGTGCTGGTAAGCGTTTTCAAGGGGTACAGGCAGGTATTTCCATCCCGATATTTTATAAGCCATTTGCAGGGAGGATTAAAGCTGCCAAAATAGAGAAACAGATAGCCCAGACTGAGTTTAGCTTATTTCAAACCAATCTGCAAACTCAATATAAACAGGCCGAACAGGATTTGCTGAAAAATTCACACAGTGTTGATTATTATGAGAAAAATGCCTTGCCAAATGTCAATCTGATTCTGAAGCAATCACAAATTGCTTTTCAAAGTGGTGATATTGGCTATCTCGAATTTTCACAGGCTTTACGGACTTATTCTGATATCCGGTTTAGCTATTTGCAAGCAGTTAACCAATACAATCAATCGGTTTATACACTTCAGTATCTGATTGACCTCAAATAATTTAAAAAACGATATACGAATGAAAACAAGAATTGAATTCAAACAGGCTATTTATATACTTTCTTTGGCTACGGTTGTCCTTGCTTCCTGCGGGAATAAAAAAGTGGCAGAAGATAGTATGGCCGCTGCAACTGAAGCTCCGGCTAAAGAAGAAGCAAATACAGTGGAATTGAGTGCTGCGCAATACAGAACCAGTGGTGTTACCTTGGGGAAGGTGGAGAAAAAATCAATCAGCGGAGTCTTGAAGGTGAATGGGACGATAGATGTCCCACCTGAAAATCTGATTAGTATCACTACACAAATGGGTGGGATTGTGAAATCTACTCCTTTGTTGCAAGGTTCAACAGTAAGTAAGGGACAGGTTATTGCTGTGCTTCAGAATCAGGAGTATGTTCAGTTACAGCAGGATTATCTGGAAAATAAAAGTCAGCTTGAATTGGCCGATTCTGAATATAAAAGACAGCAGGAGTTGGCAAGGCAAAATATAAATGCGCAAAAGGTGCTGCAGCAAGCCAGATCTCAGTATCAAACGATGTTATCCAGAGAAAGTGCTTTAAGGCAACGGTTAATGCTGATCAATATCAATTCAGCTACTTTAACACCTGCTAATATCCGAAGCACAATTAATATTTATGCACCTATAAATGGCTATGTGACCAAGGTAAATGTAAACTCAGGCAAGTTTGTGAGTCCGAATGATGTGATGTTTGAAATTGTAAACAGTGCAAATTTACATGTGGAACTGAAGGTATTCCAAAAAGACGTAGATTTAATTAAGAAAGGACAGAAAGTGCGTTTTTCATTACAAAATGAGGCTGAAGAGCGCGTAGCCACAGTGACGTTGGTGGGTCGGGAAATTAATGATGATAAGACAGTTACCGTTCACTGTATAGCGAATACGCAAAGCAGGAACTTGATACCAGGAGCTTATTTAAATGCATTGATTGAAACCGGAACTGAAGAGGTGAATGCTTTACCAGAGTCTGCTATAGCTGATTTTGCAGGAAAGAAGTACATCTTTATCGAGACCGGTCAGCGTAAAGGAGAAAATGCTGAGATTAACTACCATTTTCGGCTTTTGGAGGTCACTGTTGGATCGGCAGATGCCGGGTATGTTGAAGTTGAACTTCCTGAAAGCTTCGATCTGACCAGTGCTAAAGTGGTGACTAAAGGAGCATATGATTTGATATCAAAGATGAAAAATAGTGAAGAAGAGTAGTTATAAAGTGAATTGTATATCTAAATAAGGAGTATGGAACGTGAAGGAACTATTTCGCAGGCCAGTAAAAATAAGGGCCGTTTAAAAATTGTACTGGGCTTTACACTTTTATATCTTATTGTAGAAGTTATTGGTGGCATTATGACCAAAAGTCTGGCTTTGCTTGCTGATGCCGGGCATATGCTGACTGATGTAGGTGGTTTGGCATTAGCGCTGATTGCGATAAATTATGCAGAACGTAAAGCGACAGCTGAACGTACCTATGGGTATTACAGAGCTGAAATATTAGCCGCATTGGCAAATGCGGTCGTTTTAATCGGTATATCAATTTATATACTTTATGAAGCTTATCTGCGTTTTCTTGATCCTCCAAAAGTAGAGAGTAAAGAGATGATTGCTGTGGCTGTGGTAGGTTTAGTAGTTAACGTAGCAGGGATGTTGATCTTAAGAAAAAGTTCTGGTGAAAGTTTGAATATGAAAGGTGCTTATTTTGAAGTACTTTCTGATATGCTGACTTCTATTGGAGTGATTGCTGCAGGGATCATTATGTTGACTACAGGTTGGTATTATGCTGATCCATTGTTGTCTGCTGGTATTGGTCTTTTTATTTTACCAAGAACCTGGATTTTGCTTAGAGAGTCCATAGGTATTTTATTAGAAGGAACACCTAAGGATTTGAATATGGACGAATTGCGAAATTCCATTCTTCGGGTGAAAGGAGTGGAAGAGCTGCACGATTTACATGTATGGGTTTTAACATCCGGTGTAAATGCCATGACTGCTCATGTGGTTTTAAAAGAAGGCGCTGAAAGTAAACAGGTTTTATCAGCGCTTCAGCAGCATATCACTGAGAATTTTAAAATCTCTCATACGACGCTGCAATTGGAAGAGCCCGGTTTTAAAGAAGAGAAGACCCATCTTTAAATTAAGATCTTAAACTGTAAATTCAAGCCTCTTTATTCAGTGCATAAAGAGGCTTGAATCTTTCTAAATAGAGGTAAAGAGTTGGATACATCTAATGTAAAGTCGAAATGTTTTTTATCTTAGGTATAAGTAATTCAAATGCCATGAGATATAAAGCAATCGCTACCCTGTCTGTATTAGTAGGCACTGTTGTTATGTTAAGCGGGTTTATGCCCAAGGAAGAAAAAAAAGCTGCTAATCTTAAAGTTCTTCCTAAGGATATCAGTAATGAAGAGCTGGATAAAGTGATGGATGGATTTAAGGCAGCATTGGGGGTCAAATGTAATTTTTGCCATGCAGCCAGCAAAGACGATCCTAAACATCTGGATTTTGCAAGTGATGCAAAACCGGAAAAGGAAATTGCCAGATCCATGATGAAAATGACCTACCGCATCAATAAGAAGTATTTTCATATGAAAGACGTTTATAATACTAAAGCGGTTCTTGCTGTAAATTGTATTACTTGTCATCGTGGACAGGCGCACCCTGAGGATAAGTAACACCGTTTCAAACTGAACTGATTATAAATGATAACCATGCTCATCTTTTACTTGCTGCAGTTTTTTTGATAACTCTTTAACCTTATCCGGGTATTGGGATGCCAGGTTTTTGCTTTCTTCCAGATCTGATGATAAGTTATACAATTGGGGTTCTTTAGTGTTACCGAGTTCTGTTTTGGTAGAATAATCATAGGCTGCAGCATTGTTTGGCGCTATATACTTCCAGTTGGCTACAATTATTCCGAGTCCATCGGCATCTTCTATCAAATATGGACGGTTGGTGCTGGATTTTCCTAAAAGCTGGTTGATCATATCAAAACTATCATAAGCTTGTATTGTGCCGGTTTTTTGATTCAGCAGACTTGCAAAAGAGCTAACTAAATCTACCTGGCTGATCAGTGCATCACTTTTACCACTTTTTACCACTGAAGGCCAGCTTACGATAAACGGAACACGGGTACCGCCATCAAATGCACTGTATTTGCCCCCTCTTAGCGGGCCTGCAGGTTTATGTGTCCCGATTAATGCTGCTGCTTCATCCTGATATCCGTCGTCAATAACAGGGCCGTTATCGCTGCTCAATACGATCATGGTATTATTGGCGATCCCCAGGCTATCTAATGTTTTCATCAAACGGCCAACACTCCAGTCGAATTCCAGAATAACATCTCCGCGCGGGCCCATTCCGCTTTTACCAGCAAACATTTTATTCGGGGTTCTTGGAACATGGATATTCGGTGAAGCGAAATAGAGGAAAAAGGGCTTGGCTTTATTTGCGGTGATAAAGCTTTCTGCTTTGGCTGTCAGCTTCTCAGTTAATGTATAATCGTCCCAGATTGCAGCTTTTCCTCCGGTCATATAGCCGATACGGCCAATGCCATTAATGAGCGTGTTATCATGTCCATTTGATGATTTCATGGTCAATAATTCAGGGTTTTCTTTTCCAGCAGGCCATTCACCTGTTTTTTTGTAATAATCTACAGTAATCGGATCTTTTGGATCCAGGTTTTCAACACGGTGGTCCGCTACAATCACACATGGAACTCTATCTAATGTTGCGGGTATGATATAAGTTTTATCAAAACCAAGCTCTTGCGGGCCTGGTTTGATGTCACCGTTCCAGTCCGGGCCTCCTTTACCACCCAAACCAAGATGCCATTTGCCAATAGCAGCAGTAGTATAACCGGTTTGTTTAAATATTTTTGCCATCGTGAGCTGCGCAGTATCAATTAATAAAGCTGCATTACCTGGAGCGATACCGGTTCCCTTTTTACGCCAGGCATAAACTCCGGTCAATATAGAAAAGCGGGATGGAGTACAGGTTGCACTGGTGGCGTGGGCATTAGTGAATTTGATTCCCTGTTTAGCCAGTTGATCTATATGAGGTGTTTTGATTCTTTTGGCACCATAACAGCTGACGTCTCCATAGCCAAGATCATCTGCATAAATTACAATTACATTCGGGTGTTTTTGTTGAGCATGCAGCGTAATGAAAGAAGCTAAAGTAATCAGAACACTTAAATAATATGTTTTCATGTGATCAGAGATATGGTATAATGCTCAATTTAATTAATTCAATAAGAAAATATAATTATTAAGCTGTGCAAACGTTTGCGTAATTAACTGTTATTATAATTACGGTTGCTAATCTTTGTGTATATATATTGATAGTAACTAAATAAATAATTATAGCATTGACTTATGTGTTTGGACACGCAATAGCATAATATATGTATATTCGTAAGCAACATTTTTGTAATTCATGGCGTCTTTTGATGTTGATATGGTGAAACCGTTCTAAATTATTAACGTACAAAGGAAAATTAATAAAGTGTTAAAAGCAGGATCAAAAGATAAGACTATAGTCATTGATATACTTACAAAATCTTTTAATGAAAACAGAAGTTTCAATTCTATTAGTAAACAAGATAAATACCGCGTAAACAGAATACATTCTCGTTCTGCTTTTTATTATCTTCTTTTCATTGAGGTAAGCTAAACAGGGATGACATTATTTAATACGAATATGCCCTTGATTATATTTTTTATAATCATTTTAGAAGTCGCCTTATTGTTCCAGCAGTGGATAGGTTATCTGACAAGAAAGCATGAACAGAAACGGCTTTATCATTTATACCTTGTTCTTTTTTTGATACTCTATAATATTTCCGAAGGATTCTTCCCTGATCAAAGACTAACTTTTGTACCTGAAAAATGGCAAAATTTCCTGGGTTATGGCTTCGGTTATGTTTTTTGTTCTTATTGTCCTGTTTATTTTTACAAGACCATGGGGCTAAAGGCTCTGACGTTTCATGGAAGATATGGCTTCCTTTTTGTTATCATCCCATTGATTGTCTTTTATGGGATTTTGTATCCGATAAACAATGATATTTTGTTTACCAGAAAGTATGTCTACATTATTCCTGTACTCTATGCTATAGTCTTGTTTTCTACGGCTATAAAGGGAATATATAAAAAATACAATTTTAATAAAGACAGGATACTGCTAGTGGAAAGGCTATGCATTTTCTTTGCGGTATTTCCGGTTAGTTTAACGCCCATCTTTGGTGCCTGGCTGGGAATTGATAAGTGGATAATTACATTTGGATGCAATATTGGGTTCTTGGTGGTTAATATGATCCTTATGCGGCAGTTCGTAAGACAATCAAAATCTGAGCAGGATAGATTAGCAGAGATGAGGCGTGAAATTGAAAATATTAATGCTGCTGCAAGAAAGGATGTTGTCGCCAGCTTCATTGAGAAATGTATTTTTTATAGTCTGACGGCCAGGGAAATAGAGATTTCTAAATTAATCGCTGAAGGCATAAAGTATAAGGACATTGCCGAAAAGCTATTTATATCTGAAAGAACGGTTGCCAAACATGTTCAGAATATTTTTCTTAAGGCTGGAGTGGAAAATAAAACAATGTTGATTAAAGCATTAAAAGAGTAAATATTTATGATTTTGAGTCATCCTGTTTTCTAATATTAATTGACAGTTCTTGGCATATAGATGATGATACAAGCACCAATGAGTGCAATCGAGGCACCAATAATATCCCATTTGTCTGGTTTAAACCCATCTGCTTTCCATGCCCACAGTAACGCAAGTACAATGAAAACTCCACCATAAGTAGCGTAAACTCTACCAAAACTGGCAGTTTGCCAGGTGGCTATTATGCCATATGCAGCTAATATTAAAGCGCCAACAATACCGTACCAAAAGGGTTTCTCTTCCTTCAGCCATTGCCAGATCAAATAGCCACCACCGATTTCGCAAAGCCCTGCAAGTACAAAAATTGATAACGATTTAAGAATATCCATGGCATAGTATTATTGGTTGTTGATTAAATCAAAATTAAATAATTAAAGCAAGCCACTTGTATTTAAATACAACAAATTCAATACTTTTACAAGGTGAAGTTCCTGACGCTGCTTTTATCCTTAATTGTACTGACACTAACTGTTGTGCCTTGTTGCGCAGTGGAGAAGGAGGACTGTACAGCGCAGATTTCTGTGAAAACAGCACAGCATACTGAGAAAAATGAAGATTGCTGCAAGGATTGTTCTCCATTTTATGTTTGTGGTACTTGCGTTGGATTTACGATAAGCAGTTCTTTAGCACCCACATTTGTTATCTATTTAAGAGCTGTTAAACATGATAGTGTATATGTGACTGTCGAGCTCCCTCAAATTCATGCTGTTATCTGGCAACCGCCTCAATTAAGTTAATACTTTATTGCAGCTATTATAGGGCTGATTTTATTGGAATTACTTAATTATTAAACACATTATGAAAAAATTAGCTGTGCTTATAGCTGTACTGTTTTTTACAGGATCAGCTTATGCTCAATATATATTTAAAGCAATCCTTAAGGACGCGAAAACTAATCAGGTCATCCCTAGGGTTACGGTGAAAATTGAGGGTACAGGTATTAGTCTTTTATCTGGAAATGATGGGATTATCATTTTAACTAATATTCCGCCGGGTAAACAGTTAGTCCAGTTTAGTTATGTCGGTTTTAAAAACAGAACTGATACACTATTATTTCCATTGGTACAAGTTATGCCTATGCAAATTGCATTGGAGTCTGCTGAGAAAGACGAAGAATTAGATGAAGTAGTGGTTTCTGCAACCAGAAGTGGCAGAACTATCGCAAATATTCCTACAAGAATAGAAGTTATTGCAGGAGAGGAGCTGGACGAAAAAGGAAATATGAAACCTGGTGATATTCGTATGCTGCTTGCCGAGAGTACAGGGATTCAGGCACAGCAAACTTCTGCTACAAGTGGGAATGCAAGTATCCGTATCCAGGGGCTTGATGGAAAATATACTCAAATCATCCGGGATGGTTTTCCGCTGTATGCCGGGTTTTCTGGTGGATTAGGGTTGTTGCAAATTGCACCTCTGGATTTACAGCAAGTCGAAGTTATCAAAGGTTCATCTTCTACTTTATATGGCGGTGGAGCTATTGCGGGGCTTGTAAATCTGGTCTCTAAAAAGCCAGCAGATGAACGTCAGCTTAACTTTCTTTTAAATGGTACATCGGCTATGGGACTTGATGCCAGTGGTTTTTATGCGCAAAAGTTCAAAAAAGCAGGTGCGACTATTTATGCCGCTTATAATCATGGGAGCGCTTATGATCCTTCTCATACCGGCTTAACAGCAATACCAAAATTTAACCGCTTTACGTTGAATCCTAAGCTCTTTGTCTATTTAAATGCGGGTACCACAATTGCTGCCGGGCTGAATACTACTGTCGAAAAACGTATTGGTGGCGACCTGGAATATATCAAAGGCAATGGTAATGCTCAGCACAGCTATTTTGAAGAAAATAAGACGCAGCGTTATAGCACTCAGTTTGAATTGGATCATCAATTAAATGATCGGGAAAAATTGGTATTCCGTAATTCTGTGGGTTATTATGACAGAAGTATTGGTTTACCGGATTATCTTTTTTCCGGTGTACAGCTTTCTACCTATAGTGAAGTGAATTATTCCCGTAAAGGAAAAAAGGCAGATTGGGTAGGGGGGATTAATTTCCTCTCGGATCACTTTAAAGAGGATAAAAACACGAGTGCTGCATTGAGAAGTTACCAGTATACCACTATCGGAGGCTTTGTTCAAAATACCTGGAATCTAACAGACAAATTTATAGTGGAATCTGGTATCCGGAGTGATTACCATAATGAATATGGTTTCTTCTTTTTACCAAGGATCTCTGGATTATGGAAGATCAATGAGCACTTGTCAACACGTTTAGGTGGTGGATTAGGTTATAAAGCTCCTACTGTATTCACAGAAGATGCTGAACGTATTCAATTTAGAAATGTGTTGCCAATTGATGTGAATCATACGAAAGCCGAGCGTTCTTACGGGGCCAACTATGATATCAATTACCGGACAATATTATTTGATGGCCAGATAGGGTTTAGTATCAATCAGCTATTTTTTTATACGAGGATTAATAATCCTATTTTGCTTACCCCCAATGCAGGTGGTGATTTAGCTTATATACAGCCAAACGGAAATCTGGATACGAAGGGGATGGAGACCAATGTTAAAATTTCTTATAGCGACTTTAAACTATTTATAGGTTATACACTGGCTGACGTTAACCAGCATACAGGTGATCATACGACAGTCTATCCGCTGGTTTCCAAACATCGTTTAAACAATGTCCTGATGTACGAAGTGGAAGAAAAATGGAAAATTGGAGCAGAAGCTTATTATTTTAGTAAACAAAGGCTAAATGACGGGACAACAGGTAAAAGCTATTGGACAGCCGGGTTGATGGCTGAAAAACTCTGGGAAAGATTTTCCATCTTTATTAATTTTGAAAACCTGACAGATACACGTCAAACTAAGTTTGATACGATTTATACGGGTTCTGTAACTGACCCGGTTTTTAGAGATATTTATGCTCCCGTGGACGGATTAATCATTAATGGAGGAATAAAATTTAAATTATAAAAAATTGATTATCTACCCAACGTTTAACCATTTTGCTGCGTAGTGCTATTGAAACGTATAGATGTGAGATTACTAAATTATTTTAATGAACCTATTTGCTAAGCAACATTCTAAGCTGATTGAAGGTTGTAAAGCTAACAAACGCGCTGATCAGGAGAGGTTGTATAAACTTTTCTATGCTGATATGCTGCGTTTGTGTTACCGCTACCTGAAATCTGATGAGCTGGCTAAGGAAGCGCTAAATGCTGGGTTTTTAAAAGTATTTCAGCATATCAGTACATTTAATGAAAAAAAAGGGGAATTAGGTGGCTGGATCAGAACAATTATAGTAAGAACCTGTATTGATCTTGGACGAAAGGAAATTAAATTTAGTAAAGATGTCAATGTTTTAGAAGAAGCGGAAGATGTTTTTATGCCTCCGGCTGTACTGGATAAACTTTACGCAGAAGACCTTTTAAAGTGCATTCGCCTGTTACCTGATGCAACAAGGCTTGTTTTCAATCTATCGGTAATTGAAGGATATTCGCATGGAGAAATTAGTGAACAGTTAAATATCAGGGAAAGTACTTCCAGGTGGCATCTGTCTGAGGGGAAAAAAATGCTTAGAGAAATGCTCACCTCTCCAAATAGACAGATGAATCAACCCACTGAAAATAATAACAAGATCATATGAGAAATTCAGCTTGGTATTATAAACTTTGGCTTAAAAAGCTATCCAAACTTCCTGTAAAAGAAGATGCTGGTTCTGCGTGGGCGGGTATGAAAGATATGCTGGATGCGCAAATGCCTGTTAGTAATACGGGTAATAATAGCGGTGGAAGTCATGGGAATGGAAGCAATGGTGGCAATACTGTGGCAACAAAGCCATTTACTGCTAAACTTATTTCTTTGCTTGGCTATGCGCTTCCTGTTGCAGCAGCAATTGGTGTAACCACTTACCTTGTATCACCAGTGGTGATCAAGCCCGAAAATGTTGTAGCTCTGAAGAAACCACAAGCTCATCTGCTTATTGATACTGTAAATAGCAAAGATCTTCCTGTTTTTGCTGATTCTTTGATAAACAAGGATACCGATAGCGCTCGTGTTCTATCAGTTAATAGTTTATCAGGAGACTTGAAGGGTGTTAAGCCTGAAGCCAATGAGCTTAATAAACAATCTTTTGAGGTAAAGCAGGATGCAGGTTCAAAAACAGAAAATATTCAGGTTGAAAATTATGCGATAAAAAAACAGCCCGGTAACAGTGAAAATATAGTATCGCCAAATATTGGATTAGCTAAAGGGGCTACAACATCAGCTATAGAAAGTGTACAACAGGGCAAAGAGGGAAACAGAACATCAGCCAGAGAGACAATAACTGATGATGAAGAGAAAGCAATTAAAAAGGAGAAAGCAACTAATAAAGAGAAAGCTGGTAATAAGGAGAAAATAACTAATAGGGAGAACGTAGCAGGTGGAGATAAAGTGAGTGGTGGAAAAGCAATACTTAGTCCTGCTGTCAATGTCGGGAATCCGGCGGCTAAAGTTGTATCATCGAAAAAGACAAAAGTTAGCCGTAACCCGGGAATAAAAGAGGTCATGACTACTCCAGATTATAATTTTGGACTGGAAAGTGGATGGAACACGGGTAAAAATAACGGCCTGTATGTTGGAGTTTTCGGTGCATATAGCATTAAAACAAATTTGTTATTGAATGTGGGTATCCGATTAAACACATCAACTGCACTTTCAGGAAGTTATATCACTAAACCTAGTGGGTATCTCCGGGATACTGTATCAACTTATAAGATATCGGATAATAGGAAGCTGATGGTTTTAAATGTGCCTTTAACTCTTGAATACAGGCTTTCAAATAAGATTAGCATCAATGCCGGCCCAGTAATCAGTTTTCCACTGAGCCAGTCAAAAATTAATATCCAGTCTGAACGCTACAAAGCTCAGTTGCCTTCTACTAAATATCTGGACTCCGCCCGCCACAGCGCCGTAGATTCTACCTTGAATTATACTAAAGTAAATAAGGTAAATCTGGGTATCACCGGTGGGATAAGTGTTCGTTTCCATCAGTTTTATATTGAAGGTAAGTATTTAAGAAATCTCACACCTTATAAGGTTAGCAATAAATTAGGAGGCTATCAGCAGTATAGCGGTTCTTTCCAGCTTGGGCTTCGCTATCAATTTAGAAGATAATGTTCCTGATCAGTGATTTACCCTGATCAGGCAGGCCTTAATTTAAAGAATGAGGTCCGGTTTGTTTTAGCAACCAATTCATAATTTCTTGTTGAAAGGTAGTTATATATTTCAGACCCCGCCAGGTTTTGAATATCTATTCCTGTCTCCACCATGATAAACAACGGTATATATTTATTCCAGTTATTTGATTTTAATACTTCAAGATCAAAGCCTTCTGCATCTATGTTTAAAAAGTCTATAGTCTGTCCTTCGGGTAAATGAGTTGCCAAAACCTGTTCAAGTGACATAGTCTTAATATTGATCACGTTGGTAATCTTATATTTCGAATTTGATGCAGCCCTGCTAGTTGATATTTCTTTATCAAAACTATTCAATGCAGGTTCATTAAAACAGTAAAATGGAAGTATACCTGGGGTGCTATCGATACCGATATTAAGATTAATATCCCGGCGGCGAAATAGGTTAAATAGCTTGAGTGCACCAGGAGTAGGTTCAATGTTTATTCCACGCCAGCCATTTTGATAAAAATGTACGGTGTTTGAAAAACGATAAGGGTGGTGCGCGCCCACATCAATATAAAATCCTTTATAGTGTTTCCTGTTTTCAAAACATGATCTGTAGATCATATCTTCTCCTTCTTGTGAATAAGATCTATGGAAGAAAAATTTATCAATAGGGAAGGTCTTTTTTAGTGTTTTGATTAAGGCTTTCATATTTAGTATATGGCCATTCATTTGAATGGTTCTATAGTAAATACGAAAGCAGGGAAGCAAACGCTGGGCAAGGGGGAAATATTTATTTCCCCCAAATACGATTTATAAATCTCCGGCTGGGACGTTCCACCCATTGATAGGTAATATAAGAGATCATAATGAGCAGGATCAGATAGGTTATGCAGTATAAAACTCCGCTTGAAAAATCAATATTCTGTTTACCTCTTCCTATTCCTGTAATCCCAGGCAAATAAATGCCATGTGAAAATGGTTCTTGCAGAAAGATCTGCATGAGATAAACTGAATAAGAAATGTCTCCCAGGAATTGCGGGATTTTCCGGTTACAGAACTGTGCTATTTGACCAGTATTGGCTGTAAAGCTAAGTACAAGCACTGCAAACAACAAGACTGTGAGACTATCATTAAGTGCAAAGTGCATAGAGATAATGATTGCGAAAATTATAAGCACCGCAGCTACATCATGGGACAAAGCTTTTCTGACAGCGCGCAATTCATAAAGCAGGTAGACAAGAATACCAGTTGTAAATCCAGCAATTCCCCGGATATATCCATAATCAAAAGTTGTATTCAGGTTATGAGGGACTGGGATAGCAGGATTTATAGGGTTTTTTCGTGGAAGTAAGTACATAATGGAGTAGTATGCAAATACTATAAGCAAGATTAAAAGGATAACAGAAATGGTTTTTTTCTTATGAATACATAAGGTAATAATTGGAAAAAGGAGGTAAGCAGCCCATTCGGCACTGATGCTCCAGGAAGGGATATTCCAATTATAGATCTTTGTAAAGCCAAAGGAATGGAGCAGGAAAATATTCGGTAAAATGTCAGCTGGTTGTTCAAGGATAATAGGAGGATTACCCCAATTGGTAAGCCAGCGCACAAGGACTACAAGCAGCAAGAGTGAAAACAGGTGCAGCGGATAAATTCTGGCAAACCTGGCAACAAGAAAGTTTTTCAGCGATTTTGCCTGGATCTTATCTTTAAATTGGCTGTTGTATACATGCAGCATGATAAAACCACTCATGATAAAGAACAGATCTACCATCAGGTAGCATTTTTCGAAAAACATGGACTGTGCAGCAGGAACGAACCGGGCAACAGCCATTTCAAAATGAAACACTGCGACCAGTAATGCTGCAATTCCACGTAAGGCCGTTAACGAAGAAAGATACTCAACTTTATGAGCTGTGATCTGAGTGGTTTGATTCATATGAGGTTTATAGCTGGTTATATTCTTTCTTCTTCATTCAGGAGATTTTAAAAGTTACGGTATTTATCTTCTAGAATAAAAAGAGTGCAGCTGAGTGATCTTATTAAGCATAATTGTTACAAAAACAGCGGGTTAATAGGACGATCTATAGTATTTCAATATAGCCATCTGTTCCATTTACCCGGATTCTTTGTCCGTCTTTGATCAGACTGGTCGCATGCGCTGCTCCGACAACAGCTGGTAAGCCATATTCACGTGCGATGACTGCTCCATGGGTCATTAACCCGCCAACTTCAGTGACCAAACCTTTGATGGATACAAACAATGCAGTCCATCCGGGATCAGTAAATGAGGTGACCAATATGTCTCCATCTTCCAGCTCAGCATCTTCCATTTTTAAGATAACACGTGCCCGTCCTTCTATAATTCCAGAGGAAACGGCCAGCCCGGCGATGGCTCCGGCAGGGAGATTTTCTCTTTTGTATTTACCCGTAATGATTTCTCCGTCAGAGGTAATCACGCGTGGTGGCGTTAGTTTCTCCTCAAATCTATATTGTTCTTTTGCTTTGCTGATGAGCCGGTAATCCAGTTTATGTGTGCGTACAACTTTGTGGAGCTCCTGGAAAGTAAGGTAATAGATATCTTCTTTTTCATGAATAACACGAGCTTGTACAAGTTTTTCAGCTTCCTTCAGTAAAGCTTGCTTATAGACAAAGAAACGATTAACTATTCCGTATTTTGGATATTCACGGTAACCGGCGAAATTCCGGAGCAGGCTGATCATTTGTTCGGTCTCCCGCGCTTTTTGCGCACCATCTGGTAATTGCTCCAACCGGTCCAATAACTCTTCTTGCTTTTTCAATGCCTGGTAACTTCCCTGGTCAAACTTCTGATTGCGGGCATTTGGTTTAAAATTTTGGATATTACTCAGAATCATGGGGATCAGTATAGCTGGTTTTTCGCTCCAGCGTATTTGAGTAATATCGATTTCCCCGGCACACCGCATTCCATATTTATCGAGATAAGCATAAATAGCATCCTGAGCTTGTTTTCCACCATGGAGTTGAGTCAGATCATTCAGAAAGCTATCCTCTTTTACCTGTTGTAAATAATGAATTACTTCTGGATATGGACGGATTACATCTGCAACATCCAATAACTCCAGACCCATTTCTGAAGTAATATTGTTGGGTGCAGATTGAGAAAGCAGGTCTGCCGCATTTTTTTCACCTAACCATTTCTTCATGTTTTCATTGATCCATGTTGAAGCACTTATGGAAGCCATAATTGCATTCATATTTTGCGGATCAAACAGGGTCGTCCTGGACTGCTGACCATCTTCCAGGATAAAATCAAATAAGTCTGGTCCTGACTTCGTTTGAATATGATGTTTTAATACTGCGATCGATTCCTCACTACGCTTAATCAGCTCGGAGATGATTGCAGGATTATCTTCGATTTGAGCCAGAATATCTGCCGAAGATTTGCCTGTACTACTTGGAATTTGAGTTAATTCTTGATTGTCATCAGGTGTCATTTTTATAAAATCCTGCCGCGCCAGGAGTACTAAAAGTGCATCTTTGATGAGCGGATCGTGTTCTCCCATCACCTCTATGATCATCTTTCTGCTCGCAGGTGAAGCCAGATTGGCTGTTAAATCAACAAATAATCTTCCGCCAGCTTTATACATAGGTCTGGCAGCTGTTAATTGCCATAAAGATATACCCAATGGTTTCATGGCATCAGTCATCATTTGTTGATGACCCACAGATACATAGACGTGATTTTCCTGATCGTTCACTTCAGGAACCGGATATAAAGTAGTGATTGGACGGCTTTGGACGATATAAAAGGTATCCTCAGCTAAACACCATTCGATATCCTGAGCAACGCCGAAATGCGCTTCTATCTTTCTTCCTATACCTGCAAGTCGTAAAATCTGCTCATCCGTAAGTGCCTGGCTATATTGTAACTCTGGCTCAATTTGCTGTTCTTTCGTACCACCATCTTTTAAAGCATAAATACCCAATTTTTTAGAAGATATCTTCTTATCGATAATTCTGCTGCCATATACCTTATAAAGATCTGTATTCACTAATCCGGAAACCATGGCTTCACCAAGTCCGAAGCTTGCATCAATAGACAACGTTTTTCTATGACCGGTAAGGGGATCGGCAGTAAACAAAATTCCTGCCACTTGCGGAAACACCATTTTCTGGATAACCACAGAAAGGTAGAGTTTACGGTGATCAAAGCCATTTTGAAGGCGGTAAATTATTGCCCGCTCCGTAAATAGGGAAGCCCAGCATTTACTAATATGCTTTAGAATTACTTGAGTCCCGATCACATTTAAATAGGTATCCTGCTGTCCTGCAAAGGATGCAGCTGGCAGGTCTTCTGCTGTAGCGCTGGACCTTACAGCAAAGGCATCTTTTTCTTCAAACTTTGAAAGACAACCTACAACCTCTTCTATTATATCTTTAGCGATGGGGGTGCTTTCAATTGCCACCCGTATCTTCGCACTGATTTCGCTGATATTTCTCCTGTCTTCTGCCTTAAAACCTGCCAGTTCATCCAGTAAGCTGTTGAATTCCTGATTGTTTTCAACTGCTATTTTATACGCTTTGGTGGTTACACAAAAACCTTCAGGAACCTGTATGTCTTTGATTCCGGACAGTTCGCCCAGATTGGCACCTTTACCTCCTGCGTCCATAAAATCTGAACTATCGATTTCCTGAAAAAAGGCTACATAGGTCTTTCTGTTTTTTACTGTGCTGACTTTGTTTTGAGGTATCATAAGATGGGGTTTGAGAGCGGGTAGAGAACCAAAAATATGAGGTGAAATGCATCAAAACAACGTTTTTTGACTATATTTTTCCATGCGCAATAATAAGGTGAACAGGCGCGTTATACATACAAAAAAGGTTAAATAACTAACACTGCTGAAGGGGCTACAGAGGAGTTATAGTTAATTATCTTTTCTTCTTCTTTTTTAAAAAGTTATCAAAGTGTTTCACATAAGAGAGCTCAAAGTTTGCAGACGTTAAGTCAAGTTTATTATCCTTTGAAGGAAATAAAGACTTATTATTGACGAGCATTAAAAAAGAAACAGCCCAATCAGACCGGTGATATGCTGCCGAGCCACGGGCAAAACCTGTAGGATAAGCCTTTATTTTTCCATCTTTCAACAATTCTGGCTCATTTCCAAGATTAATTCCTCCTTTTGCCATACCAGATAAGAGCCAGTGATTATTCAAAACCCAGGAATAGGCATAACCTGCATTCATACCTAATTGAAAGTTGGAAATATAGTTATTGCCGGTTGCCAGTAAATTCTTATCCGATTTTATTTTGTATAAATACGTACTTCCCCCCAATATGAAACTACCAGCAGATTTAAGTTGTTTCTCACGCTGTTCAAATGCTGCTTTTGCTGAAAATTGACTGCTATTGAACAGATAAGAACCTTCTGCACCTATTTGTTGTACTGATAAATTGGGATGAAGTTTTATTTCTTTAATACCCTGATAGAAGCCTTTATAGCGCAAGAAAAAAAGATCCAGCATCAGGCGCCTTCCATAACGGTGAATCTGGAAATCGATTGATTCAGTTTTTCCATGGTCTTTGCCACCTACCTGAGCAATACCAAAATCATATCTAAAATTTAAAACGGTGTTTTTTACGGAGACCCCTAAACCTAGTTTCAATAAATTATTCGGTCTGTATATTTCGTTGCTTTCGTTTATTTCTATAAAATTATTAGAAAGAAAACTTGATATTGATATTTCCTGGGGGTATGTTTCGATGTAGGTGGTGTCGACAGTGGTCTGACAAAAAGCAGTCTGCGTTATAAAACCAACTGAACACAATAAGAGCAATCTGAATTTCATTTGTTGATGAAGTACTATTGCTTTCATTTGATACTGAGTTTGATTAATTTTTATGCCGAAGATAGTGTCTTGATAGCCCCCTTAATATAAAAGCTTTTGGAAGCAGACATAATACGGTCTGAAGCTTATTATAGTGGGACTGAAATTATAGTTAATTTTATACATTTGCTTGATCTTATCCTATGAAGAAATCTATAATATCTGCTGATCTTCATGCTGCTGGTACACAAAATGTGATTGATCCTGTTTCAATCATGGGTTATAATTCGGAGATAACGAGTGTTAACTCCAGGATTAAATTGCGGCAAAACTTATTCAGCTTTTTGCTGGAAGGCCAAAAAAGTGTTCAGTATGCGGAGACACAAGTAAAAATAAATCCGAATCAGTTTTTGTTGCTTTCTTCAGGCAATTGCCTGATGAGTGGGAAGATCCCGGCAACTGGTGGTCGTTATAGGAGTATCTTATTTTTCTTCGACAATAAGCTATTGGCAGATTTCTTTATCCGTCATCCACAGGCACTGCGGACTCCGGCTAAAAAAAATAATGAAGAACCTTTCCTTGTCTTTGAGAAAGATGAATTTCTGATCAACTTCATTGAGTCGCTTGGTTTTATGCTGGCCTCTGCTCAACCTTCATCCATCGAAATGCGAAAGGTAAAACTGGAAGAATTGCTGCTTTATCTAACCGAGCATTATCCAGAGAGAATTCAGAAACTTCGCAATTTTAGTAATGAAGCCGATGACGACTTATTGATCCGTGAAGCGATTACAGCTAATATTTATAACCCTGTGACCGTTGAGGAGCTTGCCTTTTTATGTTACATGAGCTTATCAACCTTTAAACGGCGCTTTGCTAAACTTCATGGCACCTCGCCAAATAAATGGCTGCTGGAAAAGAGGATGGAGAAAGCAGCTCAAATGCTTAAACAAGGTGAATGCAAGGCAAGCGAAATATACTTTGAACTAGGGTATGAGAATCTGTCGAGTTTCATCCAATCTTTTAAACAGGTTCACGGAATAACGCCTAAACAATACCAGTTATCAAATTGAACGTTTAGCAACACTTTTTGAACGTAACCCTATCTTCTGCCGATCTTCTTCACTATACCTTTGAATCACATTCAAATATCAATCAAGAAGACTATGGTAACATTAACAACAGCTGCTGCAACTAGCAGCAATGCCCCGGAGCTAACATTTACTTTGAAGAGTAATGAGCTTGGAGGGCAATTGACAAACAAGCAGTATATTAACGGTATGGGTTTCTCTGGCGAAAACCAATCGCCCCAGCTTTACTGGAAGAATGCCCCAAAAGAAGCCCAGAGCTTTGCAGTGACGGTTTATGACCTTGATGCTCCAACTGGTAGTGGTTTCTGGCATTGGGTAGTTTTCAATATCCCTGGCAATGTGCATGAACTCCAATCGGATGCGGGAAACCCGGCGAAAAAATTACTCCCTGAAGGCGCTGTGCAAAGCAATACTGATATGGGTACTCCCGGTTATGCGGGTGCGGCTCCACCAGACGGCCCCGCACATCGTTATCTGATCACTGTTCATGCTTTGGGAAACAAATTGGAACTGGATACAAATGCGACTCCGGCATTCGTAGGCTTTAATTTGCATTTCGCTACGCTGACCAAAGCCTCACTATTGGTTTACGGACAGAAACATTAGTAAACTGGCTTATATGGATGATAATTATTACAGGAACAGTCATCTGGTTATGATGACGCTTAAATCTGATTGCCAGCTGTTAAGCTCGTACTTACCTTGTTCAGGTTTAAATAATCATCTCGAATATTACAAGAGACAGCCAGGAAAGCTGGTTAGCTATGGGTACTGTATGAATCAGGAAGCGATTTGTATTGTTTTAAATGTGGATTGCAGTGATGATCTGGAGTACATTATTTCCAATGACCCGCAATTAAGTTCTGGGACCCTGGAAATTGATGTGATCATTCCCTTTCGTTCTCATTCAGGTTTTGGCTACAATATTTAAGGATTAGCCTACAATTGCGATTCGGCAAAGCGGGAGATTTGCAGCTATAAGAATCAAAGATTAAATTAATTACGATGAAAACAGTTTTGATCACCGGAGCCAATAAAGGTATTGGCCTGGAAACAGCAAGGCAACTTCTGAAGCTGGGATATTTTGTTTACCTGGGTAGCAGAAGTAAAAGTAACGGACTGAAAGCAGAAGAGGAATTGAGGGCTGAAGGCTTAGCTAACGTAGAAGCTGTCGAGCTTGATGTTACAGCGCTGAATTCTGTTATTCAGGTAAAAGCACGATTAGCAGATAAGTTGCCAGCATTGGATATATTGATTAACAATGCTGGTATTGCAGGCGTTCAGCCCCAGAATATTTCTCAATGTGACATGAATAGCTTAAGGGAGATATTTGAGACTAATTACTTTGGTGTCGTCCAGACAACCCAGCAGTTTCTTCCTTTGCTCAGGAAATCTGAAGCACCTTCTATTGTGAACGTTTCTAGTGAGGTGGGATCTTTGACTATGCAGACCGCAGCCGGAAGGAGGGCTAATTGGGATAATTATCATGCTTATGGTTCTTCTAAAACTGCTCTTAATGCTTTCACTATCGCGTTGGCCCATGAGCTTAGTGGTACAAATGTCCGCGTAAATAGTGTTACCCCTGGTTATACCGCTACTGATTTGAATGGTTTTCATCAAACAGCAAAAAAAGTAGAACAGGGTGCTAAAGTTATCGTAGACCTGGCTACCCAGCAACTACCGGGCACTTCGGGTAAATTCTTTGGGGAAGAGGGCGAAATGCCATGGTAATACCTTCCTCTCAGATTTTTTTTCTTAGTTTGTAATATTGACTATTTGAACATGGCTAACCAACAAATTCAACGTATAAAATCCATCAGCGAATATCACCGGCTCAGAGGGCTGCATCAACCTGAGCATCCATTAATCAGCCTGGTGGACTATGCGGCCATGAAAAATTCACCCGATAACAACAATATAAGCTGGGTATATGATTTCTATTTCATTGCCTTGAAGAAAAATATGAAAGCCAAATTCAAATATGGTCAGCAGGACTATGATTTTGACGAAGGTGCAATGTTTTTTATTGCTCCGGGACAAGTTTTCAGGATTGAAGTAATTCAGGATGCCCCGGATAAGTCAGGATGGATGTTATTGATCCATCCTGACTTTTTATGGAACTTTACGCTGGCAAGTACCATAAAGAAATATGAATATTTTAGCTATACCGTTCATGAAGCCTTATTTCTTTCAGAAAAAGAAGAGGCTGTAATTTCGGGTGTTATCCAAAACATTCAGCAAGAGTATCATGCTAATATTGATACATTCAGCCAGCAAATTATCATTTCTCAAATAGAAGTGCTGCTGAATTATTCACAACGTTTTTATCACCGTCAGTTTATTACCCGCAGAATTGCAAATCACAAAGTTCTTAATCAACTGGAAGCTTTACTGGATCAGCATTTCAGCAGCAATGCGATGACCAAGGGATTACCTGCCGTTCAATACATTGCGGGGCAGCTTAATCTTTCCCCGGATTATTTAAGCACTTTACTGAAAGTGACCACTGGCCTGAATACGCAACAGCATATACACGAAAAACTGATAGAAAAGGCAAAGGAAAAACTAGCCGGCACTGCGATGTCTGTAAGCGAGATCGCTTATGAATTGGGATTTGAGCATTCTCAGTCCTTTAGTAAGCTGTTTAAATCCAAAACCAATCTCTCGCCAAAAGAATTCCGACAATCACTGAGTTAGAGGAAAGTCAGTAACAAGCTTTATTTTTCCGTCAGGCAACTTTTATTCTGGGTAGCTTTTGCCAGCAGCGGATCAGCTGAGTTTTGGGTAATTTCCTGGCAGGTTATTTTGTTTGCGTAACCGCTTTGGGTGCTGACAACACTGATATAGTTTACTTTGCCCTCCGCTACCGTTATCTTTAAGGGCGCAGATTTTTTTCCGTTCGATATTCCTCCGCTAACCACGCTAACAGTATGTTCGCCATTGCCGATGTCATGTATAGAGAAAGATTTATTTTTTAGTTTGCAAACTAATTTGTCATCGATGTATATTCTGTAGTTAACTGCAGAGCCTGTATAACCTGTAGAACGTATCAGGTATACCTGTCCCGGTTTGTCTTGCGAAAACACGTTAAAAGAAACTGTAAGTGTTAATGCTAAAAAAGCGAAGAATTTAATCGTTTTCATAGGTTTGAAATTTAGTATGATCAACTAAAAATAATGAATTTTATATTGAAGTTGAAATTAATCTTTGTATTTCAGCCTGCTGTTTAGTGAAATTAAAATACTAAACAAGGTTTTATTGTACCTCGATTTGTCTAGCTATTACTTAGATTCATCTATCTCTGCATTGCTGAAAATAATGTAAATTTCACCTGAATAATAAGGTGATAAATGAAGATACAGACAGCAGTACCTTCCAGGGATACTGGGCTGAGGGAAAGCTTTATCAATAATTAAGTAACATCCGCCCGGTTTCTCCCAACAATCCTTAAAGTTCACTGTTGTCTCTTGTAAATTATAAAAAAGAATGGAGCAATATCTGGTTATACTTACAATCATAGGAGTAGGAATTCTTGGAATGGCCTGGATGCCTTCCTTTACTGCCAAAACCAGGATATCCTATTCTATTGTTTACCTTTTGATCGGCATGTTGCTTTACAGTGTTTTTGATTTCCTACCAGCTCCAAACCCAAGGACGCATGGTGAATTTACGCTGCATCTCACAGAACTGGTACTTATTGTTTCACTGATGTGCACGGGGCTGAAAATTGACCAGAAATTTTCATTCAGGACATGGATAATCCCGTTCAGACTGATTACTATTACTATGTTTCTTTGCATAGCAGCAGTTGTAATTATAGGAATCTATTATTTTAAAATGCCGCTACCTACTTCTATACTGCTTGCTGCTGTGCTTGCGCCTACAGATCCCGTACTGGCTACAGACGTACAGGTAGGTGACCCCAATGAGCAGGACCGTGACAATGCTAAGTTTTCTCTCACTGCCGAAGCTGGTTTTAATGATGGGATGGCATTTCCGTTTGTATGGCTTGCCATTGCGCTGGCCATGACCTCAAAAGGTGACACTTCATTTTTGGTTACATGGGCATTAAAACATGTACTTTACCAGATTGTTGCCGGCATACTTTGCGGATTTTTACTGGGTAAATTTTTAGGTTATATACTTTTTACACTCGCTGAGAAATATGAAACTTTCGTTACTCAGGATGGCTTTGTCTCCGTCGCAGCAACGCTGCTCGTATACGGTGCGACTGAAATTATTCATGGATATGGATTTATTGCCGTATTTGTTGCTGCAATCACACTGAGAGCTTACAAAAGAGATCATAAATATTATAACCGTTTGCATGCATTTTCAGATCAGATTGAAAGAATCCTGGTTGCTATCATGCTGATTCTTTTTGGAGGAAGCCTGGTACGTGGAGTCATGAACAGTCTGACCTGGCCTATGGCGGCATTTGGGATTGTCTTTATCTTTATCATCCGCCCATTGTCCGGGCTGATCGGTCTGATCGGCACAAAACTCAAAATTCAGGAGAAACTGGTTATCAGTTTCTACGGTATTCGTGGAATAGGATCTATTTATTACCTGGCTTTTGCTTTTGGAACTACCTTTTTTAAAGGTCAGGATGCGCTTTGGTCAATTATAGCTTTCATTATACTCATTTCTATTGCCATACATGGCATTACTGCTGGCTTTACCTTTAAAAAGCTTGAGCAAGTATTACCTGAGGACAATGAAATAATTGCCAGATAATCCGTACTCAAGCTTCAATTAATAAATGATTTTACCACGGACAGCTTGATTCCGGGAAATATTCTTCACTGAAATATTTTCCGGTAGGCCCGTCCTGACCAATTAGTGCATACCTGGCAATACGTTGTCCTGCTTCTTCTGCAGTACTTGTTCCTTGTTGGCTGGTGAAATCGGTTTTAGTCCATCCCGGGCAAACTGCGTTGACTTTAAATGGGGTATGACGAAGTTCATAAGCCAGGTTAACCGTATACATATTAAGCGCTGTTTTACTGGACTGGTATACCGCCATTTTGTTGTCGTAACCTGGTGAAGAAGTGTCGGCTGCTAAAGTTAGCGAGGCCATAGCAGAACTTACATTTACAATGCGTGGTTCGGATGATTTTTTCAGCAGTTCAATAAACGCTTGTGTAACGCCGATCACACCAAAGACGTTTGTTTCAAACACTTTTTTAAATTGAGCTATAGTCGCATTGAGTGCTGATTGCGGAAATCCGCCAGAGATACCTGCGTTATTAACGAGCACATCCAAAACTTCTGATTTCTCACTAATTGTTTTGCGGGCGGCATGGATAGATTCCTGACTGGTTACATCCAGTTCGATAGCTTCTACATTTGTAATTCCTTCAGATTTTAGTTTTTCAACTGCTGCCAGGCCGCTGTCCAGGTTTCGACTGCCTAAATAAACTAAGAATCCTTTTTGAGCAAGTATTTTTGCTACTTCAAAGCCAATACCTTTGTTTGCTCCTGTTATTAATGCTGCTTTCATTTTGCTTTCTTTTGATGAGCAAAAGTATGCGTCAAAAAGATGGGCAACAGGGACGAATCTTTTTAATTGTGGGACAAATCCTGCAATTCAGCCAGGTAGTTGCTAACGCTTTTGCCAGTGCTCTTTTTGAAAAGACGGGAAAAATAACCAGGATCGTTAAACCCTAATTCATAAGCCAGTTCTTTGACCGAAATATTGGAGTATTGCAGTTTCCGCTGTGCTTCGAGCATGAGCCGGTTTGTGATCCATTCTTTAGGAGAAACACCTCCAAATTCTTTTACAATGCCATAAAGGGTGTTAGATGTTAAGGCTAACCCGTCTGCAATATGCTGTACATCATGGTGCTCAGTTAACTGGGTTTCTACCGCCAGTTTAAAGGCTATATATTTTGCTAGTTTGGAACCGGCAATGATTTCATGGCTTTGATATTGCTCAAAATAAGCAGTATTGAACTCTGTCAGCAGCGTATGCAGGTGCGCCAGGATGATCTCGGCTTTTCTTTGTTTTCCGGGAGTATGAAGGAGCTGAAACAATCCAGATAGCAGATTTTTTACCCGTTGTTGTGCGGGCTGATCAAAGGCAATGGTATTGGCATTGAAAGGGTTAACAAGGAATTGATAAGAGCCTGGCAGCAGTGTCAATGTGTGCTCATCAAAAGAAAGGGCATACTGCCGCATGTTTACATCATAGGGTAACTTGGTAAAGATTTGGTTGGGTAATCCGAAGGCCATTTCACCATCGTTAATGGTAAATTCTTTTAAATCGGTCTTAAATGTTTCGGAACCCTTTTCCAGGTATTGGAAATAATAATAGGAAAGCCGGTGCGGTTTACGCAATATGCGCATAACGTCCGCAGGTAAAGGTATTTTACAATTTTCATTCAGGGCGATCGACAATTTATCGTGATGCCTGATCTTATCCAGTAATCCTGTCGTTTCTTCCAAGGTTGGTTATTTATTTAAGACAAAGATAATTAAAGAAATGGATAGTAATTTTTGTGAAGAGGTACCTGGGTTTTAATGCGATGATAATAATATATTAATGTCAATTCTACTACATATAGCCCAGTGCTGATTATTTTTGCGGCGAAGGAAGAAGGTGTAAAATTGTTTTTAGTTGAAATGTTTATATTGTTTCTTTCTGGTCAAATCAAAAATATGAGAAAATTAAAAAATCTGAAATCTGCTTTGTTTTTATCTGTTGCAATGGGTGCTGTTCTGGTGTTTATGAGTATGAAAACTACTGTACCCCGATTGAAACCGGGCGTATTTTATACTGTAGGCCATCGCGGAACACGTGGTCTGATGCCTGAGAATACTATTCAAGCGATGAAAAAAGCAATTGATCTGGGTTGCAATACGATAGAAATTGATATACATATCACGAAAGATGGGCAGGTCATCGTATACCATGATAACTCGTTTAATCCTGAATATACGCTTTTGCCGGGCGGTAAAGAATTTACTGAAGGGGACCGTAAGCAGTATACCTTTTACCAAATGAATTATGCAGATATCCGCAAGTTTATCATCGGTGAGAAAAAAAATTCATCTTTCCCACAACAAAAGCAAGTGACGTGTTATACACCTCTTCTTAGTGAATTGATTGATTCTGTAGAAATGTATACCAAAACCAATAAACTTCCCGGAGTTAATTATTTGATAGAAATTAAATCAAATCCGTTGACCGATGGTTTTGAACAGCCTGTCCCTGAGATTTTGGTAGATAAGATGATGGCTGTAATCAATACCAGGGATATAAGTAAAAGGTTTATCATCCAATCTTTTGATATACGTCCGTTAAAAGTAATGCATCAAAAATATCCTGAAATTCCTGTGGGGCTTTTAACTGGTGATCGTAAAGTTAGTATGGCTGAAAATCTTTCTGCTATGGGATTCAACCCTGATTTTTATAACCCTTATTATGGCATGGTTACTCCGGAACTAATTGATTCCTGCCATAAGAAAGGGATGCTGGTAGTTCCGTGGACAGTTAATGAAATGACTGATATGCAGCGGATGAAAAAGCTGAAAGTGGATGGGATCATAACTGATTACCCAAACTTTTTTTCTGATCTCTTGAAGTAAAGAGTTACTATATATAATTGATTATCAGGAGTAAGATCTTTATTCCTGATAATTTATGCTTAATCAAATTCTAAATTATTTGTTCAAAATCTAAAGGAATAGAAATTTGAACACCTTTTACTATTCATGAACCGATAGTTTTTATGATTACTAAAATTCTTGTGAGATAGCTAAAGTATATTTGAGTAAATAATATCCTGGCAGTATGTTTATCATTTTTGTTTTAACGATTTATCCCCTATAAACTTTATTAACCATATTTTATGGTGTGGGATATAGGGGGGCTATAAAAGCATTGTCAATTAATTGACCTGTAATCGTTAGGGGTAATACCGGTACTTTTCTTAAATGCGCGGGTAAAATGCGCAGGATATTTAAACCCCAGTTCGTAAGCAATTTCACTAATTGATCTGTTAACATCCAATATTCTTTCTTTAGCCAAATCCATTATTTTCAATTGAATATATTCAGACGCAGTTTTGCCGGTTTCTTTTTTGACCATATCCCCGAAATAGTTAGGAGAAAGATGCAGTTGTTCTGCGCAATAGTTTACAGCTGGTAAACCTATAGTTTGCGGTTTTTCGGAGCGGAAATAGGCGTTTAGCAAATTTTCGAAGCGCTCGATGTTACTTTTGTTTACTTCGCTTCGGGTAATAAACTGCCGGTCATAGAACCGGACGCAATAATTCAAAAATAGCTCAATATTGGCCGAGATCAGCGTTTTGCTATGCTTATCAGTTCCCTGTTCTAATTCGTATCTGATCTTATCAAAGCAATCCAGTA
This sequence comes from Pedobacter sp. UYP1, assembly GCF_040547305.1. Taxonomy (NCBI): domain Bacteria; kingdom Pseudomonadati; phylum Bacteroidota; class Sphingobacteriia; order Sphingobacteriales; family Sphingobacteriaceae; genus Pedobacter; species Pedobacter sp. UYP1. The sequence continues at coordinate 416,637 of NZ_JBEPPL010000003.1, read as the reverse complement.
CAATCTTTCTTTCTTTTTCTGAAAGATGCAGCGCATCACGTGATTCATAAGAGAAAAAAGTATAATCATCCATGTGTTTGCCCAGAGGGGTGCCACGGATCAGGTCAGGATGAAATAACAGCGCAAAACCCTGAGGCTTATAATCCTGATCAATGCTCACATTAATCACCTGTCCCGGTGCAACGAAAACCAATGTCCGGTCCTGATAGTCATAGGTGTCACGGCCATATTTGATATCTCCACAGCGGACATCCTTCAGATAAACCGCATAAAAACCAAATGTCATTCTTGAAGCATAAACTTCAGGGTAAGTCCCCTCAAAATTGATGATACTTACCAAAGGGTGCAAATTCTCCTGATGATAAAATGCATCATGCCTGCTCACCTGATCTATCTGCAATATATTTTCCATAGCCGTTTATTTAAATACTCAATCAAATTTAATAGTAAATGCAGCCCACATACAATAATTAATTATAAACCTGTAAAAATGGTAAGAGAACCTGTATTCTGTCTAAGTAATTTAAGCAGTAGCGGCCTGACCTTTGTTTAATAATAACATAATTATCAAAGACATGAAAACAATGGAAGGAAAAGTGGCACTAGTTACGGGTGCAGCTTCAGGATTAGGATTGGCAACCGCAAAGGCATTCGCAGAAGCAGGTGCGGCGGTTGTTTTAGCGGATTGGGATGAAAAAAGTGTTCAGAATGCAGCAGATCAACTGAAGGCGATCGGATATCGAACACTGGCTATCAAATGCGATGTTTCTGACGACAAACAGGTGAAAGAAATGGTAGAAAAAACCGTTGACGCGTTCGGCAGTCTTGATTATGCCTACAATAATGCGGGTGTACAAAATGAATTGGCGGAAGCAGCAGACCAAACATTAGAAGATTTTGAACGTGTTAACGGGATTAACTACCGGGGTATTTGGAGCAGTATGAAATATGAATTGCAGCAAATGGTTAAACAAGGAAGTGGCGCTATCGTAAACTGCTCTTCCATTGGTGGCATCCGGGCTGGTGCGCAGCGCGGTGTTTATCATGGCGCTAAACATGGTGTGATAGGGTTAACCATAAGTGCTGCAGTAGAATATGCAGGCCGTGGTATCAGGATCAATAGTGTTAGTCCCGGGCTTTTTCAAACAGCGATGTCAGATCAGATGATTGCCGCTGGCCAGCAAGAGGCATTGGACAGTATGCTGGCAATGGTGCCAGCCGGCCGTTTAGGTCGCCCGGAAGAGATAGCAAGTACTGTGCTGTTTTTGTGCAGTGACGCCGCAAGTATGGTGGTGGGCCACAACCTGGTTGTAGATGGAGGCTTTACCGTCTAATCACAATAATTAACAAGATGTATTATGAGATCAAGTATTAAATCATTTGTATTATGTTTTTCAGCAGGTATCATAACCATGATCTCAGCCTGCAACATTAACACAAACGATCAAAAATCAAGCAACATGGCAACAACCGAAGACAACGAGCTCTTCAATAAAGGAGAGGCGGCACCAGCCGGTTACTTTACAGGAGCAGCATTTATACACCCTTTAGTAGGCAGGGATAATAACAATGAGTTTGCACTTGGCAGTGTTACTTTTAAGCCAGGTGCGAGAACAATATGGCATACCCATCCTAAAGGACAAGTCCTGATCGTAAGCGAAGGACAAGGCTTTTACCAGGAAAAAGGCAAGCCTGCGCAGCGTCTGAAAAAAGGTGATGTAGTAAATATTCCCGAAAATGTAGAACACTGGCATGGTGCTGATGCACAACACAAGTTAGTACATATTGCCATCACCAACTATAAAGATGATCAGAATGTAGTCTGGTTAAAACCTGTTTCTGAACAGGAATACGCAGACGTAAATAAGTAACCCTATGATGGGCAGCAAACGATCAGTCAAATTGTTACTCTTTTTCATTTTAATTATCAATGTACAATCTATGAATGCACAAACACAAGCAGATGGTCTGTCACTAACCTTACAACAACAAAGTATGGTTGTAATTTCTGCCTTAACTGCCACCGGCAATATCGAAAAACTAGACATAGCACTTAACAAAGGACTGAATGCGGGCCTTACCGTCAACCAGATCAAAGAAGAACTGGTACATCTCTATGCATATTGCGGTTTTCCGCGCAGCCTGAACGCAATTAATGCTTTTATAGTTGTTTTGGATAAGCGTAAGGCAGAAGGGATGACAGATCAGGAAGGCCCTTGTGCATCACCAGTTGCCACTTCGGATAAGTATGAAACATGCAAGAAAAACCTAAAGGCCCTCACCGGTGTAAAAGAAACAGGCCCCAAAAGAGGAGCTAACGGGTTTGTACCCTTGATCGATACTTTTTTGAAGGAGCATTTGTTTGCGGATATATTTAGCCGTGATCTATTGACCTTTCAGCAAAGGGAGCTCATTACTATTTCTACCCTGGCTGCGTTAACAGGTGTTGAATCACAGCTACAGGCACATATTGGAATGGGTATGAACACCGGGATCACCGAAAAACAACTGGCAGATACTTTCGGGCTTATCGAGTACACTGTAAGTAAAAAGCAGGGAGACATTGCCAGAGCGGAACTGAAAAAGATAATCTCATCCAAAAAATAATAATCAACATCAGATGAAAAAGAGGAACTCAATTAGTACAGTTTTAATGATTTGCATCACCATCCTTATGGCAAGTCATCATCAAGCTACTGCACAGCAGAGCGATAGAAAAGTGCGCATTGCCAGATTGGAGATTTATCCGGAGTACGTGGAAGCCTATAATGCTGCACTCGCGGAGCATGCTAAAACTGCTGTAAGGGCAGAGCCTGGCGTCCTGGCATTACAGGCGGTGTACGATAAAGCCCATCCTGCACAAGTTACCGTGCTTGAAATTTATGCCAGCGAAAATGCTTACCAGGCACATTTAAAAGCGCCGCATTTTCTGAAGTATAAGAATGACACTTTAAAGATGGTCAAATCGCTTGAACTGATTGAAACGGAACCTATCGCTATTGAGATCAAACCGGAAATGTCTGGAAATAATGATCAATAAATCACCTTCAAAATCTATCTGTGAATACACAGGTTAAGTATGAGTTTCAAAATTTTGTTGTCTGGATTACAGGTGCCGCCCGGGGTATGGCGGTGATAAAGATCTGCTGGCTTCATTCACCAAATCAACACCAATGGGAAGACTTGGAAAGCCAGAGGAGATTGCGGCTGCCGTTCTGTGGTTAAGCAGCGACGCGGCAAGTTACGTAACCGGACAAACACTGGTTGTAGATGGTAGGGTACTGGCCCAATAACTCAATAAATACTTACAGATAACTATAAAAACAGAAAATGCAAAAGGACGATACTTCCAGAAGGAGATTTCTTTATCAATCAGCCACATTAGGTGCGGGTATCGTGTTGGCAAGGCCGGTTACCTTATTAGCTGAAAACAATCAAAAAACACCGCTTATGGAAAATATAACTAGCAAGGGCTACGCAGGCCATGATAAATCAAGCAAATTGACTTTGTGGAATTTTGAGCGCCGTTCTTTAGGCGACAACGACATCCTGATCGATATTAAATTCTCTGGAATCTGTCACTCAGATATTCATACTATACGCGGCCACTGGGGCGAGCAGGTTTATCCGCAGGTTCCTGGCCATGAGATTGCTGGTATTGTATCTGCTATTGGTAAAAATGTAACCAAATTCAAGGTAGGGGATAAAGCAGGTGTGGGTTGTATGGTAGACAGCTGTATGGAATGTAGCAGTTGTAAAAACGGTGAAGAGCACCACTGCGAAACTACAGGGATGGTAGGTACCTATGGCACGCCGGATAAAACCTCACCATGCGGGATTACCCAAGGCGGTTATTCAAACAACCTGGTAGTGAAAGAATACTTTGCCATTAAAATCCCGGAAAGCATCAGCTTGCAAAATGCAGCGCCATTATTATGTGCAGGGATTACTACCTACTCTCCTTTAATGAAGGCCAACTTTCAGAAAGGCGATAAGATTGGCGTTGCAGGTATCGGCGGTTTAGGCCATTTAGCGATCAAGCTGGCAGTAAACAAAGGCGCACAGGTTTATGCCTTTACCACCAGTGAAAATAAACGTCAGGATATCTTATCATTCGGCGCAAAGGAAGTGATCGTTGTAGATACATTGGATAAACTGAAACCTTATGCAGGCACTCTGGACTATATGATCTCTACTATCCCTTATGCCTATTCGCTTTCAGATTATGCATTTTGCGTGAAACCTTACGGACACTTTACGCAGGTTGGTCAGCCTATCAATGGTGAATTTAAGATTGATAACGCCAAGTTTTTTTTAAGCCGGGTAAACTTTAACGCCTCGTTGATTGGTGGCATTCCTGAAACGCAGGAAGTGATGGACCTGTGTGCCGAAAATAAAATCTATCCGGAAATAGAAATCATCAAAGCCTCAGAAATCAATGACGCCTGGGATAAAGTAGTAAACAAGCAGGCACGGTACCGCTATGTAATTGACGCATCAACCATCTAAATCTTAAATATGCAAAATAAAAAAACACAAAAACTTGAAATTTTAGTCTTTCTGACTACATTATTCATTTTCAATAGCAGTTATGCGCAGTTGAGCACAGACCGTTCCTGGTCGGTATATAAAGCTAATGAAGGCAGTACCAACTACTCACCCTTATCCCAAATTACACCAGCAAATGTAAGTCGGCTTCAACCGGCATGGACATTAACACTAAAGGATAAGAAATCAGGTGCCGAGCCGGGTAAAAGCGAATGTAATCCCATTATTGTTGATGGTATTTTATATGCTTCTTCTGCTAATCAGGGAGCTTATGCCGTAGATGCTGCCACTGGAAAACAGATTTGGTCATTTGATCCTTTAAATGGTGAAGAAGGCAGAGAAGTAAACAGAGGCTTAACTTACTGGGAGAATGGTGATGACAAAAGAATCCTGATGTCAGCCGATAACTACCTGATCGCACTGGACGCCAGAACGGGCAAACTCATTCCTGGTTTTGGTAACCGTGGTAAGGTAGATCTTAAGGTTGGTTTGCGTGATAAAAACCTGGATGCTTTTTATGTATCGCTAACCTCACCCGGGGGCATTTATAAAAACCTGATCATTTTAGGATGCCGTGTGCCTGATACTTATGGTTCGCAGCCTGGTTTTATACGGGCATATGACTGCGAAACAGGGAAACTTATATGGACATTTCATACCATTCCCTATCCGGGTGAGCCGGGTTACGAAACATGGTCGCCAGAAGCTTACAAAAAAGTGGGTGGTGTAAATGATTGGGCCGGTTTAAGCATAGACAGTAAGCGGGGCATGGTATTCCTGGCGTTAGGTTCACCGTCCTATGATTTTTATGGAGCGGACAGGAGTGGTGCAAATCTATATGGCAATTGTGTTGTTGCACTGGATGCTGCCACCGGAAAACACATCTGGCATTTTCAAACTGTGCATCATGACCTGTGGGATTATGACCTGCCAGCTCCGCCGGCACTGATCACCATCACAAAAGAAGGTAAACAGGTTGATGCGGTAGCACAGATTACCAAACAAGGATTTGTTTTTGTATTTAACAGGGAAACAGGTATTCCATTGTTTCCTATAGAGGAACGAAAAGTTCCAGCATCCCGTATGCCAGGAGAGGTTGCATCACCCACACAGCCATTTCCGGTAAAACCGAAACCGTTTGCAAGGCAGTTTGTTACCGAAGCAGATTTAAGCAATTATTCGCCTGCTGATCATGAAGCATTGGTAAAACAATTCAGATCTATGCGTTACGAAGGATTGTATTCACCACCAGACCTCAAAGGGACAGTACAACTACCCGGTACAAGGGGCGGAGCCGAATGGGGCGGTGCTGCTTTTGATCCTGCTACCAATCTCTTTTACATTAAATCAACCGAAGCACCTGATTTGATCACGATTAAAAAAGGAAAGAAAAATGCCTCAGTTGAAGAAGCCCAAAAAAAAGCGGCTAGCCAGTTTGCACCTGACGACAGGGGAGCGGGAGCTAACGAATATGTAAACAGTACCGGTTACAAAACCTGGAAAGATCCTAGTGGAAATCCTGCTATTACACCGCCCTGGGGTACTTTAAGTGCTATCAATATGGCTACTGGTGACTATGCATGGCAATTACCGCTTGGTAATGACGGTGCCAGGCAGGTAAATGGTGCAGCTGAAACTGGTCAGGAAGGTAAGGCTGGACCGATTGTTACAGCCGGTGGCTTAATATTTATCAGCGGAACCGAAGATAATCAGCTAAGGGCATTTGATAAACTATCTGGAAAACTTTTGTGGCAGACTACTCTGCCAGCTTTGGCGAATGCTACAGCCAGCACTTATATGGCCGGTGGTAAACAATATGTTGCGCTATCCGTAGCAGGTACGAAAGAAAATCCTTCAGGTGCTATTATGGCATTTACATTATCATTAAAATAAAGCATCAAACTATGAGAAACAATCAAAATCAACAAGACGGAAACACAAATGAGCGTAGAAATTTTTTAAAAACCAGTGCAACTCTTGGTAGCTGCGCCTGTGTTAAGCCACGCTGAAATAACAGATATGAAAAGTACTACCAATTATACTCGGGAAAAATCTTTTGGTTAATATATATAATGGAATAGTAGTTTTTCCATTGTTACCTGCTGATGAAAAGCAAACAGAGACTATATTGTATGATGACATTATAGCATGGCGCTGTGATCAAAACGGGCATGGTAAATATTTTTATAATTGTATTGCTCCAACAGATCTTTGGAGATTAATTGTAAATTCAGTATTCCCATATAGTTTTTCCTTTGAGAAAGGGATTAGCTTCGCTGCGCTCGCTGATCCCTGGAGGGGGGCTTCAAACAGAAATGCGCTCGCTTCGCTCGTACGCATTTTTTGGTTTAAGACCAGCCTTGCACTGAAGGAGTGCAGAACTGTCTTTAAACCAAAAAATGCTACTTATCTTCGATAAGCAGCATTTATGTTTGGCGGAGGAAGAGGGATTCGAACCCTCGGTACCGTTGCCAGTACGACAGTTTAGCAAACTGTTCCTTTCGGCCACTCAGGCATCCCTCCGTTTAAATTTGTTACCCGTTTTCCGGGGTTGCAAATATAGTAATACAATCATTAATTCAAAAATATTTTACACATTTTGTAGGTAATCTATACGCACATGATAGATGCTCATAAGCATCGTCTTGAATATCAGCTTTATAGTTTCTATATCTTTTAACGTTAAATCGCAATTATCTAATTGATTTTGTTCCAATTTGTAATTAATGATGCGTTCAACCAGATCATTTATGTTTTGGGCGTTGGGATTTTTGATACTTCTTGAGGCTGCTTCGACCGAATCGGCCAGCATTAACACCCCTGTTTCTTTAGAAAAAGGGATAGGACCAGGGTAACGGAAGATATTTTCGTCCACAAATTTCTCTGGAGAATTCTTCAGGAAGGACTGGTAAAAATAATCTACACGTGTATTTCCATGGTGCGTTCTGATAAAGTCGATCACACTTTCCGGCAATTGATGTCTTCTGGTAATTTCAATCCCTTTATGGACGTGCTTAATGATAATCTGTGCACTTTGTTCATAAGGTAGTTTATCATGCGGGCTCAGGGTCGTATTCTGATTCTCTATAAAATATTGAGGGTTCTCAATCTTACCAATATCATGATACAAAGCACCAGCTCTGACCAACAGAGAATTTCCGCCGATTTTGAAGATTGCAGCCTCGGCTAAATTCGCTACTTGTAACGAATGCTGGAATGTACCCGGAGCTTTAAATGCAAGCTCTCTTAATAGCTTGTTATTGGTGTTTGTGAGCTCAATCAGTGCAACATCAGAAGTTATCCCGAATACGCGCTCAAAAGCATAGATCAGCGGGTAAGCCAGTAAAGATAAAAGTACACTGATAATGAAAGGAACAAAGTTTATCCACTCGATTTCCTGGAACGAACCATCCCTTAATAGGGCGATTCCAACAAAACAGATAAAATAAGCCGTTAAGATGAATAAAGCAGATAATAACAGTTGTTCTCTTTTGATCAGGTTTCTGATACTATAAATCGCAACCATACCCGCAGTTACCTGGTAAAAGACAAATTCAAAACTATTAGGGACAAAGAAGCCCGCTATCAAAATAACAAGCAAATGCAGGTACAAGGCAAGGCGCGTGTCAAATAAGATTCTGATGATGATCGGAACGATACAGAACGGGATGTAATAAAGACTAGGCAGGTTAAGCTTGATAGACCAGGTTAGTGCAAGCAGCAACATGGTAATGATCAATAATAACAATGATAACTGCCTGTTATCACTAAAAATATCTTTTCTGAACATGGAAAGGAAAACCATCAGTAAGCTCAGGATAAAACCTACCAGTAAGATCTGGCCGAGGTAAACTAACTTGCTGTCTCCGATAGTCTTGGTTTGCGCCTCATAGGTTTCTTTGAAAGATTGAAGCTTCTGAAATACTTCATCATCGATTACATTATTTTTTGCAATAATCAATTCTCCTTTTTGAACCATTCCACGGGTTGTAGAAAGGCTATTTATCGTGTTATTCTGTACAATTACAGTCAACTTCTCATCAAAAACAATGTTTGGTTGTAAATGATCCTCCACCAGATTCATCACTACCTCTTTTTCTTTGACTTTAGTCGAGGTAAAAGTCGTATTGAAATAATCAAGCGCAGTTTGTACCGTAAATACATCCTGTGTACTGATTGTCTTTGAAATATTATTGTTTAACAGCGAGATATCATAATACTTCCGGCCTTTCTGATGCTTCGGATTGACTGCTATAATTCCCTTTTCATAAATGCTTTTTAATAATTTGAGTGAAGCTATTTTATTCGGTGTTTTTTCTTCTTCAGGAAAAGCATTTCCACGCCATTTTACATCAAACTCATTGCTATAAGCTTCTTCAACTGCCGTATATAGCTCGGGACTGTACCGGTAAATAGGAAGAACGTTCTCTAATGCGTCCTGTTTATCTGTGGTAACCTGCGGATTAGTCTTCAAAATAGCGAAGCTAAACGGAGAGACCAGGTCTTTGTTCAACCAAACTTTACCCTTCTGAAATTCATACCTGAAACGCGGTTGTTTAGGTAAAAAGAACGTAATGATAAGTACAGTCAGCACCATCATAATATATTTAATATTAGAAGAATACTTTCTATAAAGGATTTTATGGGAATTCTTTTTGATTTTAGCCAAAATGGTGAAGGTTTTTTATTGTACAAAAATAAGATTTTTTAATGAATATGACCGTGTTACCAATAAATACGGGATCAAGCTTGATTACATCTGTCTTATTATAACTATTTTTGATGAAATTTTTAACTATGCAGCAAAGTGTCCTGATTATTGATGATGAAAAAAAGATATGCAGTCTTTTAGCAAGAATTATAGAATTAGAAGGATTTACAGTGTATCAGGCCAATACAGGGAAAGAGGGACTTAAAGTACTGGCTAATCAGGAAGTCCATGTAGTAATCAGCGATGTGAAACTACCGGATGTAAACGGCGTAGAGCTGGTTAAACAAATTAAGGAGATAAAACCCTATGCAGAAGTTATCAATCTGACTGCTTTCGGAACCATTCAGGATGGTGTGAAAGCTATGCGTAACGGTGCATTTGATTATATCACCAAAGGAGATGATAATGATAAGATTATTCCATTAGTCTACAAAGCAATGGATAAGGCTAAACTCCAGTACAGAGTCTTTGAGCTGGAATCTAAAATCCAAAAGCAATACGATTTCACTGCTATACTCGGACAGTCCAAACCTATTTTAGCAGCGATAGACCTTGCCCGCAGAGTTGCGCCAACAGATACGACAGTATTACTGCTGGGAGAAACAGGGACAGGTAAAGAAGTTTTTGCACAAGCCATCCACTTTGAAAGTGAGCGCAAAGTAAAGCCATTTGTCGCTTTAAACTGCAGCGGTTTTAATCCTGACCTGCTCGAAAGTGAACTGTTTGGTTACAAACAAGGAGCTTTTACAGGAGCTCAGAAAGATAAAAAAGGTTTGCTGCAGGAAGCAAATGAAGGTACACTCTTTTTGGATGAAATCGGAGAGATGAACCTTGACTTGCAAGCTAAACTTTTAAGGGTACTGGAAAATCAAACCTTTATCAAAGTAGGGGATACCCAAACCACTAAAGTAAATGTCCGCATTATAGCTGCAACGAACAGAGATTTGAAAACTGAAGCAGAAGAAGGCCGTTTCAGACTGGATCTGTTTTACAGGCTATCTGTCTTTTCCATAGAACTTCCTTCCTTAAATGAAAGAAAAGGTGATGTGCTGCTGATTGCTAAACATTACCTGAAGCAATTTGCTGCGAAAGTAAATAAACCAGACTTTACGATGGATGAACAGTTTGGCGAAAACTTGCTTAACCATGTTTGGAAAGGGAATATCAGAGAGTTGAAAAACGTCATTGAAAGAGTAGTCATTCTATCTGACGGTCAAATCCTGAATGCAAGTTTACTTCCTTATGAATTTCACCATGGCGCTGCCGAAGGCGATGGAATGAAAATGGAGACCGTTGAAAAAATGCATATCATTAAAGTATTAAAGTATACAGGTAATAATAAAACTGAAACTTCCCGTTTACTAGGAATAGGGTTAACAACACTTTATCGAAAACTGGAAGAATACCATATCTCCTAATCAAACTAAAATGATACTAGAACAAGCAATACTTCATGTTTTACCGGGCAAGACCAATGAATTTGAACTCGCCTTTAACCAGGCACAACAAATCATTTCCAAAATGCAGGGATATATAGATCATGAACTTCAGCGCTGTATAGAAAACCCTGATCAGTATCTTTTATTAGTAAGATGGGAAACACTGGAAGCACATACAATTGGATTCAGAGGATCTTCCGGATATCTGGAATGGAAAGAACTTCTTCACCATTTTTATGATCCTTTTCCTGTTGTAGAACATTACACGAAAGTCTTTTAATCAATATATACAACCTTTAGCCATTCAATGATGGAGAATTTTAACGAAGAACATGCATTCCCGATCGGGCGTTATGTTCCAGCCGAAACTTATACCCCACAATCTCTCAACTCCTGGATAAATTCTATCCGGTCTCTCCCGCTGTTACTGGATTATTGTATCGAAAATCTGGACGAAGCACAATTGAATGTGCCCTATAGAGAAGGTGGTTGGAACACCATACAAGTAATTCATCATATAGCCGATAGCCATATGAACGCTTACATCAGGTTGAAACTGGCGCTGACAGAAGACCGTCCAACCATTAAGCCTTATGAAGAACAACTTTGGGCAGAATTGCCTGATGTTACGGATGTGCCTTTAAATGTTTCTATCACCCTGGTTCACGCTTTACACCGCCGTTGGACATCTTTGCTGTTACAACTGACAGACCAGGACTGGAAACGTGAATACCATCATCCCGCATCTGATACTTATGTTCCATTATGGCAAATGACGAGTCTGTATAACTGGCACGGCAAACACCATGCTGAACAGATCTTATCATTGCGCAAAAGAATGGGCTGGTAGTTTATACGACAAGAGCCCCTCTTATATATTACAAAGCCCCTGATTTTATAAAATCAGGGGCTTTGTAATATATAATGAACGAGTTGAATGCTAAATCTGCGGATAAATCAGCAGTTTAGTTTGTGACTCAAATAGATGTTCCAGTTTACGCTGCGTATAAGTAAGTGAAAGCAAGTAAGTCGTTTCCAGCTTTCTATCCAGGACGACAATCATGAAATCATCAGGCATGATCCTTTCTTTCAATTTTCTCCAGTCCTTCCAGATTTCTGTGGAATCGAATTTAAAATTAACACTCGATTTCATCATCAGTAATGCATGCTCAATATGTTTTTTCGTAGACTCATCACAAAAGCAATCTACCGATAGGCTCAATTCAACACTCAGCTTACAAACTTTGGCAAGCCATACCTGCATATTCTTCTCCATGAGGTAAGCTGGCGGGCAAACCAATTGAATGCTCGTATGTACGGTAATCGGCTTATGTAAATGCAGGATAAATAAATTTGCAGGAGACTGTTCAATCAGCGCGGCAGATTTATCTCCTAAAAACTTATCAATAACAGTATTCTTCCTCGGCCATCCGGTAATGATAATATTGGCAGATTTTTCCTTGGCAATCCGCAATACCCCACTGGAAACGTTGTGATCCAAAGTAGCAATCACTTTAACCATCGTATCATTCCCAGAAGCATATTTGACAGAATCATTCAGTTTTTTACGGGCGATAAGCAAATTTGCCTGTGCATTATCACTATCTGGTACAACTGACAATAAATTGATAGGCCGATCGGAAGCCTTGTCCTTAAACAATACTGCAAGATCCAGCATGGTGTCCATATTGTTGAAATCCGCAATAGGAATTAAAATATTCTCTTGATTTTGGACAAGCTCAGGTCCGGTAAGCTCTTCTTCGGAAACAATGTTTCTGCTAGCCTTCTCCGTTGCAAAAGAAGCAAAGACACAAGTAACCAGGATCAGGATAATAGTTCCGTTCAGGATATTGTCATCAATAATTTTTGCCTGGTAGCCCACTAAAATAATAGCTAATGTAGCCGCTGCATGGGCACTGCTCAAACCAAAAATAAGCAAGCGCTGGTTTTTAGTATACTTGAAAATCCACTGTGTTAAAGTAGCTGAAAAGTATTTACCAACTATAGCTACTACTGTTAATGCACCAGCAACAATCAATGCTTCAGGTCCCCTGAAAAGTACACGTAAATCAACAAGCATCCCCACGCTGATCAGGAAAAACGGGATAAACAAAGCATTCCCAACAAACTCAATTCTGTTCATCAGAATAGATGAATGGGGAATCAACCTGTTCAAAGCAAGCCCAGCTACGAAAGCTCCGATAATAGGTTCGATACCCGCAAGCTGCGCTAAGAAAGCAGAGAAGAAAACGACCGATAAAACAAAGATATAGTGAGAAGTTTTTTCACTTTCCAGTTTAGTAAAGAACCACTTCGCAATTTTTGGGATCACAATAAATACCGTTGCAGTAAAAATAGTCAGGGATATAGCCAGTTGAATCCAGAAAGAACTGTTCAGCTCACCCTCCACAGAACCCATAATCACGGCCAGGATAATTAACACCGCTGTATCTGTCAGAATCGTCCCTCCAACAGTAACCGCTACCGCTTCATTTTTAGCAATTCCGAATTTATTGACAATAGGGTAGGCCACCAGCGTATGCGTAGCAAACATACTTGCCGTTAAAATTGAAGTCAGTAAAGAATAATGCAGCAAATAATAACAGACTGGAAAACCAATTAAAATGGGAACAGCAAAGGTCAGAAACCCAAAAATAAAACTCTTGTGCTTTTTCTTCTTAAACTCTGCCAGGTCAAGCTCAATACCCGCAATAAACATGATGTACAATAAACCAATGGTTGCGAAAAGCTCTATAGCAGAGTTTTTCTTCAGAATATTGAACCCATTAGGGCCGATCAGGATTCCCGCGATAATAAATCCTACAATGCCGGGGATTTTAATTCTGCCCAGTAAAATCGGGGCAATCAGGATAATAAAAAGTAATAAAGAAAATATCAGTACCGGATTGGTAAAAGGAAGCTGGAACTGCTTGGTGATATGGTAAAAGATATTTGTGTGCATATATTCATTATGAATTTATTTTACCAATTTGTTAACTACCTTATTTAAGGTTAATCCCTGAACGATAATCGAAAATATAACGATGATATAACTTGCCGAAACAATCAGCGCCTTATAAGGAGAGTCTGGTAAAGATAAAGCAAGTGCAACAGAAATACCACCTCTTAATCCTGCCCAGATCAGAATACCCAGCCTGTTATAATCAGTTTTTAAGGATCTTCTCATTAAAATAGTTGGCGCAGCGATACTCAGTCCCCTGGCAATCAGTACGAAAAATACAGAAAGTAAACTAATCAGCCAATAATTTTTAAAGAAAGGAATTACCACAATTTGCAGTCCGATCATCACAAAAAGGATCGTATTCAGCAAATCATCAATTAATCCCCAAACCTTATCTAATATATCTTTAAGATGTACAGTATTCGCATTTTCTCCTAATTTCATGTTGCTTAGCATCAATCCGGCGGTAACCGCTGCCAAAGGAATAGATACATGTAATAAGCCACCTACTACAGAAATTCCCATTACCATAGAGAGCGTAATCATTAAGATCGTTTGCAGTTCATCTACCTTTTTAACCAGCCTGGTACATAAATAACCTGAAGCCACACCCAATAAAATACCACCAAATACTTCTTGCGCAAATAACAACGAAGAATGAGACCAGGAAAAAGCCATACCTGTATTTTCAGTAAGCTCCCGCAGTGTTACAAATAGAAGGATACCCACGCCATCATTAAACAATGACTCACCACCAATGATGGTTTCCAGTGAAGGTGGGATTTTGGATTTCTTTAAGACCGACAATACTGCCACAGGGTCGGTAGGGGAGATCAAAGCACCAAACAGGAAACAATACATCAGCGGGATGTCTATATGCAGAAAAGACGCTGCCCAGAAAAACAGAAAGCCAAAGATTGTTGTACACCCGATCACACCTACTGTACTCAAAATAAGTACTGGTCTTTTTTGTGCTTTAAGCTTCTCAAAATCGAAATGTAATGCACTGGCGAAAAGTAAAAATGCCAGCATTACGTCCAATAACGTTTTGGTGAAATCTATACTTGAGGTAAGTTCAGAAATAAAATTATAAGCTGCCGGGAAAGTCTTTCCCGTAATCAAAATCAGTACAGAAAGACTGATTGCAATCACCATGATCCCGATCGTACCAGGCAATTTAACGTAACGGTGATTGAGGTAGGAAATGAGTGCGCTGATGGTTACCAGGATGGTAATCGTAGTAAAAGTATCCATTAATTAAATTAGGGTTTTCATCTCAATTTATTGTTTAAACAACAAAATAGGCTAAATTGTTCGTTTATGGATACATTTTTTGGACTCTTTTCCTATTTACCATAGGAAACTAAAAGGAATTAATCGTGTGTGCGAGAGAAACCTAAAAGGAATTAATCCTGCAAATCCCAAAAAACCTTCAAACAAATTCGGGGGGCTATAGTAAATAAGTTAAAACAAAACATTGATAACCAGTACTTAATAAACAATCCTGTAAATCTGTTGCAGAACTAAAAAAAACGGTTAATTTAGTCTGCTTGGCAGAGCGCTTAAAAATAACCCGGGCTGCCCTTAAAACAAGCATACACAATACCTAAATAAATAAGATGCAATATTCAAAACTTGGAAGATCCAGTCTGGAAGTTAGTAAAATTGGATTTGGCTGTATGTCTTTAACCGGAGATACCAGCGGAAATCAGTTAATTATTGATCGGGCACTGGATCTGGGAATCAATTACTTTGATACCGCAGATCTTTATGAACATGGGGAAAATGAAACTAAAATAGGTGCATTACTGAAATCCAGGCGGGATCAGGTGATCCTGGCCACCAAAGTTGGCAACCAGCACCGTTCTGACGGAAATGGTTGGGACTGGAACCCCAGCAAAAAACATATCCTGTCCGCAGTAGAAGGCAGCCTTAAAAGGCTGCAAACGGATTATATCGATCTTTACCAGTTACATGGAGGTACCATAGAAGACCCGGTTGATGAAACTATTGAGGCCTTTGAAATTTTAAAACAACAAGGTAAAATCAGGTATTACGGCATCTCTTCTATCCGGCCAAATGTGATCAGGGAATATGTACAGCGCTCTAAAATGGTGAGTGTGATGATGCAATATAGCTTACTCGACCGCAGACCTGAAGAAGAATGCCTGGAATTACTTCATGAACACAACATTGGCGTACTCGGGCGTGGAAGTATTGCACAAGGCTTATTAGCAGGAAAACCCGCAGCACCTTATCTGAGTTATAGCGAAGCAGAAGTTGCTCAGGCAGCAGAAGTTATCCGCTCCATTACCACTGAAAGCAATTCTTCTGCACAAACAGCTATTCGTTTTGTTTTACAGCACCAGGCCCTGGACAGCGCAGTGATGGGAATCCGGACATTGGCACAATTAGAAGATATTGCTGCGGCAGCAGACTTTCCACCACTTTCCAGCTGGGAAATTGAATTATTAATTAAAGCAGTAGCTACACCTTACTATACAGCACACAGATAATATGAAACTATCATTTGGCACAGAAGTCAATCATCAGCCTAATTATTTTCTGGAGAAAATATGGAAAGGCCTTATGTTAGGGCCCGGTAACCTGGAAGGAAGCTATCAGGATTACCAGCGCCGTCACCTGGAGAAATTCGGTAAATGCTGGGATGGAGATACCTTCGGGGAGTTCCTGGAACCAAAAATTCACACTATCCGCAGAGATTTAGATAATGAATGGAGTGCCGGAATGGAAATACAGCTCGTTATTAACCTGAATTCAACCGATGAATTTCAATTTGCACCCATCCTGAGATGTCAATCTGTGCAGCGGATACAAATTGATTACTCCAATCTGATTAATGATAAAGGACCGGCGGTTTTTATAAACTATGAATTGATAGACAAAGAAACTTTAGTAAGGCTGGCTATTAATGATGGCTTTGCCACAGTAGAAGATTTTTTTCTTTACTTTAATGAGGAGTTCAGCGGGAATTTAATTCATTGGACGCCATTGAAATACAGCTAATCTATCTGTAACCCATTGCCTGAAGATTAAACAGTTCCGCATAACGTCCGTTTTTATCCAGCAACTGCTGATGACTTCCAATTTCTACCAGTTCTCCTTTTTCCAGCACAAGGATTCTGTCGGCCATTCTTACCGTAGAAAAACGGTGAGAAATCAGGACCGCTGATTTTCCATGGGTCAGCTCAGAAAAACGTTGAAAAACTTCGTACTCAGCTCTTGCATCAAGCGCTGCCGTAGGCTCGTCCAGAATTAACAATTGTGCATCTTTCATATAAGCCCGGGCCAAAGCTACTTTTTGCCATTCCCCGCCAGAAAGCTCCACACCTTCAGAGAACCGTTTCCCCAATACCTGATCATAATGTCCCGGTAGTTTTTCTGCAAGCTGATCGGCCAGACTCTGATGTGCAGCAGCTTTGATCAAATTCTCATTGTCTTTCTCTTTGATATTCCCAACTGCTATGTTTTGAGAAAAACTCATTTGATAGCGGATATAGTCCTGGAAAATAATGCCCAGGTTCATCCTTAAATCTGCAAGATCATACGCTTTCAGATCTATGCCATCCAGTAAAATCCGGCCTTCCGTAGGGTCATATAAACGTGCCAGCAACTTCACCAATGTTGTTTTTCCAGCACCATTTTCACCAACCAGGGCCAGCTTTTCACCCGGAAACAGCGTAAAACTCAAATGCCTGTTCGCCCAGCGTTCAGAATTCAGATACCGGAAACCGACATCTTCAAAAGTAAAACCTGTTTGAATAATCTTTGGAAAGGGAATAGGTTTGTCTGCAGTAGTAATCTTCGGTTTGATTTCAAAGAATTCAAAGAAATCACGCAGATAAATAGCTCCTTGAGAAACCGCTGTGAAACGGGTCAGAATTCCTTCCAGTAAAGTTCTGAGCTGCCGGAAGGAACCTGCTAAAAAGGTAAGCTCTCCAATCGTCACTTTTCCTGAAACTGCATCCAGAATAATGACTACATAAGCCCCATAATATCCAGCTGTGCCTAATAAAGCAAAAAATACCCCCCAGGCCGAACGCTGTATCGCCAATCTTTTATTTGCTTTGTAAAACCTGTCCGATAAAAGTGAAAACCGGTCAATTACAAAACCAGAAAGATTAAATATCTTGATTTCTTTAGCCGTTTCATCACTGGCACCCAGAAAACGCAGATAGTCCAGCTCCCTTCTTTCGGGCGTCTGGCCTCTGGTTAATGCATAACTCTGATCGTTAAAATAAGACTCTCCCAAAAAAGAAGGCAGAATAGCGACGAATAAAAGTAAAATCAACCATGGATTAAATACAATCAAACCCGCTGCAAGAAAACCCATCGTAATCAGATCCTGTAACTGGCTCATCACCTGGGAAAGTAAAATTGTACGTCCCACAGTTTGCTGCCTGGCACGTTCCAGCTTATCATAAAAAATAGAATCTTCAAACTGATCCAGATCCAGTGTGGCAGCATGCTCCATGATCTGTACCGAAGTATGTTTAGAAAAAAGATCTCCCAATAAACTGTCCAGCAGGGAGATCGCCCTGCTCAATAAATCTGAACAAATGGCCAGTGCAAATTCCAGCGCAATCAACTCCCACAAATAAGTCAGATCATGCTGCTGCGGCGTTTTACTGAATAAGATCACCTGATCGATAATCAGCTTACCCACATATAACATAGCCAGTGGAGTTGCGGAACGTGCTATCCGCAAAAACAAGTTTGAAATGGTCATCCGCGGGCTTGTCTGCCAGACCATTTTAAAGAATTCCGGCAAATTACCTAAAGCTGCAAGTCTTTCTTTGAGCGTTAAACTTTCTTTTTTGGAATTCTGAAGAGAAGATTTATTGAACAACCTGTTTGTCGCCATGCTTACAAAAATACGTAAACTCTTCGAACAGACTGGCATCCTCTCCAGGTTTCAATCCTTCATGCGGAATCGCATAGTATTTTCCGTTAATCTGGTGTCCCTGCTCAGTTTTCTCAATCTCAAGATTTAAGAAACCATGCTGCATAGTACAAGCATTCTGCAATGTAACCGTATCAAAGAGGTCACTCTTATTCGTATACAAAAGATCATCACTTTCCACTAACCAATGTAACTCATCAAAACCACCCGCACCACAAACGATGAATGGAACGACTTCTCCATTTGAGTAAGTTTTATTAAAGCGCTGATAATTATGTACATGTCCACTTAAAACAAGATCTGGTGTTACACCCGCAGCTTCAAAACAATCTTCCATGAAATTAATCATCGGTAAACTAGAGCTATGGTTAAAATCTGCTGAATAAGGTGCATGGTGAACACAAACTACAATTGCTTTCTCTGCACGTTCAGTAGCAGCCTGTTTCAGCTCCTCAATAAACCATTGTTTTTGTTCTTCAGTAATGACCCCGAATTTAGGAACATTACTATGCAGGCCTATAATATTGGCTAATGGTGTTTGTAAAGTCCAGTACACATGAGGCTGCATTCCGCTCATACGATTTAGTCTCGTGCCGAAAGGAACCAATCTTGGGCTCTTTCCACAAAACACACTCGTAAACGGAGCAAGACTTGAATAAGGTGTTTTTGCATTCGGATTCACATCACTATCATGGTTACCCGCAATGGCATAAATCGGAGCAGGATAGTCTTTATAGGGAGTAAAAAACTGGCGCTCATATTGTTCAGCTTCCCCAAAATGATAGACAATATCACCTACATGGTAAAGAAACTGAGGCTGATCTGCCGGGCTTTTAGCCTGATGATATTGCTTGCCCATTTCTTCTGCAATAAGCTTTTGAAAAGAAGGGGACTTTAATCCTCCTGTATCACCAGCAATCTGGAAGACCATTTTATGCGGATCGGGCAATGTTAATGCTGGATTCAACCGGTAAGGATATTCCCCGAACGGTTCCGGCAGCGGCTGAAATTTATAGGTGTCGTCTGGTTGGTTTAATTTAAATAAAGGTGTTTTTCTATTTTCTGATGACATGCTTATCTACGCGTTTTTAATCAGGATAGCCTCGAGCACATTCGCTGCATCATCGCATTTATCGGTAGCCATCTCCAGGGTCTGGAGAATCTCTTTTTGCTTGATGAGCTCGATCGCATCTGTTTCTGAGATAAACAAACGGGCGATGGCAGTGTTGCAAAGAAAATCTGCCTGGCTCTCTCCCTTATTAATTCTTGAACAAACATCAGCAATAATATTGGTATTCTTGAAATTACGGAGTTCCATTATCGCTAATTCCAGATCTTTGGACATTTCTGTGATTAACTTGGCCAGATGTACAATTTCCTGACTAAAAACAGTGACTTTATACAATTCAATATTTAAAGAAGTCGCGTAGATATAATCTGCCACATCATCCAGCGCACTTACTAAAGCATGGATATCTTCCCTGTCAAAAGGAGTGATAAAATTTTTACTCAACTCCAGGAAAATTGAATGTGTAATGTCATCTCCCGTCTGTTCCAGTTTTTCCGTTTCTCTGAATTGCGCAATACGCTGTTCAGTATCTTCAGTAGTTACCGTAAGCAAAAGGCTTTGTGAGATCTTAACCAGATTTTTAGCATCCTGCTCAAACAGCGGCTGGAATTTTTTGTCTTTCGGACTGAAGAAATTGAATACAGAATTCATCGGAATGGGGTTTCTGTAAAAATAAACAGGTAATGTTAAGTCTTCATCAACTCTGTATGAGATTAGCTATCAGGCAATGAGTTTCTGTAAAGCAGCTTCGGGGATCAACGTCGGGTCCTTGAATTGTTTGTTCAATAAACCCCTGCGAATCCGGATTGTCCGCGTTGTGGTGACGATAACTGCACCAGATTTAGTATAACTATGAGACACATAAGATCCGATTGAAGGATCAAACAACTGAATTCTAAAAAGTAGTTCGTGGAAAATGAAAATAGGTAGCGGCACGGTGTAAAGGTAAATTAACAGTTTGGTAATGTTTAATTATCATTCTGTTAATGATGATTTTAAGTTAACATAGATTTAATATTGAACTGGTGATTTGGTCTCAGATGACCTTTATTATAACGGAAGAAATTTGTAAGATGTTTAAACAGATTGGATTAAATATTAATTTTTTAAATTATAGTACTCTTCAATGTATAACAATCCCTACATTTGCGCCACTCAAATTAAAAAAATGGCAAATCATAAAGACGTCAATAAGCTAACCGCGGCAGGTTTACTAATTAGCTTAGGGATTATTTACGGGGATATAGGTACTTCTCCACTCTATGTTTTCAAGGCAATTATTGGCGACAGGTTAATTACTGCAGACCTGATACTGGGAGGTTTATCCTGTATCTTCTGGACATTAACACTTCAAACAACTATAAAATACGTAATCATAACGCTACAGGCAGACAATAAAGGGGAGGGTGGTATTTTCTCTCTATACTCTTTGGTTAAGCGTAAAGCAAAATGGCTTATTATTCCCGCTATGATCGGTGGCGCAGCCTTATTAGCTGATGGGATTATGACACCAGCGGTAACCGTTTCTTCAGCAATTGAAGGATTGGGGATCATTTATAAGGATTTGCCAACTGTGCCGATCGTGATACTGATTATTACTTTCCTTTTCGGTATCCAGCAATTCGGAACTTCATTTATTGGTAAAGCATTTGGCCCGATTATGTGGCTTTGGTTTACGATGATTGCTGTTCTGGGTGCAACTTATGTCATGCAGTTTCCGGAGATCCTTAAAGCAGTTAACCCCTATTATGCTTACCATATCCTAACCACTAATCCCGAAGCATTCCTGATTATTGGTGCAGTATTTTTATGTACTACAGGAGCAGAGGCACTTTACTCTGATCTTGGTCACTGCGGACGCTCTAACATCCGTGTGAGCTGGGTTTACGTTAAAATCTGTTTGATTTTAAGTTATATGGGACAAGGCGTATGGTTATGGCAATTACAAGGTAAACACCTTGGAGAAATTAACCCATTCTTCCATATCATGCCAGATTGGTTCTTGATCTACGGGATTTTGATTGCAACTGTAGCGGCAGCTGTAGCCAGTCAAGCGTTAATTTCAGGATCATTTACCCTGATTTCAGAAGCTGTAAGATTAAATCTATGGCCTAAAGTTAAAATAAATTACCCAAGTAACTCAAAAGGCCAGTTATATGTGCCATCCATGAACTGGGTCTTGTTTATCGGTTGTATCCTGGTGGTCTTGATTTTCCAGAAATCAGAGCATATGGAAGCAGCGTACGGTTTATCAATTACCGTAGCCATGCTGATGACAACAATCCTGGTCTCTATCTTTTTAATGCGTAAAAAGGTACCGATGTACCTGATTGTGATCTTCCTGACTATTTACGGAGTGATTGAATTAACTTTCCTTGCAGGTAACGCAGTGAAAATCCTTCACGGAGGATGGTTTACATTAATCCTGGGTATGTCCCTTTTTTCTATCATGTGGGCCTGGTCAAACGGTCGCCGGATCAGAAACAGGTACATGCGTTTTGTGGATATTGAGAAGTATTTCCCAATTATCAGCAAGATCAGTGAAGATGAAACTATTCCTAAATATGCCTCACAATTAGTCTATCTGACCAGTGCCAATTTCAATTTCGAAATTGAATCTTCGATCATGTATTCTATTATTCAGAAACATCCTAAAAGAGCTGACGTATACTGGTTATTACACGTTGATGTAACCGATGAGCCTTTTACAATGGAATATAAAGTGGAGCAATTAGTTGATAAAAAACTGATCAGAATTGATTTCCGTCTTGGATTCAGGGTAGAGCAGCGCGTCAATGTGCTGTTCAGAAAAGTAGTAGAAGAGATGGTTAAAAACGGAGAAATTGATATCACCAGTAAATATGCTTCTTTGAAAGAACATAATATTGCTGGAGATTTCAGGTTCGTTGTGATTGAGAAAGTACTTTCAAACTCTAACAGTTTACGCTTTATTGAACGCTTTACGATGGCCTATTATACCATTCTTAAAACGTTTAGTGTACCAGAAGAAAGAGGATTTGGACTTGACTTAAGCTTTGTAGCGGTAGAAAAGGTTCCTTTGATCGTTGATATACCAACTGATTTTTACTTAAAAAGACTGGATTAGTCCTTCTTTCCAAAATCTGACGGCCTGATGTTCGTGAGCTGAAAAAATGCTTTACTGAAGGCCGCCAGACTATTATACCCTGTTAAATAGGCGATTTCTGTCGTCGTTTTATCACCCAGCATAATGAATTCTATAGCTTTTACAATTCTGAGTAACTTCAGATATTGCAAAAAAGAGATGCTCATTGTAGATTGAAATAGCCGCGATAAGGTGCGTTCCCCCATTCCAAAACGACTGGCCAGGTTTTCTAAAGTTAATGGTTGTGCAAAATTCTGAGAGAGATACAAGACAATAGGTCTTAACCTTGTATTGGATGTGGTAGGCAAAGCAATTGGAAATGATTTAGTACTTAACTGTGGTAAAATATCTTTGATCGCTACCAAAAAATTGAAACCAGGGTCTTTCTTCTCAATTGTTCCCGTCCAGTTCTCTGCAAAAACCAGCATCTCAAATAACAGACTGTTTACCGGGTAGATCCCTAACTTCTGATAAAAAGGGTCTAAATGATCATCTTCCGTATAAAAGTATAAGTTATGGGTCACCGTAGCTGCATTTCTCACATTCAGATAATGCTCCAGGCCGCCTGGTATCCATACATAATGTCTTGCCGGAATAATATAGGTCTTACTCTGGATATGAATATAAGCAATTCCACCTTCCACATAAGTGAGCTGTCCTTTGGTATGGGAGTGTTTAGGAAGGCTGCGTTCTAACTTCTCATGGACAATAAAAATGCTTTTTGGTTTAAAATCTATGTTTTTAAGGTACGCTGCTGTGTCTAAAATTGGCATTGGCTGGAATGGACAAATATTTGGTAATATAGATAAAATTACAAGTATTTCATAGCTGTAATTTTGTATCATTCTTAAAGACATGTACTACATTAATAAAAAAATCGTTCTGTTGCTCTTCTCTATTTTCCTGTTCAACAGGCTGAAAGCACAAGAGACAACTCCAATTTCAATGTCACTGAACCAGATCTGGGAAAAGGTGGCTGCAAATAATAAAACTATACAAATGCAGGACCTTCGGGTAAAAAGGACTGTAGAGGGAATTAAAGATGCTAAAGCAGAGCGTCTTCCTGAAATTTATGCCGAAGGCGAATACGCAAGAGTCAGCAATGTTCCTATTTATGACAATGGACTATTCCATACTCCCAGTCAATTTGAAGTGGTACATACCTCCTATAAATTTGGCGGCAGCGCTTATCTTAACTTGTATAACGGGAGTAAAACTAATATCAAGATCGCCGAAGAAAAGAAAGAAAATGAGATTGCTATTGAACAGCGTAACCTGACTACTTCGGAAATGAAATTAAGGGCGACTGCTTATTTCCTTGACCTGCAGAGAAGCAATATTTTTAAAGCCTTGTTATTAAAAGATATCAGTGATCAGGAAAAACAGCTGCAGGAAATCAAACAGTTGCTTAAAAATGGGGTCGTGCTCAAAAGTGATGTCCTGCGGGTAACCTTAAAATTATCCAGGCAAAAAATGGCGTTGGTTCAGTTGAATAACGATCTTGCTATAGCCAATCAGAAATTGAATATACTGACTGGATTACCCGATGAAACTGTGATTCAGCCGGCAGAAGATTTAAAAGCTGATTTGCCGGTTTTGAAGCCTTATAGTACTTATTTGTCGGATGCAATGGCACACTCCTTTGCTTATAAAATAGCTGAAAAAGAAACAGAGCTGCGTAAGTTGGAGGTAAAGAATGTGAAAGCAAATGTGTCTTTTAAATTGGGGTTATTCGCCAATTACGCTTATTCCTATCCTCAGATTTTGCTTTACCCTTATTCGATAGCCGTTTATGGCTTAGGGATGACTGGGATTAAAGCAAGTTTCCCGATTTCTTCTTTTTATCACAATACACATAAAGCAAGAGCGGCCGAATTGAAATATCAGCAGCAGGAAGTTGAGCATTCGGATACAGAAGATAAAATCAGACAGGAAGTGAACGAAGCTTATTTGAGATATAAGGAATCGCTGACCAGGATTGATGTGGCGAAAGAAAATATCACTCAGGCCACAGAGAACCTAAGAATTGTGAACAATACTTATTTCAACCAGTTAGCCTTAGTGACAGACTTACTGGATGCAGATACACAATTACTTCAAACGCGTTTCGATTACGCTGCGGCCAGAATCGCAGCACAACTACAATTTTATCAATTACAAAAGGCAATAGGTAACCTCTAACATGAAAACAAAGAATAACTATACAAATACGGATCAGCTGATTACAAAAATAACAGCCTGGATAGCTGGTGTCATTGCTGTAGGGCTTGCCGTCTGGGGAATCATATCCCTGGTTCAGCTTTACAATTATGAGGATACCAATGATGCACAGATAGAAGAATATATCAATCCGATCACTTCACGCGTGGGTGGTTTTATCAGGGAGATCAAATATGAAGAAAACCAGGAAGTGAAAAAAGGAGATACTTTACTGATCATTGATAACAGTGAGTATCAATTGCAGCAAGAAGAAGCTGAAGCTGCACTTTCCAATGCACAGGCGCAGATTTCTGTATTAGAAAGCAATGTTTTAACGACCTCTAAAGTTTCGCAGGTGAGTCAATCACAAATTGCTTCTGCAAAAGCAAAATTGGTAAGACAACAACAAGATTATGACAGATATTCTAAATTATTTAAAGTAGAATCTGCCACTCAACAACAACTGGAAAATAGTAAAGCAGCGCTGGATGTAGCTACTTCAGAATATCAGGCGGCTCAGGAAAACTACCAGGCATCCTTGTCCAAAGTAAATGATATCAGGTCACAAAAAGGAGTTTATGAAGCGGAAATCAAACGTCGCAAAGCTTTACTGAACAGAGGTAAACTCGATGTGAGCTATACGATTATACGTGCGCCATATAATGGTAAAATGGGCAGAAGAACAATTCAGGAAGGGCAACAAATCCAGACTGGACAAACATTGGCCTATATCGTAGATCAGGAAGCAGGTAAATGGGTGATTGCTAACTTCAAAGAAACACAGATTGGAAAAATGAGAGTCAATGGAGCAGCAGAAATTACTGCCGATGCTTTTCCTGGTCAAACATTTAAAGGTGCTATCGTTTCTCTTTCTCCGGCAACAGGAGCAAGGTTCTCCTTACTTCCTCCGGATAATTCTACCGGTAACTTTGTGAAAATAGTTCAGCGTATACCTGTCAAAATTAGACTGACAGAAAGTAAAGAAGTCGTAGATCAGCTGCGTGCAGGAATGAATGTCAATGTCAAAATAAGTAAGGACTGATGAGTTTAGCGCTGCCTGTATTTAAATCGTGGGTGCCTGTCTGGTTAATCAGGGCAACTATCTTCCTGGTTATCTTTCCCGGACTTTTGCTATTCGGTTTATCAACTGCCAGTGGTGCCGGAGCAGCTGGGTATTATGGTATTGAACCAGCAGATGTCCAGTATTCTATGGTGATTTTTTATGCGGCAGTAGCCGGATTCTTTGCGCTGGAAAGAAGGTTTTTTATTTTCATGGCCACCAGGGAATATTTTATACTTAGCATTCTGATCCAGATGGGGACAGCTTATGTTTGTTTTCATACTCAGAATCTATATATCCTGTTGTTCTTTAGATTCTTGCAGGGGATGTCTAATTGTATGTCTACCAGTATTTGCATCACGCTGATTTTTGGAAGCCTGCATAACGAAAGAGCCAGGGAAATAGGTTATTCTATCTTTTATGGAATGCTATTGTGTATTACACCAATATCCACTATCATTACCGCACCTATATTAGACGCCTTTGACTATAATGTCTTATATAAGTTTATCATTTTCGCTTATATCCCAGGCGGGATTCTGCTGCTGGTGATCATGAATAATATCAGGCTGAACAAAAAGATGCCACTTTATCAGCTGGACTTTTATAGTTTTATCATTTATTCCCTGGTCTTGTGTTTATTAGGCTATACACTGGTCTACGGACAGCAATATTACTGGCTTCATGATTCAAGGATAGTCTGGAGCGTATCAGGAACGCTGGTATTGATAACTTTACATATTATTCGTCAGCTCCATCTCAGACGCCCATACCTGAACCTGGATGTCTTTAAGCACAGGAATTTTAATGTAGGGATGTTTATGATCTTCATCTTATACCTGGTTCGTGGAGCTTTAGGAATTATCTCAATCTATTTCGCTGTTATTTTAGGGATGGATCCTATACATATAGGTTATATCATGGCGGCGAATATTGTCGGTATAGTATTGAGCGTATTGATCTCTTCGCGTTTGATTATTATGAAAAGACCAATCCGGTTAGTCTGGCTCTATGGTTTTATATTATTATTAATTTTTCATGTCTGGATGTGGTTCCTGTTCACCACACAAGCCGATCCCTCCACTTTTGTTCTCCCTTTAATTATCCAGGGAATGGGAGCGGGGATGCTCATGACACCAATTATTGTTTTTGCGATCTCCTCGGTACCTGAGCATTTAGGGAGTTCTGCATCTGCAACCGGCGTATTCTTTCGTTTTACCGGATTTTGTTCCAGTATTGCTTTAATCAATTACTTTCAGTTGCAACAGAAAAGTAACCACATCAACCGTTTCCAGGAACACCTGAGCGGGCTGAATACTGTGGTTACTGAACGTCTTGCGCAATACACGGGTGCATTAACCCATAAAGGTATGGCACCCGATCAGGCAGCCAAAGTAGCGAGAGGTTTATTAAACAGGACCGTAGATAGCCAGGCACAGTTAAGAGCAATGATGGATTACTATCTGCTGATTAGTATTTTGCTGATCGCTGTTTTGCTGGTTATCGCTTTATTTCCGAAGCTGAACAGGACTAAAATTAACCTGAAATCCAAACAGCCAGCTCCGGCTTCTTATTAAAAACCTGTTTATTCTGATCTCCTGCGCTGCAGGGGATCAGGTGCGGATTATCTTCTCATTCTCGTCTTCATCTTCGTCCCTTTGACCTGCACCGAGGTTAGTTTTGGTCTTTTTGCCATACAATGGGTCATCGTTTTGTGTCATATTATTGTCAGAATCATTGTTTTTGGCGTCTTTTAGCTCATCTTTTATTCCATCCTGTTGATTCAGATTTTCAATAGCAGGAAGCTCAGATCCATCCCTATGTTCGCTGGTACTATTGTACCTTGGTAAGGTCTGTTCTTGCGGTTTATCTGTGTTAAAGTCTTCTGAATCAGCTACTTTATGTTTTTCTTGTGAATCGTCTTTTTTCATGGCTTTGCGGGTTAATGAATCATAGAACCTTTAACAATACCCTGTAGAAATGGTTTTAAATAAACATCCAGACATATTAAAACCCAATTATCGTTCGTTAATGATTTGGAAGAAAACAAACAATTATTAACTTTAAGCCCAGAAATCAAATTTAATTAACAAAATATCATGGAAAAATTCGCAAAATTAAAAGAGTTAATCGCCGGAGTTGAGGCAGATGCAGACAAGTTTTACAATTCAGGTAACGGTGCAGCTGGTACTAGAGTACGTAAAGCAATGCAAGATTTAAAAACACTTGCTCAGGACATCCGTACTGAAGTAACTGAAAAGAAAAACAGCGACAAATAATAATATTTGTACCTGCATTAGCAGGCTTAATAAAAAAAACCGGTTCATTAATCATGAGCCGGTTTTTTTATTGGAAGGGATTGCTGAATTCTACTTTTTCAGTGCCAGTATATTATCTTCTCCGGGATGAAACTCATTCTCAGTTTTTGCAATAACAATCGTAGCTACCCCATTTCCAATAATATTTGTGATTGCACGTGCCTCGCTCATAAACTTGTCTACTCCTAGAAGGAATGCAAGTCCCTCTACAGGGATCTTATGAATTGCGGTAAGCGTAGAGGCCAATACAATAAAGCCGCTGCCTGTCACGCCCGCAGCCCCCTTAGAGGTTAACATTAATATACCAATGATACTCAGCATCTCTGCAAATGATAAATGAACATTATACAACTGCGCTAAAAAGATAACTGCCATTGATAAATAGATAGATGTTCCATCCAGATTGAAAGAATAACCAGTGGGGATAACCAGTCCTACAACCGATTTACTGCAACCCAGCTGTTCTAGTTTTTTCATAATAGAAGGCAAAGCCGATTCAGAAGAAGAAGTTCCAAGGACAAGCAGCAGTTCTTCCTTGATGTATTTAAGAAAATTCAGGATGCTTAAATTAAAATACCTGAGTATAGAACCCAGAATCACGAATACAAACAATGCCATGGTTAAATAAACCGTACCCATTAGTTTTCCTAAAGGAATCAGCGTTTGCAAACCAAATTTACCAATCGTATAAGCCATTCCTCCGAAAGCACCGAGAGGAGCGAGGTACATCACATATCTTAAGCCGCCAAAAACTAATTTTGAAGCTTTGCCTAAAACACCGATAACCGCTTCTCTTTTTGAATAAAAATTGAGTGCGACCCCTATAACAATCGCAACAACCAAAACTTGTAAGGTCAGGTTAAACATAAAAAACTTACCCCAGTCAAAACCAGCACCCGATTCTGCAGCTTTAGTATATTTAGAAGGATCTTGTATGTTCAGGCCCGAACGGTCAATATGCCCTGGACGTATAATATAAGCCACAAATATCCCTATAGCTAAAGCGAATGTCGTTACGATTTCAAAATAAACCAGTGACTTCACACCAATCCGGCCCACCTTTTTCAGGTCGCCCATACCGCTGATCCCTAAAACAATAGTCAGAAAAATAATCGGCGCAATGAATAGTTTGATGATATCTACAAAGGTCTTACCCACAATTTCCATTTTTATGGCCAATGCAGGATTTGTGGTTCCCAGAACAATCCCGGCAATAATTGCAATCAAAACCCAAAAAGTGAGGTTTGTCAATAGTCTTTTCGTAAAGCTTCTTTTTTGTATTTTATCGGGGGTAGTGTAAGTAATTTCCATATTGAAGGATTAAAAATAATGATTATTAGTTTAGGAATTAGTCAATTGAGATGTGATACATCAGTACATACATCATTTTTCTCATAGTCGTAGTTAGTTCACCGTCAGCCTGTGCCCTGAATATGGGCCTGCTTTGCGCATTAAAGACAAATTTGGAAGAGTGTCCTTTCAATAATAAACTGACACCAGCATCATAGGTAACCATAGGATCTGCTAACCTTTCGAATTTGGAATACTGAATACCCACAGCAGGCAGCAGTTGTGCTCCTTTTTTCTTCTGGTTAAAATAGGGAAGTAGAAAGCCAGTCTGTATACTGATACTGTTACCTGTTCCAATGACCGGATAACCATTTCCAGAACCATTGAACGAAGCTGTACTTGCATCCAGGCCGTTTGCGGGGTTTCCTATAGCCAGTATCCTTGTGTAATTGGGGCCGAAATCATGGTGGTGATATGCCCCATAAAAAGTAAATGCAGTACCTTTTTCTTTATTGATAGGGGTATCATAAAAAATATCGGCAGCAAACTGCTTCAGGTTATCAGAAATAGTATCATTTATTGCATTCTTATGCCATAACGCATCTTTTTGAAGTTCGAATCCGGCACCTATAGCCAGTACTTTCTTTTTGCCCAGATAAGCTCCTTGATTTTGCGCCATCACATTACTCTCTTTATCGAAAAATTGCCATTTAATATAGCCTGACCAGTTTGGCTTGACCACTTTAGTATTGAAAACGGCAATAGTATTCAAAGGAGCTGTTCCGCCTGTATTGTAAGGAGTTGTATACGCAAAGCGATAATCTAATTTTCCAATAATACCTTTTACAAATAATCCCAGCCTGCGCTGTGTAATGTCTCTTCTGTTAATATCCCCAAGGTTAATTAAAGGAGTTTCATAGAGTAAGGTCTTCGTATACCCAGTAGCATAGCGTGACAGCCCCATCCAGGAAGAGCGGCCACCTCCAACAGCAATGTATTCGTTGATTTTATAATCCACATATCCGTCCAGTAAATCTACATAAGTATCCATTTTGGTCAGGTTATTCACGTTGGTAGGACCGAGTTGCAATACAAGCATCAAATGATCAACGGGCATAGCTGTTACTTTCAATCTGACGCGTCTTAAAGTCACATCGGTTACAGAGTTGAGCTGCGAATCGTTGATTTTGCTGCCAGGATTAAGTTGCGTATTCCTTAACCAGACCTGCAGGTATCCGCCAAATTTCAGATAATGTGTTTTTTCTTTGTTCAAATAAAGCGTGAGGGGATCGGCAGGGGGAGGTTGGTTCTGTGCCAGCACAATTACAGGCAGCATAAACAGGATGCCTGACAGGTAATGATAGAATTTCATATTAAATATTTGGTTTGTAATCAGCTAAGAGGAATCAGCAGCTAATTTTACCCCATTGTGCAGAAAAAAAATCAAAATGTGCCGGTGCAAAACTAAAGACCATCGGTTTAGAATTTAAACTGCAGTCTGGCGTAATAGTTCATGCCATTGAAACCGAATTGGTTAGCCGTTCTGCTATAAGGAATCTGTCCGCCAAAAGATAGATTGGTGTTCAATTCATTAATTTCTTTTATTTCATCAGGATAGACATTAAACAAATTATTGAAGCCCAGGCTAGCCGAAAATCTTTTGTTCAGACGACAGGAAAACTGCACATCGGTAATCACCTTACTGCTAAAGGTCTGGTCAAAGACAGGATCATTCTCCCAGGCCGCAACCTGTCCGAAATAAGTATTGCGCAGCAAAAAATTGAAAGCATTCAATTGATAAGCGCATGATAATATCATTTTACTATTCGGCTGTGCATGTTCAATAATTCCGATATCAATACGGGGAAGTAATTCGGAAGCCGGAATATTTCCTCCTCCGGCAAGCGGAAGACTGGCCACTTTCATTTTAACTCTGGTCCTGTTGAAAGAAGCAGTTCCATTGATGGTCAATGATTGCTGCTGTGCAAAAACTTCCGTGTAATTAGCCGTGAGTTCAATCCCTTTGGTATAGGTATTCAATGCATTGATGAAAAACTGAAGATCTGTTACCCCTGCGCTCGCTAAAACTGGCTGGAGGGCTACAACCGAACTATCGAGCCTTCCGGAAACGACGATCCGGTTGCGAATGGGGATGTAGTAAAAATCTGCAGAGAATGACAAGGAAGAATTAACAGTTCCAGTAAGCCCTGCACTCAAGTTTATAGAAGTCTCAGGCCGGAGCTTAGGTACCCCCAATTGCTGTAAAACAGGGCTATCATTGCGAAAATGCTGTACCAGGTAAACATCCGACTGTCCGTTCTTCTGGAAAAACTGAAACTGAAGCTGATCATAATAAACCTGCTGTAAAGATGGTGCCCTGAAATTACGGCTAAACGAACTTCTGAATACAAAAGCATCCGTTATTTTATGTCTGATTGCTACTTTACCCGATAAATTTCCTCCAAAATCACTATATCGCTCATAACGTGCAGCGGCAGAAATTAAGGTTTTTTTGGAAACATCTATGTTGGCTTCAGTATAAAATCCAATATTAGCCCTGTATTTATTCAACTGTTCATCAGGCTTAAAACCTGGCCTCCCATTGGCTCCAGGGAGTTTTAAAAGGGCGGGGGAGGTGCCTGGTACATTTGCATCCAGATAAGAAGCTTCATCTCCAGTAATGATCTGGTAATTTTCCAATCGTGATTCTGCCCCTGCTGCAAAGGTAATACCAGGTACGAGCGTCCTGGAAAAATCCAGGTTTACAATGCCCTGGCGCAAAATAGTTTCACCGGCATTAAATGCTGTTGGAGAATTGGAACCCATCGAGGCATTTATAGTATTAACCGCCTCACTATTGAGTTTGTTATATCCATAAACTGCGCTGAAGTCCATATTCCAGCTATCAGTACTCACTTTTTTAATCCCTGCGGCTAAAGATCCATTAGATAATACCGCTGGAAATTTTGGTAAATATCCATCGGGATAGTATGGAGTTGCTGCGGGATAGAAATTTGGAAAGCGGTAAAATCCAAAGGTGACTGCCCTTTTTTGTGAAAAACCACCAAATGAATAAAACTTCCAATCCTGATGAACAGGTGTTTCCATATTGAACCACAGTGATATGTTTTTGGCTTGTGCATCACCATATTGTCCTTGATTACGTTGAAAGCCTTTTTCTTTAACCAGTAAATCATCTCTGCGTTTATTTTCCGCAATTTTACCAGAGGGCGCAGGGAAATTGATACTGCCCAATTTTGAGGTATCACTAACTTGATTATAAACCAATCCGGTATAAGCCCTGGCGCGGTTAGTGGATTGCTGATATTGATAATTTAGGGTGAAATTAAGAAAGCCCTTGCCCGATGCCAGTGGTAAACCATAGTTGAAATTGTTCTGTGTGTAAATCCCGTCACCTTGACTAGTTTGCCCAAACTGTGTACTCAAAGTTCCACCGGTTTCTTTTTTCAAAACGATATTGATAATACCAGCAATCGCGTCAGAGCCATATTGTGCAGCAGCACCATCCCTTAAAACTTCAATCTTTTCAATCATTGCTGCAGGAATTGCACTTAAATCTGTTCCTGCGGTTCCTTTTCCAACTGTATTGTTCAGGTTTAAGGCAGAGATCTGATGTCTTCTCTTGCCATTAATTAAAACCAGCAATTGGTCTGGCCCAAGACCGTGCAAGGTGGACTGTTCCGCATAAGAAGCTACATTATTGATTCCGTATTTGGAAGAATTGAAGGAAGAAGAAGTATAATGGAGCATTTGTGCCACTTCTACCTGACCCGTTTGCATCAGATTACGCTGATTAAAAACATCTACAGGTAGGGCCGTTTGTAATTTTGTACGGGACATTCTGGCGTGAGAGCCCAAAATAGCGACCTCTTCTAAATTTAGGGTAATCGGTTTTATAAAGGGTTTTTCTACAGGTAAAACAGCTTTGATAATATACTGACTATCAGAAATCTTTTTAAAGGATAGATTTAACGGCCTTAATAAGTGATATAAAATCACATCCAGATTCGGCCCATCCTGACGTTTATAATTGTTTAAATCTTTGACCGCAGCGATCAATTGTGCTTCATAAACAAAGCTGACCTTATACTGAGCAGAGAGCAAGCCTAATTCATTTCCAAGAGACTGATTGGCCTTGTTTTTTGGCAACTGTGCAAAGGCTGTTTCACCGAAAATAGTAAATAGCATCAGCAAAAGAATGCCTGCCACATCTAAATTAGCTCCCGATATAAACTTCTTTGCCATTCTTTTTTACTGTCGTATTCAGCAAGGCTGCCAAAGTCTGCATTAAAACAGGCTCATTTTTAAGTTCAAGTGTACCGGAAAATTCTTTGGTACGGATTGATTGGTCTTTGATCAGATATTTTTTGCCATAATAAGCTGATAACTTATTGCAGACTTCAGCTACAGTTGTGTTTTTGAAAATATATTTGCCATTGACCCACGAGGTAAACTGTTCTACATCACCCACTTTTCTTCTGAAAGCAATTTCTCCCTTTTTACAGGTCGCATATTCTCCAGGCGCGAGAATAAGAGACTGGTCTTTATGTTTTAAACCAACCTTACCACTTACCAAAGTAACCAGCGTACTATCTCCGTGCGTATTTACGTTGAATACAGTTCCTAAAACACTAACTTCAGTAAGATTTGCATGTACCGTGAATGCCAGGGCCGGCTGATTTTTCTGTTCAATATGTTTGATCTTAAAATAAGCTTCCCCATTCAACCAGATTTGTCTGTTTGTTTTATCCCAGTTTTTCGGATACTTAACCGAACTGTTTGCATTTAGAATAACCGTGGAACTATCAGGAAGCATAATGGTTTTAGTATTTCCATATGGAGCAGAAATAGTTAACAAAGGGATATCTTGAGCTTTGTTGCGCATATAAAATAACAAACCTGCACCAATCACAAGACCAGTTAGTATCGCTGCTATTTTGAAAAAAGGAAATATCTTTTTAGTAACTGGCTGATAATTTGCTCCCTGCGCACTAATTGTGTTGTCAATCCGGTTTTTTAGACTTTCGTAAAATTCTTCCTTTAGTGGGTCTTTTCCTAAAGAAAGCAATCCGATGATTTCTTTGGCTTCATTCACTTTTTCCAGAGACGAAGGGTTGTCGTGAATCCACTTTTCCCAGAAAAGCATAGCCTGCTGATCGGCAGCTTTTACGTAGTTCGTAAAGCTCTCATCATTTACAAAATCAGCTGTTGTATATTCCTGATATGACATTTTTATCGATTATAATTTATAAGAGGCTTTTTAAGTATTAATTACCCCATGTATCCAAAGTAAAAATAAAATAAGGAGATGTTTTTGTCTCAGCCCGTCTATTGCCCTGCCCATTAATTTATAACAGCCCTTGATACTGATATTTAATAAAGCAGCTATTTCTTTAAAACTCATTTCCTGATAATAGCGCAAATGTATCAGTTCCTTTTGTTTAGGTGAAAGTGTCTCCAGCATCGCTAAAACTTTTGCTGCTGTAGATTGGTGGCTTTCCCTTGCAATAAATTCGGACTCAACTGTGTTATAAAATGAAAAATCGCTGTGTATTTCTTCATCATCATCTACAAAATCAGTGCTTACATTTTTTTGTTGTGTTTTTAATTTATGAATAATCGTTGTTCTTACCGATTTGATCAGATAACTTTTTAGAGAATACCTGATATCAAACTTAGCCCTGTTAGTCCAGATCCATACAAACACGTCATGGAGACTGTCTTCTATGATTGGTATATCATCCGTTAAACGTAAGCCGTAACTCGTCAGTGTTTTTGCAAACCTTGTATAAAGCTCGTCAAAAGCTTGTTTATTATGTTGTTTAATCTGATCAACCAATTCGGCATCACCAAGCAAGGACGTTTTACTATTCCTGTTATTTGCCTGCATAAAAATTATATAAAAGAATTGGTTAGTTCTTGCTTGTAAAAATAAGGCTAAACTTAGATTATTTATTTTGTTTTAGATGCTGTTTAAAATTATAGTGCGAAAATATTTTAGTTAAGTCATTTGTATTAAAATAGTTGTATTAATTTTTTTATTAAATTTTATCTCTAAATTAAAATTAATGAATATATTTATTTACCAGCTGATAATTAATTAATCCTAAAAAATCTTATTTATTAATAATGTAACAAGTCTACCATCTTTTTATTTTGTTAAAACGTTTTAATAATGCCTAAAATACAATTATTTAATCTTTAACCAATAAATCTAAACCCTATGAAAACCAAATCGATGATCTTTAGTCTGCTCGTTTTAAGCACCGGGATCGCCTGTACCAAACAAGATCCGGCCAGTAAAGACGGACTTTCTTCTGGTAATTCACTGACTCAGCCCAATGCGGCTCTTGCTGAACCTCCAACTACCTGGAAAGAGCACTGGTTTGAGCACAACCAATTGCTGAACCGCGTTTTTAAAGACTCAAATGTCGCTGTTTACTATGACAACGAGGTAGACAGGAGTATTACATGGCCTAATACCTTTCTGGCTCAAGTTTGGAGTTATACCAAAAGGACTTATGGCGCTTTCGGTAACGAATCGCCACTATATGTGATTTTGCATACTGGAAAATACAGTGGCGGTCATCCAAGTACTTATATGGATGCCAGTCATGACTATAGAAATGTGATTGACTGCGGCTCTTCGAGTACACAAGCCTGGTTATCAGGAACAGGTAATGACCTGGATCTGACTACTCATGAGGTTGGTCATATCGTGGAAGGCGCTTCAAAAGGCGTCCATGGTTCACCAGCATTTGATATCTGGCATGATAGCAAGTGGATGGAAATTTATATTTATGATGTATACCTTGGGCTGGGAAGGACTGCTGATGCGCAACGCTGGTATAACCTGGTTTCACCAGGATCGGATAATTATCCACGCGCACAATCACATTGGTTTAAAGACTGGTGGTACCCACTTTACACGCAATATGGAAAAACAGCAGTTTTAAATAAGTATTTCACTTTGTTAGCTGCAAATTTCCCAAAACACGTAGTTTCAAACGGCGTGACAAATATCAATGAATACAGCAGGAAATTAAATTTTGGTGAGTTTGTTCATTTCTGGAGCGGGGCTGCAAACGCTGATTTAAAACAGCTGGCGCTTACTGCTTTTGGAAATAAAGATGAGCAGGGCAATGACTGGACGGTACAATTACAGCAAGCCAGGTTAACCTTTCCTGGAGTAACTTATCCAGGAAGTACCAATTAATAGTAATTATTCAATGTAGCGTAAGTTTAACTTACGCTACATTTATGGTTTTGGACGATGTGTTTTCATCCAGTTGTCTACAGAGTATGGGCCCGAACCTACCACCCAGAAAAGAACCAGCAGGAGCAATACAATGATTGACAGCCATAATTCTGAATTGAGGAAAGAGAATCCTTTAGAAATATTGACAAAGAAAATAGCACCCAAAAGAATTGGGATTTGTATCACAGCAGCAAAGCGCGTAACTAATCCGATCAGGATCAGTAAACCACCGACCAGGTGTGCAAAAGCCACCGTATGTAATACTGCAACAGCCATTAATCCTGAAAATCCAAGCGTATTGTGCTGTATAATCCATTCTTGCTGAACTCCAGTGTCACTGACAAACGCAATGCCTTTGCTTAAAATCAGTAATCCGAGTCCGATACGGACTATGTCGAGCGATTTGGTATGGTGGATATCACCCCAATGCTCAATTTTTTGAACCATATTCATAAAACCTCCTTTTTAAGATAAACTCATTTGGTTATATTAAGTTAAGGATAAAATATAGTTAAAACACAAATATTTGCTGCTTAAATGTTTACGGTTTAAAACTTAAGCCATAATCAGTTCGTGGTTAATCATCGCACCTGCAATACTACCTGCCGCCACTGCGTTCGCAACAGATCTCATCGGGCTTATATTATCGCCTGCTGCGTATACTCCCGGAATTGTGGTTTTTTTGAAATCATCAGTTAAAATATAACCTCTTTTATCCATTTCACAGCCCATTTCTGCAGGGACAAGGCAATGTTGTACGAATGGAGGCCTGGTATAAAGTGCATCAATTTTTTCTAGTGTTCCGTCTAAAAACCTAATGCCTGTCAATTGTCCGGCTACATGTTCGATGCCTGCTATGGGCTTTTCAATAATGGTGACATTTGAAGCGCTGATTTCCTGTTGTTGAGCCGTACTGAATTTTGGCGCTCCGTTGGTAAAAACACGGAGATCTTTGTTCCAGTTGAAAACTAATTTGCTGAAATCTACTGTGTTTTCATCATTTGATAAAATCCCCATTGGCTGATCTTTATATTCATAACCATGGCAATAGGGGCAATGAATAACAGAAATCCCCCAGCAGGACGAAAGTCCGGGGATATCAGGAAGCTGGTCTGATACACCGGTCGCAAACAGGAGTTTTTTTGCGCTGATCTGTAAACCTGAAGCAGTAGTTACGGTGAAATTATAGTCCTCTCCAACCGCACTGACCACAACGTCTTCCATAAACTGAATTGTTGGGTAAACTGACACCTGATCTTTAGCTGCTTTTGCAATTTGCGCCGGACTAAAGCCATCCTGCGTAATAAAATTGTGAGAATGTGGTGTTTGACGGTTACAGGGTTGATTACTATCGAGGATCAACGTTTTTCTGATCGCCCTGCCTAAAGACATAGCTGCTGATAAGCCACTATAGCTACCACCAATAATGATAACTTCAAATTCTAGTTTTTCCATTTTATAGTTTATTAATTCCGATTCCGTTACTGAATGAAAACCAGGCAAAGCCTTTAATGTCGTTTTTTGCTACCGCTCCACTAGTTGAAGATTGAATGGTCGCTGTGATAATTCCGCTCATAAACAAATTAATCCAGGCAAGCGTAAGGTTAGGACTGATAATCTCCCGTTTTTGTAATTCCTTAATAACAGCTGTAGTCGGGGAAAAAGTCTGGTCATAGGTTGCGCAATCCTCATCTTCTTTCTGGTGCTGGTGCCCCTGATACTGATGTAATTTTTGAAAGAAAGCATATTTAGAACCGCAGTCTATACTTGCGTATAAAACCCGCTCTAACTGGATAAGCGGATCTTCAGTGCTATTGATAGCATTGGTAATATTGATTTTGCATTTGTTTTGCATTTCTAAGTGGCAAGCCTTTAGTAAATCATTCCGATCTGTAAAATACCGGTGAAGTGTTCTTCTGGTTACTTCTGCCCGTTCAGCCACCTTTTCAAGTGCGCTTGAATAGTCATCATTAAAGATTTCAATAGCAGTATCAATAATTTTTTGTTTGGTGTCTTTCATGCGTATTCAATTTTATAACTTATGCAGACACAATTGTAGGAATAATTTCTCAAATGTGAGACATTGTGATTCAGGTATTTCGAAAAATGACGTTTTTAAGGCAATAGGAGTATTTGGATGATGACTCGCGTAAAGTTTTGTAAAGGGGTAAAATATGCCTTAGTTAAGCTTGAGTTGTATTTTAAAAGGGTATTTACGGTGGTTGTATAGGGTTTGTGCTATGGTTTGAAACGGGTTTCAAACCCGCTTCAAACTGCTGGACAACATAGCCAGTAACCTTGTAGAAACCTGACTTAAATTGAACAAAAACCTGATTTAAATGGGGCAGAAGGCTTTCTGAAATATGAGCTGGCTTAAGCAGAAAATTATAAACACAATTCCGCTTATCAACTGATTTTAATCAATTAATGAAGCCGTAATAATTTAACTAATCAATGAATTAAGGAAGGTAATCTAGTATTTTGTCTAATAATTCGCTCTCTTTATAGGGTTTAACTATATAGTCATTCAAACCTGAAGAAATGTAATTCTGATGAGATTCAGGAGAAATCTGGCCAGTTATAGCTATGATTGGTGTTCTGCATTTTTTTATATCATGATGCGCTCTGATCTGCTTAGTCAGTTCAACACCATCCATACCCGGCATTTCTATATCCGTTAACACCATATCATAATGCTGGGCGTCAAAGGCTTTTAAAGCATCTTCTCCATTTGTTGCAGTATCAAAACTGATGTTATGCTTATTAAAGATCATTTTGATCACCAGTAAATTCATATTTGCATCATCCACTACTAATAAATGAATGTTTTTAAAAGCATCAACTCTGGAAACCAGGGCTTCTTTGTCTGTTAAAACTTCTTGTGCATGCTCCGCAATTGCATAAGGCAGTTCCAGGTGGAAACTTGTGCCTTTACCCAAAATACTATTCACAGTGATTTTTCCGTGATGGAGATCAACCAGCTTTTTACAAATTGGTAATCCCAACCCTGATCCTTTTTGCCAATCCATACGCTTGTTGTTGATGACTTGTGAAAACTCATCGAATATAAAAGGCAGTTCTTTTTCTGAAATTCCTATACCGGTATCACTGATTTCTATCAACAATAAAACATGACCAGTTTCTGTTTTCTTAATATCAGCTTTTACCCGGACTTCTCCCTGATCCGTAAATTTAATTGCATTGGCAATCAGGTTGACCAGGATTTGTTTTAAACGGTAAGGATCGCCTGTGATCAACAGGTCTGGTGCATCCTTTTGGTTTAATATCAATTTCAACCCCTTTTGATTGGCTAATACAGCAGTAGCTGCAACAATTTCATGCAGAATAGTTTTGTAATGAAAAGGAGTTTTTGAAAGAGACAATTTTCCGGTTTCCATCCTTGAAAAGTCGAGGATTTCATTGACAGCAGATAGCAACATCGAAGAAGAGGTTTCCAGCAAATTTGCCATCGTTTCCTGTTCAGTATTTAATGGAGTAGCCTTAAGCTGTTCAGTTGCTCCCAGAATCGCATTTAACGGTGTCCGCATTTCATGACTTATACTGGTAAAGAACCTGGATTTAACGATAACCTGCTCAGAAGCTAATTTGTTAGCTTTGACAATCTTGTTATAGGCACGGTAGAGTGTAATCAGTAAAGAAATGATCACGATCAGTGAAACTATATTAATCAGGAAATTGATCTTTCCTGAAGTGCCAATGACTTCTAAAGAATGCAGTGTCTGATCTCTTAATGACATCTTTCTGGCTTGTTGAAGCTGATGTTCCCTGGTACTGAATTCATTAAACATCACTTTGATATTGTCCAGGATCTGTCCGTTGATTTTTAAAATTGCTCTTTCATTTTCGGTCAGCAGCTTG
This sequence comes from Pedobacter sp. UYP1, assembly GCF_040547305.1. Taxonomy (NCBI): domain Bacteria; kingdom Pseudomonadati; phylum Bacteroidota; class Sphingobacteriia; order Sphingobacteriales; family Sphingobacteriaceae; genus Pedobacter; species Pedobacter sp. UYP1. The sequence goes on along the minus strand of NZ_JBEPPL010000003.1, from coordinate 375,835 downwards.
TGATTCCCACGCTGACTTTCAAAGAGGTTTTTATAGAATTTTTCTACATCTTCCAGATTTTTTCTTGTATAAAGGTTATCATTTTCAGTGGCCTCGATAATCACGGTCTCTGTTTTACTGGTCTGTGCGGTATCTTTCTTATCTTCTTTATTCAGTATGGCGCTTTTTATACGCTGAAAGAACTTAGTCTTCTTCGCTTCAGAAGCGGGCTTGATGACTTCTGTTTTGATAATCTTTTTGACTACAGGCCGTGGTGATTTCTTAAAGGAAATGTTTGCAGGTAAAGTTTTACCAGTATCAACTTTCAGATTGACAGACATCAGGGAGTCTGTCATCTTTTTGATTTTGGCATAAAGTAAGATTTGCTTATTCCTTTTAGCTAAATCATTGGAAATATCGGTAGAGACAGCATTCAAATCTTCTTTTGAGAAACTTTCCAGTAGAGAAGAGATATGCTGGATACCCTGGCTATACTTGATGAAATATTTTTTTTCCCAAAGGGAGGTGTACATTCTGAAGTTGTTTTCCGCTTCCTGCAATCCCATATTAATGGTGTCCAGCTTGTAGATTTGCTCGTTATTTGCATCTCTTTGCAGACTTGTGGCCTGAAGTGCTTTTTGCCCGGCATACTGGTTGAAAGACGTTCTTAACAGCAACCCAATAAATAAGACAATAATTACCAGAATTACTATAAAGGAGATGCGCTTATTCTTCATTTTGTTTTTTTTTCAATCTTATTTCCTGTGTTTTTCTACTTAAGAAGGCTTGGTCCCTGAATAGTAAAAAATTTTACAAGAGGTTTTAGGTTATGCTATAAACCAGAACGATTTGCAGAAATGGCTTATTAAAGGTTGTAAATGTAGTTGAAAAATTTGTTAGAAATATATTTGGGGCAGAAGCATTCTGATTTGGGCCGTATAGCATTTCATTTATTGCCATTTTATTAAGACCTTGGCCAGCTATGTCAGACTTTCGTTTAGAAGTTTTTTATACCGTGGCCAAACGGCTTAGTTTTACTAAAGCCGCCGCTGCTTTATTTATCACACAGCCTGCTGTGACCAAGCATATTTATGAATTGGAGCAGCAATATGATAACAAGCTTTTTGAGCGGAAGGGGAATAAAATTCAGCTGACACCGGCGGGAGAGCTATTATTCAGTCATACGGAATCGTTATTTGATATCTATCGGAATATTGATTTTGATATGAATGCCCTGGTTCATAAAAAAGAAGGGGTTTTAGCGCTAGGAGCCAGTACTACTGTTTCTCAGTATGTAATCGCGCCGATCCTTGCAGGGTTCAGGAATAAATTCAATGCGATAGAAATCAATTTGATTAATGGAAATACTGAACAAATCGAGAAAGCTTTACTGGATAAAGAAATTCAGCTTGGAATTATAGAAGGAAGATCTAAACATCAGGAAATTAGTTATACCGAGTTTATCAGGGATGAAATTGTACTGGTTTGCGGTCAGGACCATCCTCTGGCTAAAAAATCTGAACTCAGTAAAGAGTTACTGCTGGAAAATTCTTTTGTAATGCGTGAGCAGGGGTCAGGTACACTTGAGGTGATAGATTATGCTTTAAAAGAGATTGGGATGCAGGTATCAGACCTTAAAGTAGAAATACACCTTGGAAGTACCGAAAGTATCAAATCGTACTTAATGCATTCTAATTGCCTGGCTTTTGTATCCATACATGCGCTAACCAATGAACTTCAGCGCGGAACTTTAAGGGTAATTGATGTAGCAGGACTCCACATAGAACGTCATTTCTATTTTATCCATCTTCAGGGTAAACCAGATGGTTTATCGGAGGTTTTTTTACGGCATGCCCGATTAACTCATAACCTGAAGTAATGGCGGATTAATTTTGGCGATTTGACCTGCGTGGGCATTTGGGACATCTTTGCAGTATAAATTACATAGATGATGCAAATGAGCCTGAATACCCGAAAAATTATATTTATTGTTGCCGCATTAGTTTGCCTGTTGCCTTGCATGTCTCCGCCACCAGCCCTTTTGCTGGGTCTGATAATTGCCCAGTTGATGGAACACCCATTTCTCCGTTTTAATCATACCGCGACTAACTGGTTATTAAAATTAGCTGTAATCGGGCTTGGATTTGGAATGAACCTTTCCTTTGCCCTGGACGCTGGCCGGGAAGGCTTTTTGTTTACAGTTTGCTCAATTTTCGGTGTACTCACCTTGGGTTTCATCCTGGGGAAGGTATTTAAGACTGAACGTAAAACCTCCTTTTTGATTTCTTCAGGTACAGCTATTTGCGGGGGGAGTGCCATTGCAGCGTTATCTCCGGTAATGAAAGCTGGTGAAAAAGAGATTTCTGCTGCATTGGGTATCGTATTTATACTGAATTCTGCTGCCTTATTTATATTTCCGGCCATAGGACATGCTTTGAATTTATCGCAAAGCCAGTTTGGAATCTGGTGCGCTATTGCTATTCATGATACGAGTTCTGTGGTTGGTGCGGCAAGTAAGTATGGTGAACAAGCTTTACAGATTGCTACCACTGTAAAACTGGCAAGGGCATTATGGATTATTCCGGTAGCGTTTGGTACAGCCTTTATTTTTAAAAGTGACCAGAAAAAAGTTAAAATTCCTTATTTCATAGGATTGTTTGTACTGGCAATGTTAGCGAATACTTATTTGCCGTTTATTAAGCCATTCGCTCCATATGTGGTAAGCGTAGCTAAAACAGCATTGACGCTAACCCTGTTTTTGATTGGGAGTGGCTTATCATTTAAAGTAATTAAAGCTGTAGGGATCAGGCCTTTTTTACAAGGTGTTATCTTATGGATCGCTATTTCTACAGTTTCGTTATGGGCAATTATGCTTCTAGCTTAGCAGTTGAATTCTGATAACAATTTTCGCGCAAACGTTTGATAAGCTCCTGTAAGATAATGTACTATATTTTTCAGGTGTCTGTGTACTGGGTTGTGTCCAGTTTTAAGACAATTGATGATGGCTTTGTAAGCTGTAAATGTTGACCGATAACTATTCTAAAAGGTATTTGCCATGTGAACTGGAAAAATGGACTTATTATTTGATTATTATACTGGCAGCAAGTCAAACGTTTGCGTATCATTTAATAGGCTTGGTTTTTTTTGATATCTATAGATTACAATTGTATAAAGCATTGTGCTTGAATACAATATCTTAACCTAATCGAAAAATACTATGAAAAGAAAACTATTATTATTAATTCCCGTACTGGTCAGCTTCATGGCCTGTAAAAAGGCAATAGATCCTTCGGGTGGTCGTACTACGCCAGTAGATGTGGTCACTACTGTTGATGGCTACAGCAGTGATCATGTCCATAACCTTAACCTGGTTTATTTTATACCAAATGATTTAGATACACTTGCTGGTTATCAAAAGCGTTTAAGTGACCTGATGCTCTGGGGACAGAAATTCTATAAAGATGAAATGGCCCGTAATGGCTATGCAGATAAAACTTTTGGCTTGTTCACCAGCCCGACTAAAGGGGTGAAAATTACGGTGATCAGGGGAACCAAACCAAAAAGCAGTTATCCTTATTCTGGTGGAAATGGAGCTGTGGCACAAGAGATCAATGCCTATTTCACCGCGCATCCGGCAGAAAATACCAGTGCACATACTTTGGTAATTATACCGCGTTATGAATTTAAAGCAGATGGGACACCAAGCGGCGGGCCATTTTATGGAACTGGAAAGTGGTGTTATGCGCTTGATTATGAGGGTATGGACATTAAAAATCTGGGTAAAACTGATGCAGATGGTAAGCGTTTCAGTGTTTGGTTTGGCGGAATGATGCATGAATTAGGCCATGGTTTGAATTTACCGCATAACTGTCAGAAAGTATCAGAAAATGCATCGCTTGGAATGGCATTAATGTGGGCAGGTAATGGCACCTTAGGTATTTCTCCGACTTTTTTAACCGCTACAGATGCAGCGATATTAAATGTAAATCAAGTATTTAATAAAGGTGATAAGGCTTCTTATGGAGCTGTTAAGGCATCAATCAGTAAGATTCATGCAAAATATGACCCTTCGAAATCGGCGATTGTGGTTTCCGGCCGGTTTACATCAGATGTTAAGGTAAACAGTGTGGTTTATTATAATGACCCGAATGTAAATAATGAGGGGATTGGCGTAAATAAGGACTATAACGCCACTACCTGGGAATCTAAAGCGATAGGCGTAGATAGTTTTTACGTGGAAATGCCAATTTCGGAGCTCAAATACAAAGATGGTAATCCTTATGAGTTGAAAGTTAAATTAGTTCATGACAATGGTAATGTAACAGAAACGATTTATAATTATGAGTTTGTAAATGGTATTCCGGTACTTAACTTCAGCAGCAGGGATGAGTTTAGTAAAACTGGCTGGAACGTATTGAATGTCAGTTCACAAGAGACTTCTGAAGAAGATGGTAAAGCGGCGAACTTGATTGATGGGGTAATCAATACGTATTGGCATTCACAATATTCAGGTACAACCGCTGCTTATCCGCATTCATTTACCATAGATATGGCCGCTGCTAAACAGGTAACCGGAATCAGTCTTTCCCAAAGAAATGGTTTGCAAAGAGCCATTAAAGATTTTGAGATTCAATATAGTACCGATGGGTCAAGTTTTGTTTCTGCAGGATCATATGTGCTGGCTAATGTAAATGGAGCACAATACATTAATTTACCTGCTAAACAGGCTTTCCGTTATTTTAAAATTATAGCGAAATCTTCTTATGATGGCCAGTCTTTTGCTGCCTTGTCTGAAGCAGGGGCATTTTAGTCGTTACTTCATGTAGAAATAATCCCCTGACTTTTTAGTAGTCAGGGGATTATTTTTAAAAGATTCCTTTCTTATGGTGTGCAAGTGTAGCAGTTTGCGCTGGTGTAATCCCAAAATGATCTTGAACAAGTTGTGCCGGATTTGCACTTAACCATTCATTCAATGAGATTTCCTGATACTCTGGGGCATTAAATAATATAATCAATTTAAGCGTTTCTGTACCCGTGTTTTCGATATAGTGACCGTAACCTTGTTTGATAAACGATACCATACCTTTTTTATAAGGCATTGTTTTGACACGTCCATGTGAACCAAAAATGCTCAGATTTCCTTTTCCGCTCATTACATATTGCCATTCATCAGCATTTGGATGCCAGTGAAGTTCGCGGATCGCTCCTGGTTCAATATCCATACGTAAGGCAGTCAGCGTAGTTTGGATCGGGAATTCTTTAGAAGAAACTTTTCTTGTAAAACCGCCTGCAAATTGCTGAAATACACCATCTTTTTCCATACGGAACTTATGTGCAGAGCTGCTGGTTGGGATATTCGGATCTAAGTTTTGTGGTCTTGGTGCTGTAGCTATTTTCCCGGTACCAATATAAAGTTCTTTATGCGGGAAAGCAGCAAATGTACTTGCTGACAATCCTGAGTTACGGGCCATAATCTCTGGAGAAATATGGCTGATCCAGTCTGTTGAGCTAAATGTTCCAAACTCAGAGAAGTGACCATTGTCAAAACCCAGCAGGAATAAGCAATGTTCGTCTCCTAAACATTGTAAGCAGTGGCCATGACCTTTAGGAAAATACCAGATGTCGCCTTTTTCAAAGTCATCGGTCGATGTTGTCCCATCGGGAGAGACCACTGTTGTACGCACTTTTCCTTCTAAAATATAGGCCCATTCTGCTGCAATGGAGTGCCAGTGCAATTCACGGAAGCTACCTGGATTTAACCGCATAATTACTGCTGCTATACTTTGTGAAACCGGAAATTCTTCGACAGTGGCTTCTTTGGCAGTTCCACCAGTGCCTGTCCAGCCCGTACTTCCGTTTTCAATGTCATAAACAAAATCTTCCAATTCTGCTTGCGGACCGTCTGGTCCTTTTTTTACCGTTGATTTTACTGCTGCATCAGCCTTTTGAGGGATTAATAAATTCAGGCTTGTTGCAGCTGTTACCAAACCAAAGGTGGATAAAGATGCTGCGGAAATAAATCCACGTCTTGTAGTTGCCATACTTTTTTAGATTAATATGAAGCAAATATATAATGCAGAAATGATATTTTAAAATAAAACATCATATGTTTGTTTTAACATCATATGTTTTAGGTGAACGCTTATATAGCCATGGTGAATACTTATTATGGGTGCAAGACTGTTTTTGTGGCTTCTTACTAGTTAAAAAATAAGAGCATGTAGATGATGTTTGCAAGAAACATCGTATGTTTGTGACAAAGCAATTATTTTGATCAACTCCATCAAACTTTACGAAAAAGTAATTAACCTGATTAAAGAGGATATTTCCCAGGGGAAATACAAAGCGGGCGAGAAAATACCTGCTGAGCCTGAACTGATGAAGCTATATGGTGTAGGGCGTTCCAGTATAAGAGAAGCCATCAAGACCTTAGCCATTTCGGGAATTCTGAAGGTGCAGCAGGGGTCTGGTACTTTTGTGAATACGAGTTTTCAGGAAGTCAGCATCGAGCAGCGGTTAAGACGCGCTGATTTTGATGATGTGAATGCGGTAAGGCGCCTGCTGGAGAAGGAAATTGTGAAGCTGGCGACACATAACCGTACTGAAGAACAGCTTAAAGAAATTGAACTGGCTTTAGGAAACCGTAAATCGGCTATCGAAGCTGAAGATCCTCAAAGTTGTGCTGATGCCGATATTGCATTTCACACGGCTATTGCCCAGGCTTCTTTAAATCCTGTATTGTCTGATTTGTATTATAGTTTTACGCTGATCATGCGTAGTTTCTTTGTGGCCAGAGAGAAACAGGGGATTAGTCGTTTTGCGATGAACCATCACTTGCATGAGCAGTTGTTTAAAGCAATTAAGAGTAAGAAGCTGAATCAATCACAATTAATTCTTCAAAAGATTCTTGACAATAACTATTAATAATATTTTAGAAAAAAGGCCTGCTAAAATAATAGCAGACCTGGTTTAATTGGTGGTTGTGAATTTCTTTGTGTGGTAGTGGAAACGTTTCTTGTTGAAAGGCGGAGTCTTGTTGAATGAGAAGCAGGTTCTTGTTGAAAGAATAACCGTTTTTATAAAAAGGGGTTCTGGTTGAAATGGAAATATTTATTGGACTGCATCTGCATAAGTAGAAGCAATGCGTATTTTCTTCACCACATGGGTAACTTTTGCAGTGTCACCACCATATACTCCCCATTTTGGATCGCAGAAATCACTATCCAGCGTTCTGCATTTTAATCTTTTATTCCCATTGGAGAAGGACTGCTGAACGCCATTATACCAAAATTCTATAAAACCGACAGCTGGGTCTTCAGATACTTTCATATGGATCACAAATTGCTGCCAGGTTCCTGTAGCTAATGCAATTGACCAGGGCACAGTTGCGGTATGATTTTCATCAAAATGCTGTAACTCTAATTTGCCATTATTTGTACGGAGCATTAAAGGGTGATTGGCTTTTGCTTTTGAAGTAGGGTAGGCTTTCCATTGAAATATAGCCTCCGTTTTTAAAGAAACCGGCATATATATTTTACTGGTCCAGCCTATATAAATATCTGATCCTTCTGCAGCTTGATAGTTTTTTGCCCCATGACCTTCAGCACGATGGCTGCCTATAGGTTTTAAAAAGTTCCAGCAAAGCGTTCCGGTTTCATCATTGATAGTGGTAACTGAACCATCCTGTTCTACATTGGTTTCTTTCCACACATTGCTTTTTCCATTGACTGCATCTCCATTAAATAATACGGCCAGCGGATTAACAGCGTTTACTTGTGCCGCGGAACTGTTTAAGTCTTGATTCTGACTAATAGTCTCTGCTTGTTTTTTACAATTCGTCAGCAAAAAGGCAGACCCCAGGGCCAGCATAATTGTAGTAATTTTTGTTTTTCTCATGAAGTAATATGTTTACTGTTTATATGATTTTAGGATAGATTCTTATTTTAATATATTTTTTGGTTAACTAAATAAACTTTAAGTGAATGTAGGTAAAAATATTATATGTTTTTTGATAATTAACTTTATAAGTTTGTTTCTTTAAATCATACTGGTTTTATTCATTTTCTCCGCGAAATACAAAGATCTTTTGGAGTGAATTTTTTAAAAAAAAATTAAGGTGGAATACAGGTAATCTTTATATTTAAATAATGGGTAATTCCTATATTTAATAAAAAAAAGGATGAAGATTCAACAGTTATTTCTGATTTTTATAGTGCCCCTTTGGTTTACGGTTGTTTATGGACAGCAAAAAGGACAGCATCTGGACTCTAAACAGCAGGATATGACTTCTCAGCAGCAGGAGCTGGCCGCTAAAAAACAACAGGTTGATTTTAAGAAACTGGAATGTTTGCTTGGGAAATGGAAACGCACCAACGGAAAGCCGGGGCAAATTACGACTGAGGAATGGGTAAAGGAATCCGCTTTTAAACTTAAAGGAACAGGAGTAAAAATCACTGGAGCAGACACGGCTTTTGTAGAAAAAATGACATTGCTGATTAAGGACAATGCCATTTTTTTTGTAGCTGATGTGAAGGAAAACAAAGGACTTGTCTATTTTAAATTAACAGCTATCGATGCCAATGGTTTTACCTGTGAAAACGCAAGTCATGATTTTCCAAAGAAAATCGTTTACAAGCAATCAGGTAAAGAGTTACAGGCAACTATCTCAGGAAATGGAAAAAGTATCGGCTATACTTTTTTGAAACTGTAAGTTATTCATATTGATTAATTAGTTCCCATCAATGGAGCTTATTGATGGTGAGCTCATTGATAGGAAACCAACTACTGAATGATTATTTCTTGCCCCAGCTAGTTTTTGATATGTAATTCCTGCTTTGCGCGGTCCGCTGTGCTTAGCTGAACTCTGGCTTCGAATGCTTGCGCTTTTTCCGTTGTCGGGAACCAGTTTCTGTCGGGAGTAACTAAGATCAGCAATCCGTTTTCATCACCGATAACTGCGAAATTTTCTGTCTTAGGTTGCTTGGCGTAATAATCAAGACCGTATTGACTAATCAATGTTTCTGCAGTTGCAAGCACATCGGCAGTTACTATACCAATTTCACTGACGAATAGTATCGAGCTACTATCAAATGTAGTATTGGATTGGTTGTCAGCATCAAAACGGCAGATCAATTCAAGTAGACTCCCATTGTTGTCATAAAAATAGAATGACTTTGCATTCCAGGCTTCAAACGAGGAAAATTGACTGTTGGCTGTTACCGGTAATACTGTTGTTCTTTTTTGAAGCCATTGAAAGGCTTCCTCCAGTTTATTTTTTGGGATATCAAATGCAAGATGATAATTAGGATTTTTAACAGCTGATTTTTGAAAAGATACCTTTGTTGTTCCCATCAGAAAAGATACTTCATTTTCGTTTTTTGAAAGGGTTTTAATGTCGAGTATGTTGTTGTAAAATTGCTCGGTTTCTATAATATTATTGCTAAGTAAGTCAATTGCTTCAATCTTCATAAAAAGGGTTTTAAAATGTTTTGCCTGTTTAAAATAGGACTGTTAAGTTCAATATATCCTTAAATCTTTAATTTTGGCTATCGAAACAAGATGTTGACAATAATATTATTATTGAACGATAATAAAGCTGGAACTAATACTATTAGCCCCAGCTATCAATTGATGTGTGTATGAATATTTGTTTTTTTTCTCCAGAAAGCTGGTGGCTCCCGGATTGATTTTATTTTGAAATTGTCGCAATCTTCGATTTTAATGGAATATTACTGGAGTCTAATCCTGGGGTCTGACCATGCATATCAAAGGCAATTTTAACCTGTGGTCCGAAGAATAAACAATGTGTAGATCCTCCAAAATGGAACATTCCCAGCTGTTCGCCTTTTTTAACATGCTGTCCCTCATAAACAGTAATCTGGCAAGAAGATACTTCTGCCATACCAACTGGCATAATGCACATCAGGCCAATATCAGGGTTATCTGCCTGAATAAAGATCAATGCCCTGGTGGCAAGCTCAGTGATATAACCCTGAGATTCATTTGGGCCGGATGGATCATAGCCTTCTGATTGTGCCTCGGCATAATAAGTGCCGTCTACTACATAGGCTTTTACTATTTTTCCACTTACCGGGCTATGCCAGCGATGATAGCTTAAAGCACTTAAAAAGGCCTGGTATATTGTTCCTCCTACAAATTTATCAAGTAGTGGGTCATTAGCCATCATATGCTCTAATGAATAAGGTTGTGCTTTTATCCAGAATTTATCATGCTTTTTAACCTTTTCTGCAATTCTATAAGGAGCAGATTCACATGCATTTGCAATTATATTATCATCTTCCGGGCTGGCCAATGGACGCTGACCTTCTCTGAACTCCCTGGTAAAGAAATCATCCCATGATTTAAAGCCATGGTGAGGCTTGGCAGGGTCACATATAAATTCCTGATCGAAGTCTGGCATTGCTTTTTTTGCATCAGCGCCAAACCATCCGCTTTTAGGGTCTTTACTTAGTACATATCTGGAATCTGCTGAACATAGGAAAATTCCCCATTCGTTCAGTATTCTTTTGAATTGCCAATTCACTTTCTCATTTAAGAAAGCAGCATATCCAGCAGTAGTACCCATAGACCAATCCAAAATGGCATTAATCGGGAAACCAACGAGTCCGGTTTCATTAAATTCTGGCGCCCTGGTCATTATTCTATTGATCAGGCGTAACATCAAATGATAGTCCCTAACCTGAGGTTCACCTTCAGGATTTTTATTATAAGGTGGTTTACGTGGTACTTCCGAGAACATCAGGTGGAACCACATGAATACTTCTGGATCATCTTCTATTAAGTCCTTTAATTCTTCAATTACTGGTAACAAAGGATGTTTATCCTTTTCTACTTCTGTAATGAGATCTCCTAACCATTTTTCCAGGATAGTCTGATCGGAGGGAAGCCATCTGCCAACACGGAAGGGAAGCGACTTTTCGTTAGCTGTAGTTTTCATCTATTTATTGTTTTTTGTTAGCTGCGCCTTTGATGATTCAACTAGTTATTATCCTGCGGGTTTAATAATTATTACCATTTAGATTTTATAATTACTACGCTGTAGGTTTAATAATCAGTTGAGCTATGCCGGGCTCATAAATTTTGTTTTGTCCTATGAATTTAGGCAAACCCACAAAATTAAAAACGCTTGTTCATATTCATTTTCTGTTCATTTTCAAAACAGTACTGAATGACGTATGTGGTTAAAATAAAGATGATTACTGCTTTTTATGGCGCTCAGATTTGCTACCGGTAAATATTTCAGCGAAGAATATTTACCGGACACAGTTTGTTACTGGTAATCAGGTAAAAGCCTGACGAAATTCCAGCGGCGATAAATTCGTCTTCTTTTTGAAAAGCGTGCTAAAGGATTGCGCGTGCTCAAAACCCAGGGCATAGGCGATCTCGCTGACTGAAAGGCTGGTCGTGGAAAGTTTTTCTTTGGCTTTCACAATCAGTTTTTCATGAATATGCTGCTGTGTGTTCTGCCCGGTATGAACCCGAAGCAGGTCACTCAGGTAGTTCGGTGACAGGCTCATCTGCGCAGCAATGTATTGTACGGTGAGCAAACTCTGTACTTCGCTGTTAAAGTAGCCATCGATCAACTGCTCAAACTTGGTGAGCAGCGCTGAATTATTATTCTTGCGGGTCAAAAACTGCCGCTCATAAAAACGGTTGGAGTATTTTAGCAGGCTCTCGATCTGCGTTAAAATGATCTCCTGGGTATGTTTATCGATATGCTGACACTCCTTATCAATTTTATGGAGGATCGTGATCAGGTCATCTTCTTCCTCGGCCGACAGGTGCAGCGCTTCGTTAACTGCGTAATCGAAAAAACCGTAGTGATGAATGCTGTTTGCCAGCGTATGCTGTAACAAGAAGTCCGGGTGAAAGATCAGGAGATAACCGGAACCGCATTCCATATTTTGCAGCTCCAGTTGTTGCACCTGGTTAGGCGCGGTAAAACTCAATACCCCTTTATCGTAATCATAATGCTGCTGTCCATACCTGATCTTGCCTTTGGCTTCGCGTTTAAGCGCCACGCAATAAAAGCGGTTAACGAAACCTTTCCAGATCTCGTCTTCCAAAAAGACACTTTCCGACAGATTGATCACACTCACCAGCGGGTGTCGGGGTTCTGTTAAGGACAGCAAACGGTGAAATTCCGATATGGAGTTAATAACGTTCATAAACAAAATTAATCAATTAAGCCCATACTGAACTCATCATAAGGCGCACCGGTATCCGTACCTAAAGGCACGATGCTTTCCAGTTGTGATAAATCCGCCTGAGTTAATACAATAGTTGTTGCCGCAATGTTTTGCTCCAGGTACTTCCGGCGTTTCGTTCCCGGGATCGGTACGATGCCTTTGCTCGTGATCCAGGCCAAAGCCAGCTGTGAAGAAGTGACTTGTCTGGCTTCGGCCATTATTTCGATAGCTTTCACCAATTCAATATTTTTGTCGAACTGTGCGCCCTGGAAACGCGGGATTGCCCTGCGGAAATCATGCTCGGGTAAGTCATCGATGCTTTTGATCTGCCCGGATAAGAATCCACGGCCCAGCGGTGAGTAAGCTACAAAACCAATACCCAATTCCTTTAAGGTTGCCAAAACGCCTCGTTCTTCCACCGTCCGCTCGAACAAAGAGTACTCGCTTTGTACGGCAGTGATCGGGTGCACGGCATGTGCCCGCTTAACTGTTTCGGATGAAACTTCCGACAATCCGATATAACCCACTTTACCTTCTTGAACCAGCTCAGCCATCGCCTCAACGGTCTCCTCGATTGGCGTATTTTTATCCAGGCGGTGCAGGTAATACAGATCAATGTAATCCGTATTCAGATTTTTGAGCGAACGCTCCAAAGATTTCTTTACATAATCTTTCTTACCATTGATGGCCCAGGTTACCTTATTGTGATCGTCGATCTCCCAGCCAAACTTGCTTGCCAGGATATACTGATCACGTTTACCACTGATTGCTTTAGCAATCAACTGTTCATTTTTCAGCGGTCCGTACAGGTCGGCAGTATCTAAAAAATTACCGCCTAACTCAAGCGAACGTTGAATCGTCGCGATGGCTTCCTGCTCGTCCGCAGGGCCATACATATGCGCCGCTTCAAAACCCGTCATGCCCATACAGCCAAGGCCGGTCACAGGCACAACCAAACCCTGGCTACCCAATGCTATTTGTTTTATTTCCATGATCCAAAGGTCGGTAAGCCAAATCGTGCGCATGTATGCAAATCCCTGAAGCTTGTAAGCAAATCAAGGAATGATTTTTAAACGTCTATAAACGTTTCGACTTATGGAAGGAGCTAACTTAAATGAAACAGAGTTATCCCAATAGCTTGGTGAAATTGAATTTAATCTGCATCAAATAAATAACCGCTATAAGCAAGGCCTTTAGCAACGCTTGTAAAGTTATCCCCAGAATTTACCGGGATATGAGGGAATTTATTCCTGAAAAGATTTTGTACGCCTCCAACTAATGAACTTCCGCCGGTAAGGAATAAACTATCAATTTCTTCAGGTTTGATATTGTTTTTTAGCATGAATTCATCAAGATAAACACTGATCTTTTTGATATCTTTCTCAATCACTGCAGCATATTGTTCTCTGGAAACTTCTTCGTCTATTTCAATTTCCATATTTGAATAGGTAAATTGAGAAACCTGCTCATCAGATAAAGTAATCTTTGTTTTTTCAATAGAACGAAAGATAGAATAACCCAGATTATTATCAATTAGTGTAATCAGGTTTTTGAACTTCCTGTCTTTTTTAGAGTAGTGATAATAATCCTGTAAGTCTTTTTGTATCCTCAACCCATTAAAGAAGTTCATTTTATCCCAGGTACAGATATTCGCAAAAAGCGACATTGGAACGGTCAGCACTTTTCCGGGGGTAGCTTCATATAAGGTATTCTTCCCGAAATAAGGTGTGCCTTTATCCCACATAAAAGCAGAGTCAAAGCTGTCTCCACCAATATAAATACCACCAGAGGCCATCATGTCATTTCTCCTGTCTTTGTTGCCGGAATGATCAGGATCAAGCACCAGGTAAGTGAAATCTGTTGTTCCTCCACCTAAATCGGCTACCAGTACTTTTTCTTTTTTTGTAATAGTCTTCTCGTAAGCAAAGGCAGCACCAATGGGCTCAAACTGAAAACGTACTTCCGTGAAACCTGCATTTTCAGCTGCTTTACTCAATCTTGTTTGCGCCAGGGTATCTTTGGATGCACTATCATCATCAAAAAATACAGGACGACCAATCACAGCCTTTTGACAATCATATCCGATGATTTCATCAGCCTTGTTTTTTAAATCTTTCAGGATTAAAGCGACAAGGTCGGATGCATTGTATCTTTTATTATGAATGCGTGTTTCTATAAAGCTGCTTCTTGATAAGATTTGCTTGATAGATTTGATAAACCTTCCCTTCATCCCATCGCTCAGATAAGCATCGATAGCATTTTCACCCACCACGTAATTTAAGGGCTGGGTTGCACTTTGTTCTTGCTGAAAATACAAGAGCGAAGGAACTGTTATCGTACTTATGATTTCGTTCTTTTCTTCGTCATAAATAGATAGTGCAGAATTGGTTGTTCCAAAATCAATTCCATATAGAAACTTACTCATCTCAAAAGGGGAAATATTGTTTTATACTTAATTTTTATGCCAGTCTTCTTCCTTCTGTTATTGGTAATAGGATAGGAGTGAAGAGCTTACAGACTATTCAGATTGATATACTCTGTTTTAGCGGGTGCAAAGGTAAAATATTAAAATAATAATTAGATTATAACCTTGTATTTAATGTCTTTTACCAGCATATCAAGTTTTTATAGTACATCAGCTTTCTTATCTTTTCTGCAGGACGTTCACAATATTAAACATCTGTTTCACTTCATCAAGGTGAATATCGAAGTCAGGATAGGCAACTTTGTCCGGATTTAACGAATGGCAAGTAATGATACCAGTTTCAGTGTCATGGTTTGAGATCCGTTTCGCGATAATCCCCATTTTACGATGTACAATGACATAATCTTTAAATCTGTGGGTGTGAAATTTAGAAGTCCACAAATGCTGCTGAATTTCTCTTCCAGTAGCTATACTTCCATCGCTGATACTTTCCTTGGTGTTATCATCCATACTATCACCAACTATTTCAAATGCTCTGTAACTGCCTTTATGATATTTGTCCACGATTATTGTATGCTTTGGTAATACTTCTAAATACTCAGGGTCCTTGTAGCCGGATAAATAGCCAGCATAAGCATATTCATTAACTAAAGGTACAACCATTAAATACTGTCCTTCTCCCAGGTCTATAAAAGGAGAGTCCGTAAACTCTAAAGGATATTGTATTTCGCCAATTGATCTGGCATTTGGTTTTACAGTATTCGCAGTCATTTCCCCCTGGCCTGTTTCCAGCCATTCTATATTTAAAGAAAATTCTTTATTTAGTGCGTTTTTTATATCTCCCGAAACCTTCACTTTGCCTCTTTCGACATCCGCAAAACTTCCTTGTTTTAATCCGGTAACCATTCCAAACTCCATTTGAGTTTTATTGAGTGATTTCCTGAATATTTTAAGACGTTGATTTTCAGTGTTTTCCATGATTATTTAAAGAATATTCTATTTGTATATTGCAAATATAGAATATTCTATATTATATTTGTATCGTACAACGAAGTAAATGTACAAAAAATAGGATTATACAAGAAATAGATAATTAATACACATGTTATCCGCGCTACAGAAAATTTATTCCAGTAAGCCGGAAAGATGGATTTGTAACCTGATTATCAACATAAATAAGAGGAAAATATGAGTGACTTTAGAATAGCAGAACGGTTGACAGGGATAAATGAAGGTGGATATGTGAATGATCCGAATGATAAAGGAGGGGAGACCTATGCGGGCATTTCCAGAAATAACTGGTCCGGATGGAGAGGCTGGCTGATCATTGACGGACTGAAAGATACGAATGGTGTTTCTGCTGCACTGATCAACCGGAAAGCAAAGGACAATGTGCAGTTAACTGAACTGATCTGGTCTTTTTACAAAGAGAATTTCTGGGATATTAATCAGTTGAGTTTGATTCATGATCAGCAGCTGGCCAATACGGTTTATGATTTCGGAGTGAATTCCGGAACGGTAAGGGCGGCTAAATATTTACAGGATTCAGTTAATCTGATCTCTGCTATAAAGCTGACTTCAGACGGTATTATAGGCCCCTTAACTATCCAGGCAGTCAATACAAGCGACCCAGCTAAACTTACTTTAATATATAACAGTAAAAGACAGGCTTTTTACAATTCGATCGCAAAAGGGACACAGGCCAGGTTCCTGAAAAGTTGGTTAAGCAGGATTAAACCTTATAAAACTTAATTACCATGGAAGAAATACAAAATCCACCAACAGAAACACAAGACATGATAGACAGAAAAGCTGCATGGATTGAAAGGATGTTTGACCGGTTGTTTACCGCTGTTCAGCAGAACCCTTTTGCTACGATGCTCCTGCTTTCTGTGGCAATGAACTTTTGGCAATACAGTGTCCTGAATGAGATGAACCGACTTCGGATCAGAGATATAACCTCATTAAATGAGAAGATTAACCTCGCTGTGGAAAAAGGTGTTCAACAGGAATTGCCTAAACAGCTTGCGCCTTACAAGGAACAGCAGGATAGTAATAACAAAAAACTGGATACTTCTTTAAACCATTTAAATGGAACGGTAGAATCGGTCCGGAAATACTTTAATGAAAATAGGGGGAGATGAAAAAACTTTTAGCACTGCTCGGATTGCTGTTGCTCATTGGCGGTGTATTGCCAACAAGGGCCCCACCAGAAAAAATAGAAGCTATAGAAATCACGGATTATCCGGTTAACTGCAGGCTGGATAGCATTAATCAGACTTTGGATGAGTTGAATAAACTCATGAAGGAGTTCGCAGACAAACAGAAATTTTAAATAAACAATCTATAAAACAAATAAACTATGAGTCTATTTTCATTACAATTAGCAGCAACGGCTGCACAAGATCAAACGGGTTCTATTAGCGTAAACGGCCGCGTAATTACTTACACAGTGAGAGGTAATATCATCATTTATTCGGATGGCAAAATTGCGGCTCCCTCTATCGCAAGCACAGACTTCGAAAAGGCTTACGCAACGGCAATTGTGGTCTCAGTAACACCTCCTGTTGATCCTCCTGTCGACCCTCCGGCAGATCCTGATTTTGTAAGTATAGGTACGGGTTCAGGTCAGCTCATTCTAGAACCACTTGCCAATACAAATGTGAAGATTGTTCCGGGCAATTATGATTACATCTATGTCGAAAAAGCGACTAATGTCAGAATGGATGCAACAGGAGTAATTCTAAAAGGCGGATCTATAGATATTGACCAGGCAGACAATTTTGAGTTATGGGGAGCGTCGATTATTGACCAGTCGTACCGCGCTCTTTCTATTAAGGGGTATAGTAATGGTATTTATCTGCATGATATCAGCTTTAAAAACGTAGGTAATTATACAATTGCTTATGAAGATAAAACGATATATGATGGTACGGACAGTACGGTTTCTAAAGACTGGAAATTTGAACGCCTTACTTTTGAAAATACTGGTTTAGCTTTTAGTGGCGGCGGCGGATTTAACGATGCAGGAATTGAGACGCTGATGCGAAACTTTAAATTCCTACACTGCACGGTGAAAAACTGCCCTGAAATTTCGGACGTAGTTTATATGGGAGCGGTCGATGGGTATGAAATCGCATGGAATACAATTGATAATGTCAATACATTATATGACGATCCTAATGCTCCGAACGGTTATCATAATGGTCTTTTCCACATGATTGGTAATGGTTCTTTCCATGATAATAAAATCACAAATCACCAGGGAAATGCAATTCGTGCATGGGGGGCTTCTTATGGTACTGATACCAAAGACATCTTAATCTATAACAACATTGTTTGGAACAGCTGGAAATACTCTGCTTTTGAGTTGCAGGTTTTCCCGGAGATGTTTACTTACATGGAAACTTACCCTTCGAGAATGAAACCAGCCAATGCAAAAGTATACAATAATACTGCTGGTCTTTTAAACAGATCTCATGATTGGGAGGGGGTGATGATTGATCTGTATCAAACTGGTGGTTCACTGGAATTTTACAATAACCTTGGTTTTGAAATGTACAGAGAGAATTCATCGCGCCCGGTAGATGATATGATCAATATGGGCGGGCCGGAAATGATCCGCAATGAGAATAACCATTATTTCCCTTCTCATCAGCAAGCGGTAACAGATACGGTCAATTTTGTTTCGCTTTTAACAGGTGTTGGAGCGCAATAAATGATCAAAAAATAATATTGTCAAATTAAATAACAACAAACTATGAGTCAATTAACCACACAAGCAGCAACAGCTGCACAAGATCAAACAGGTTCTGTTACTGTAAACGGCAAGTTCATTACTTACACAGTGAAAGGTAATATTATCATTTATTCGGATGGTAAAGTTGCAGCACCTGCTATTGCAAGCACAGATTTTAAAAGAGCTTATGCAACGGCAATTGTGCCACCGGTAGCTCCTCCGGTAGATCCTGATTTCGTGAGCATAGGTACAGGTTCAGGTCAGCTGATTCTGGAGCCGCTTGCCAATACCAATGTGAAGATTGTTCCGGGTAATTACAGTTACATCTATGTGGAGAAAGCAACCAATGTCAGAATGGATGCAACTGGAGTAGTGTTGAATGGTGGAAGTATTGATATCGGCCAGGCAGACAATTTTGAGTTGTGGGGAGCATCAATTACGGATCAGACTTACCGCGCTATTTCTATTGAAAACCATAGTAATGGGATATACCTGCATGATATCAGCTTTAAAAATGTGGGCGACTATACTATTTCTTATCACTACAAAGGAGTGTACGATGGTACAGATGCATCTACTTCTAAAGACTGGAAATTGGAGAGGCTTACTTTTGAAAACACGAGTACAGGGTTTCATTGTGATGGTGCATTTGCAGCCGAAGGAATTGTAAATCTGATGCGAAATTTTAAATTCCTGAATTGTGTAGTTAAGAATTGCCCGGGTATTGGAAATGTAGTTTACGTTGGACAGGCTGATGGTTATGAAATTGCCGGAAATATTATGGACAATATCAATACAAGATATGATGATCCTAACGCTCCGAACGGCTATCATAATGGTATTTTCCATCTGGATGGTAACGGATCGTTCCATGACAATAAGATCACGAACCACCAGGGAAATGCAATTCGTGCATGGGGTGTGTCTTACGGTGCTGAAGTTGAGGATATTTCGATTTACAATAACATTGTGTGGAACAGCTGGAAGTATTCTGCGTTTGAGCTTCAGGTTACTCCGGAAATACAGGATTATCTGGCGGCTTATCCTTCCAGAATTAAACCTGCTAATGCGCAGGTATATAACAATACTGCCGGTCATCTCAACAGATCCCATGACTGGGAAGGGGTGATGATCGATCTGTATCAAACTGGGGGTACACTCGAATATTACAACAACCTTGGTTTTGAAATGTACAGAGAGGATGTATCCCGTCCGATAGGGGATATGATCAATATGGGCGGGCCGCAAATGATCCGCAATGAGAATAACCTATACTTCCCTTCACAACAGGAAGCGGTTGCTGATACAGTTACTTTTCTTTCATTGATCCCAGGTGTTGGTGCACAATAAACTATCAAAAAATAATACCTGTTAAAAATTAGTTCATCCGGTCAGGGATATTCAATATAAGCGCAGAGGGAATAACCCCGGGAGCTTTATATTTTAATAACCTGCATCAGTTTGACTATCAGCTTATAACATAAGCTATCAAATTAAATAACAAATCCATCCTTATGAAAAATATACACCCGAAAACAATTTCCCTGTTCATCTGCTCATTGCTTCTCATCTTATCGGGATGCGGAAGTTCCCGTCACGTATTTCGGGCAACGGAAAAGAGCAAACAGGAAACTGCTCAGCAAACTAAAAAAGATACAGTGAGTTTAACGCTTGATCATTCATTGACCACTATCAGAGAAAAAACAGATACTATACTGATTATTCCCGGACAAGTAATTACCACAGACACTTATATTGATTACGATGATCTGGTGAATGGGGTAATGGCTATTAAAAGCCCGCTTGCAGAGGTCAGTTTAATTTTAAATCCTGTAACGAAAAAACTTTCGGCCAGAGCCTTGATCAAGGAGCAGGTGATCCCGCTGAAAATTAATAAAGAAACAGTTATACAAAAGGACCTGACGGTACTCTCCAGGAAAAATGAGTTTAGTTTAAATTCAAACAGGATTGAAGCTGAACAAACTGTTAAAGAAAAAGAAACCTTAAAATTAAGTTCATGGCTGCCCGCTTTGTTGATATTGCTTGCTTTGGGATCTGTTTTCTATTGGATAAAAAATAGAAGGTGGTCATGATCAATTGATTTTTGGCAGCTCAGCTAAGCGGTGTTTTGCTGTAAAAGAAAATTTCAAAGGCAGATCATTATTTATTAGCTTTAATTAATCGTTGTTAATTAGTAGAAAAATGAAACGTACTGCTATTATATTCTGGATGCTTTATATGCTGTTTTTTGCAATCCCATTTCCTATGATTTTGTATTATACGATCAATAGTGAATATGATATAACTGATCTTAAAGACAAAGATCCGTGGTTAGCACTAAGTGTTTTGGCTATTTCAGTTCTATTCTGGGCAATCCTTCTGGCAGGATTCTTTCAAAAATGGGTATTAAGCGTTTTTGTGAAAAAGCATCGCCTGGAAAAGCTGCTGGTTAATGGAATACGCCGGGAAGCTAAAATTCTAAGCGTAAGCAAGGTTTCAAAGACGGGCGATAAATATGATACTTATGAACTGGACTTATCCGTAAATAACCTGGCTGATACAGAAATTGTCCTGCGTAAAGTGAGGGTTACAGATAGCAGACCGTACGAACGTCGTTTTGCGGCAGGCAAAAAAGTTGCTTTGCTTATTGATCAGGAATTGAAACATATTCCGTGTTTCGTTTTTGCCAGTACTAAGGTGACTATAAATACAAAAGCTATCCTGCTTGGGATTCTAGGTTGGCTGGTCATGCTTGCTTTAATCATTGGTTATTATATTTATGCTTATCAGTCTGAAAGCTTTGGTATGGGCTGGCGCTTTATGAGTTTTGCACATCCGCTGATAGTTTGTTCAACGGTATTGCTGTTATATCATATTTTAGGAAAAATTGTTTTTAGAATAACAGAGAAAAAACCGGATAAGCTGAACCAGATCAGGTTTAAAGGGAAAAGGGCAGCTGCAAAAATTGTTAGTGCCCGTCAAACCGGCAGACTGATGAATGCACAGCCAGTAATCCATTTTGAACTTGAATATACTGATGATTACCAGCATAAATATCATAAAGGGCTGGAAAAAGTCGTGAATTTGCTTGATCTGAATAGTACTCAGCAGGAGCATATTGACATTTTTTTTCTTAGACAGAATCCGGAAAGTATTGCTTTTGCCAGTGATATTAATGAAAAAAGCTAAACACTATGAAAAAAGTATTTATCTCAATTATTTGTGGTAGTTTATTTTTAAGCTGCAAACCTGTTTCAAAAAGCATTGAAGATACCTTAAATTCTCAGGGGACTTCAGTCCATCAGAAGGAGCAGGGAAAAGATCATACGGTCACAAATAAAGAACAACACACTGAAGGAACGAAAACCGGATTTTTAAATGATACTGATAGATTACTCAGTGCAGAAGCTGCATTGAAGAATTTGCCTCAATACGCAGGAAAGGAAATCTTTATCTATCTGTTTCTTGGTTTTTATGATAATGGCACTATTAACGTTATGTTGCAGCATCCGGAAAACCCTGAGTATGTTGATGTTTATGATTATAGAGATGGAAAATGGTCTGCGCCTGTGCCTAAGCAATTATCATTACAGGAGGATATTCAGCACGGTCTGATTTCGCTGAATAAAGTCAGCTTCGCTACTGTAGCTCAGGTGAATAAAATCTATAGGGAAAAAGCTTCGGGGATTGATGGGGTGAAGCCATTAACAAATATCTACATCACTGTTGTAAATAATGTAATTGACTGGTATCCAATGAATATTGAAGGAAGCCGTGAACGGTATGCGATCCGGTTTAATACTGATGGGACATTAAAGTCATTCAAACAAGATTAAACAGGCTGATTTTAACTAATGGCGGAGATGATAAATCTTCTCCTTTGCCATTTTAGCTATTCAGTTCAATAATTTTATTATTGCTTATTCACAAAGATACCTCTGAAGGCAGACCAGCACGCGTTCTTTATATCAATAGGAAGGGCGTCTTTTACATAAAATTGAATACCGTTCTCATCATAGAAATAACGGAAATAATTTCCTAGTCTATCTGGTTTCTCACCTGTATGAATATTTTCACGATTAACCAGCCAACGAGAGTAAGTTACTTCAACGCCATTCAATGCATCCTCAAGATCTTTAATCTTGCCAGAGTTCTTGTCGCTGTTAATCATATCACTATAGTCTTTCATATCAAATATCCATTTAAATGGCAAAGGTACGGAATATAAAGGGGTTAAGAGACTATTGATCAGATTGCCCATTAATCGTACTCAAATCTTTACCTGATTTGAGTACGATCGGGCAGTTAATCTGGTTATCTTCTTTCGTTAAATACCCCAAATTCGGCGATTTCAACTGTTGAACCGGTACTTTCTATTTTAATCCTTACTTTATCACCATAAACGGTATTAAACCGGTGAATCTTTATTTTATGGTCATTCTCTCCAGAGAATAACGTTTTCCATACACCGTCCAAACGATATTCCAATCTATATTTCTTGATGGTTACCGGAGTTTTATCTGCAATCACAATGGTATTAAATGCTTTCTCTTTCTTAAACTCAATCTCATACCACGGTTTTTCAACTCTTGGATTAACCCTCCAGGACGTGTTGAAGTTATCATCATTCGCGAAATCCATAATATTCATATCATCGCTCCAGCTACCTTCTGAAGGTTGGTTTTTGGCCAGGTTAGGAGAAATTATTGGTGCATCTGCTGCGGGTAATTTCTGTGTAGCACCTTCATTTTTCCAGGCTTTACCTATTTCTTTTAGTGCTGCTAATGCGTTATCGTCAATTAATCCATCACGGTTTGGTGCTACGTTGAGGATAAAATTGCAATAGGCATTGTTGAAGGGAATGATATTGTCATTCACCATTTTTAGCGGATCTTTTACTGCGGTTGTTGGAAAAGATTTTTTCCAGAACCAGTTTTGCTGTAATGGCAAACAAGAAAGAGCAGGTAATTTATTGGTTTCTTTGGAGATATGTTGTCCTGCGCCCTGTTCATATGATTTGATATCTGTATAATACAATGCTTCTGAAGGATATTTTGCCGCATTCAGATCCATTACCAAACAGTTTGGCTGAATAGATTTAATCAAAGTATAAATCTCTTCAAATGGAATATCATCATAAGATATTCTTGACCAGGGTGCATCCCATCCATCTATAATCAAGGCATCGATTTCACCATAATTGGTTAGCAGCTCTGTTAATTGTGCTTTTACCATTTTGATATGCGCTGGTGTAATCAGGTTTGGTCTCAATTTATGATGTGTATCCAGAATTGAGTAATATAACATCACTTTCAGACCGTTTTTCCTGAAAGCATTGACGTATTCTTTAACCACATCTCTTTTTAACGGACTATTCATGACGTTGTAATCCGTAGTTTTTGTATCCCAGATGGCGAAACCACTGTGGTGTTTAGTGGTTAAACAGCCATAAGTCATGTGCGCAGATTTTGCGGCTTTTGCCCATTGTTCACAATCTAGTTTTTTAGGATTAAATATTGCAGCAGGGGCATCCGGATCTGGCCAGTCTTCATCCATATAAGTAGGGATATTATAATGGATAAACATCCCAAAACGCAGGTCAACAAAGTTTTGTTGTAAGCTGGCAAGGTCTTTTGCTTTGGATAAGGATTTATTTTGCCCCCATGAAAATACAGGAATAAAAATGAGCAGCAGGATAAGGAATGAAAACTGGTTAGATCTTTTCATAATGGATTGGTTCTGGAGAGGTCTTTTATAGATTTAGATTGCTAAATCCTTAAATCTAAAATATTTCCTCCAACCAGACAATCCTCGTCACACAATTAATACCCTTTGGGTAGAAGTTGTGAAACCTATTTTACTGTTGTCTTTCTTTAACAGAAATTGGATATGCTTTTGAACGGTCTTCCAGCATTGGATCTGCGATTGAAATACCATGAGGTAAATGATTTGGAATGAAAGATAATTCTTTATCCTCTGCAGGTGTGTTATCGGCTGCTTTATAGATTTCTATTGTTCCCAATAATACCTTTTTCCTGGAATCGGGCCATGCTATGGATGGATCTTCAATTTTGTCCCCTGCTTCAGCTAGTTGAGCATATAACTTAAATTTAACTGGATGCAAGGCTACCCTTTTTCTGATTTCGGCGCTTAAATAATCAGGTCCGGAAGCTGAAAGCTGTTCTTTGGTCAGAAAATGTTCTCCAGCTTCGGGAATGAACTGGTAACGGGCATAACGTGATTTTCCTTCTTTGTTTGTGAACTTGAAAGTATTCACACCGTAATAAGATAAGGTTCCATAACTTACAGAGGCCGGTTTTTGTGTCATTAGAAAAGTCTTCGCTATTGGATGTGTACCTAGAAATTTATCCAGGTTAGTGGGCTTTCTGGCATTGGCACCACTGGATCCTATAGCAAGTAACAGCGCTCTGAATTCATCAGTAGTTGCTACTGGAAAGCCATTAAAACTATGTGCAACGATATCAGTTGCAGACCCATCAGGTAAATGAAATTTTACTGCCATTCCTCTCGGGTTGGAGGCACCTGCAGTATCCGGAATATTTGGAATACCTGTGAAGTCAGAAAAACGCAGGGTTACAAGTACGGCTTTCTGTTGCAAATGAGGTGCAGTAGTGAGTTGATGTGCTTGCGGAGCAGGAGTGAATTTTGCTGTTAAAATGATTCCCTTCGCATGGACGGCACGAGCAGCTGGGTGCTTGCCGAATACTGTGTGTAATGCATCTACCATTTGAGCAGGTTGAGAAATCGTAGGGGTGTTTTGAGCCCGCAAGGTTACAGAAAAAGTGGTTAATGTAATGAACAGCAAGAAGGAACTTCTTTTGCTGTATTTAGGTGCTGAATTATTTATCATCTGATAGGGTGTTTGAATGATTTATTGTTTGTTTAACAAAGGTAAGTTCCCGGATATCTGATAATTGGTGACAAAAGTCACAGGAGGAGCTTAATTTTTCCCCTGTCTGCTGAATTTGATTGGCTGCTTCATTTAACATTTTGTTAATACGTCTGTCATTTGGCAGCTCTAATTTTGCTCCATATTTTATGGGCGAAAACAATACTGCCGGATTTAACGGAGATCATGTAAATAACTTCGATGGAAAAGCATTCGAGGATCTTTACCGGCGCATGTATCCTACGCTTAAGAAATATGCGATTTACCTGGTAAAGGATGTAGAGGAAGCTCAACTTATTCTGAATGATGTATTTATCGCCATCTGGAAAAATAAAACCCGGATCTCGAATGAAAAAGCATACCTGTTCCGGGCAGTAAAAAATGCTTCAACAAATTACCATAAGGTTTCCAGGTTAAATTTTCTGCACCTGGAGGAAGAGGAGTTGCCTGACATTCTGGATGAAACAGCAGATCCTGCTCAGCTTTACCTGGATAAGGATAGAAACCGGATATTATACAAGTTAATTGATCAGATGCCAGAACGCAGACGTTTGGTTTTCTATCTATATCGTATAGACGGTTTTAGCTATAAAGAAATCGCCGCTTTATTGGATATCTCAGTCAGAACAGTGGAAGACCATTTGGCCAGGGGCTTTCTTTTCTTGCAGGAGAGGATACTGAAAAACGAGTCAGAATTCCGGTAAAAAGACCCTTAACTATTTCTTAACGCAATGTTAACGTTTTGCGGCCCGTAGTGCATCCCTTGTTTCTTGTCTTGTTTCTATAAAGCATAGGAATGGATCAAGAGACCTGGAAATTTGTAATGGATTATTTATCCGCAAAGGAGAATGCCGGCGGCAATGTTCAGAAAATTGAACAAGAAGAGAAAAAGATACAAGAGTGGCTGAGTAAAGATCCCGGGCATCAGAAAGAACTGGATCGGGCTTTATGGCTATGGAAGCATACTGCAGCGCTGCCGGAGAATGACGAATGGAAGGAAAGTTTTAATGTTATACAAGCTTCTATACTTCAGGAAGCCCCACAAAAGGTCATTAACTTTAAACTCTGGCTATCTGTTGCCGCTATTTTTACGGCAGCTGCATTGTTCACTTTAGTCTATAAAGTACACCAACCAGTTTTACAGCAGACCAGCATTGCATGGGTCACAAAGTCTGCAAGTTCCGGAAAGATTATTAATGTGATGTTGCCAGACAGCACGCAGATCTGGTTAAACTCCGGTAGTAGCATAAGCTATCCGAAAAACCTGCGGCATGCCGATTTAAGAACTGTCATGCTTAAAGGAGAAGCATTCTTTAAAGTAAAACGTGATCCGCAGCATCCATTTGTAGTGCATAGTTTAAACATCCGGACGCGTGTGCTTGGCACAAGTTTTAACATTCGTGCCTGGCAAGGGCATCAAGCCGAAGTAACCGTTCTAACGGGTAAAGTAGCTGTTTCAAGAGATTCAGCAGGAACACAGTCTATAGCTATTCACCTGTTGCCAAATCAAAAGGCTGTCAGTAATTCTGCTAAACTACAATTGGAAAATGTGGAAGATGCCCGGACTGCTATGGGCTGGACTGAAGGCAAAATGGTTTTTGATCAGTTACCTGTGAAAGAAGTTTTTGAGACTTTAGAAAGGAGATACACAGTGAAAATTATTGCTGACCAGTCCTTTAAAGGATGTAAACTCACCGCGAAATTTAACAATATCAGCTTAAATGAAGTTTTGCAAACCCTTCAAATGACTTTAGATATTCATTACACAATCAATAAACAGACAATTTATATAAAAGGAGGCAAATGTAATTAGACAGCTATAAAGAAAAAGCCGAAGCATGTTGACGCATGCTCCGGCTAATGATTTCAATTTTATTTTAACCCATTCAATGATTAAAACATACAAAGTTATGAAAAAGTCCGCAGTGACTAATCAATTAATTTTTAAAGTAATGCGTTTCCTTACTCTCCTTTATTTTATGCTTACTGTCTTGTTCTTTGCTTCGCAAGCATCGCCTGTAAAGGCGCAGGAGCTGAATAACAGGATAAGTTTCAATTTTAAAAACGGCACTTTAACAGCATTGCTGAAAAGCATAGAAAAGAAAACCAAGCTGTCTTTTGTTTACACCAATACAGATGCAGTCCTGAACCAGCAGATTGAATCTGTTAAAGCAGAAAACGAAATGGTGAGCAGCCTGCTTAACCGCGTTTTGATCCCAAGACAGTTAACTTACATCATCCAAAACAACCAGATTATTATCAAAAAAGCTGTCCGGATTAAAGGTAAGGTTACTGATGAAAAAGGTTTGCCTGTACCGGGGGTAAGTGTGCTGGAAAATGGGAGTAATAATGTCACCACGACCAATCTGAACGGTGATTACAGCTTAAATGTAAGGGAGTCTTCATCTACTATTTTGTTTAGAATGATGGGCTATCAAACTAAAGAATTTGTTCTTAGAGGAGAAACAGCGGTCAATATCAGCCTTGTTCCGGATGAAACAGGTTTGTCTGAAGTAGTGATTACTGCTTTGGGTATTAAGCGAAATGAAAAAGCGCTCGGTTATTCTATTGCTACGCTAAAAAGTAGCGATGTGAATACGGTCAAAGAAGTTAATGTGGTGAATTCTATTGCCGGAAAGGTAGCGGGTGTAAATGTAGTAAGTACGGGTTCCGATCCGGGATCTACCGCCATGATTACTATTCGCGGGCAATCATCGATTGCGACCGATAACCAGCCGCTTTTTGTAGTGGATGGTGTTCCTGTAGCACATTCGCTGCGGGCTACTTCCGAAGTAGGGCGTTCTTCTGTAGATTATGGAAGCCCGGTTGCTGATATCAGCCCTGATGATATTGAAAGCATTACCATCTTAAAAGGGGCGAGTGCTGCGGCTTTATATGGCAGCAGGGCAGGAAGTGGGGTTGTACTGATTACCACAAAGAGCGGTTCATCGGCTAAAAAAGGTTTAGGCGTAAGCTTCAATTCGAACGCGATGTTTGACCAGGCCTGGATGTTTCCGCATTTCCAGAATCAGTTTGGTGCAGGAGAATATACAGATGATCCGGCAGTGAGCACCACCTCGGCCTGGGGCCCGCGTCTGGATGCAGGAACCAAGCATTTACAATGGAACAGCCCGCTTGATGCCCAAAGTGGAAAACCTATACCTACAGACTGGGTATCACACCCAAATAACGCTAAAGATTTTTACAATACAGGTTCTACTTATACCAATAACATTGCCATCACTGGTAAAAATGCGGATGGTAATTACAGGTTGTCTTATACCAATATGGTCAATAAGGGGATTGTGCCGCATACAGATCTGAGCAGGAATACCTTGAATCTGGCAGCAACCTATGTATTGCATCCTAAAGTAAAGATCAGTACCAATATTGGTTATGTAAATAATAAAAGCGATAACCGCCCTTCGGCTTATAGGGAAAGTGTGACGCAAATGGTTTATTCCATGCCTTCCAATATGAATATTAATGATTTGAAGAATTACTGGAAACCAGGCCGGGAGAACTTAGAACAATTTTCTCCGGATGATTCTGATAATCCATATTTTGTGGCTTATGAACACACCAATGGTTATGACAGAAATCGTATAACCGGAAATGTACAGGCGGTATTCGATATCACGAATGATTTGAGCTTAATGGTACGTACAGGGCTTGATTTATACAATGAAGAACATGAAACCAAACGTCCTTTTAGTGCGAAGCGATTTAAATTCGGAGGTTATGGTGTAGATAATTCTTTCTTCAAAGAGCAGAATACAGATTTCCTGCTTAGTTATAAGAAAACCCTGAATCAGGACTGGTCATTCGGTTTGTCGGTTGGTGGGAACCAAATGGATCAGACCAACAGAAGTACTGCTCAGCGTACCGAAAGTCTAAGTATTCCAGGGATCTATAATATCAATAACGCACGTGCAGGAACGATTACCAATGCGCAGTATAATTCCCGTAAACGAATCAACAGTTTATATGGAATGGGGCAGGCTTCGTTTAAGAACATGGTATTTCTCGATGTAACCGGCAGAAATGACTGGTCAAGTACCTTACCTGCTCAAAATAATTCTTACTTCTATCCTTCAGTTTCATTAAGTACTGTTTTAACGGATGTGTTTAAGATCAAATCTGACCTTTTATCCTTTGCTAAAATCAGGGCGAACTGGGCACAGGTTGGAAGTGACACTGATCCTTATCAGCTCTACAATACGATTCCTTTTAACCAGGATTGGGGAGATGTGAAAAGAGCGACCATTGAGTTTAACCTGAAAAACAACTTCTTAAAACCTGAAATCGCAACTTCTTATGAGTTCGGTGCAGACCTGCGCTTTTTGAACAACAGGTTTGGCCTGGATGTGACCTGGTATAAGACCAACAAAAGAAACCAGATCATTAATATTCCGACAACCATTACTTCAGGTGCATCGAACCGTTTAATCAATGCTGGAAACATTCAGAATAGTGGATGGGAAATCGGTTTGACCGCTGTTCCTGTTCAGGGAGCATTGAAGTGGGAAATCAATGCAAACTTTACCAAGAATGAAAATAAGGTCATCTCTTTAATGGAAGGTTTACCGGAATATTCTATGGGTAGTGCGGATGGAGATAATATTCGTTATTTGATAAAAGAAGGGACTAAAATCGGAGATTTTTATACACCAAGTTATACTAAAGTTCCCAGTGGACAGTACGCTGGAGCTGCTTTACTGGATAAAACAGGACACTATATTCGTAATAATGCTGAATATATAAAAGTTGGAAACTATAATCCTGATTTTACCATTGGTTTTAACAATACGTTCAGCTATAAAAACCTGACGCTTAATTTCCTTTTGGACTGGCGAAAAGGTGGCAATTTTTACTCGTATGTAGTTAAAAGTCTCATCAATGCGGGTTTAACGGATAATACCATTGCCGGCAGAGATGAACAAACCGGAGGTTTGCCATGGGTTGATTCGCAGGGTAATAAGCGAAATGACGGAATGATAATTCCTGGTTATATAGCTGGTGCAGATGGTACTTACAATGAAAATAAGGTCATTATTGCAGCATCTGATTTTTACAATAACACTTATAATAAGTATTATGAACGCTTAACCTATTCTGCTTCCTTCCTGAAACTCAGGGAAGCTTCTATAACTTATGTATTTAGTAAAAACGTGTTGGGCAAATTGCCAATAAGCAATCTTTCGATTTCACTGATCGGCAGGAATTTGTATACCTGGACTGCTAATGGCCTGGGATACGATCCTGAAACCACGATGAGTGTAACTGAAGGATTTAAGCTGGGTGTTGGCCATTGGACCTTACCTGGAACACGCTCTTTTGGCTGTAAACTAAGTTGTAATTTTTAATCCGTACCCAAATGAAATTCAGATATAAAACTATCCTGGTATTGTTCATGACCATACTGAGTGCCTGCACTAAAGATTTTGACAAAATCAATACCAATCCAAATTCTCCGGAAACGACCAACACAGAGTTCCTGATGTCTGAGGTCATCTTGTCTACAGCTTATGCTTACCAGGAAAATGCAGTAGGCAGAAGACCTGCTTCAGTGGCAAGGTATCTTACGCTGGTTCGTAATACTGGTTATGACCTGTTTGACTGGGGGCCGGTAGACTGGGACGATGTATATGCCCGTTTATCAGTTAATAAAACTTTGCTGGAAACCGCGCAAAGCCGTTCTGAGAACCAGTATGTTGCGATCAGTAAAATTATGAAAGCTTTTAATTTCGCTTACCTGACCGACTTGTATGGAGATATTCCTTATTCCCAGGCATTGAAATCGAAGGAAAGTAACCTCATTTATCCTGAATATGATCAGCAGCAAGTTATTTATCCTGATTTATTGAGAGAGTTGCAGGAGGCTAACGAACTTCTGAAAGGGAGTACCGGAGAGATTAATGCTAAAGGTGATGCGCTGTTTAACGGCAAGGCATTGCAATGGCGTAAATTTGCCAACACATTGCGTTTAAGGATGTTATTGCGGATTTCTAAAGTATATGGTGCCGCATTTACTGAAATGCAGACCATTGTTAATGACAAGACTACCTGTCCTGTTTTTGAAAGTAGTGCTGACAATGCAGCAGTTGCTTATCTGGGTAATTTAGCTGCATATAGCTGGCCTGGAGGACCACTGGCGATGATTGATTTTGATTATCAAAAGACAAAGGTAAGTAAAGATCTGGTAGACAGGCTTGTCCAAAGAAATGACCCGCGTTTAGGTCTTTGGGTGGAACCGGTTAAAAGTACAACAGGTTCAACTGTAGATCTTAATAAATATGTCGGCGTACCTAATGCGATTGACGCGCCCGCTGCCTACAATGGGGGAGAGGATCATGTTTCTGTTTTCTCTTCTGGTTTCTTTAGAAAAAATGGCGGTTCTTCCAATCCTTTACTGAATGCCAGTCTGATCACCTACACTGAGCAATGTTTTATCCTGGCAGAAGCGATCCAGAAAGGCAAACTCACGGTACCTGGAGAAACTGCTGAATCCATGTATTATAAGGGAATCAAGGAGTCTATGAAAAGCTATGGACTTACGGCTCCCGCAAATTACTTTGACCAGGCTTTGGTTAAATATGATGGTACATTAGAACAATTGATCACTCAGAAATGGATAGCGATGCTGTTTAAAGGATCAGAAGGCTGGTTTGATCAACGCCGGACTGGTTACCCTGCTTTTATTACCGGGCCCTTGGCTGCGGGTAGGGGGATTCCAAAACGTTATATTTTTCCAGATTCTGAAAGTGCTAAAAACAAGGTGAATTACCAGAAGGCTATCGCTGCTTTCGGCCCTGACAAAGAATCCACGCTAATGTGGTACCTGAAATAATTTAAAATTTATCAAATGAACAAATCTATATATACTGCTGCACTGCTTGTTATTGCAGCCTTTACAAATATTCAAGCTCAGGACTTTAGTCCAAAACCTTTTCCAGACCGCGTAATCTTAACCTGGAAAGGCAATACTGCTGTGAGTCAGACAGTAACCTGGCGTACGGATACTACAATTACAGGGGCTAAAGCACAAATTAAAGCCGAAGATTCCAGCCCTGCATTGGAAGAAGCGATTACAGCTTATGACGCAGCCTCCCGTTTATTGTCTGGTGGTCAGAACTATGCGACAGCGAAGTATCACAGTGTTACTTTTAACAACCTGAAACCAGGAACGGTATATGCTTACCGCGTAGGTGCTGGTGAGTATTGGAGTGAGTGGTTTCAATTTACTACTGCATCTGCTGATCAGAATAAGCCTTTTTCTTTCATTTATCTGGGGGATGCACAGAATGATATCCGGTCGAAGTGGTCGCGTGTAATCCGTAAGGCATTTGCTCATGAACCTGACGCACGTTTTATTATCCATACTGGTGACTTGATCAACAGGTCAAACAATGACAAGGAATGGGGTGAATGGCACTATGGTGGTGGTTTTATCAACGGTATGATTCCGAGTATGCCTTCACCAGGAAACCATGAGTATGTTCGTGATGAGAAAAGGAAGCTGATTTTAGACCCGCATTGGGGTGTACAGTATACTTTGCCTGGAAATGGCCCGAAAGGTTTAGAGGAGTCTGTTTATTACATCGATTATCAGAACGTACGTGTCATTTCATTGGATTCTCAAATGATTATCCTGGATGAGGCTTCTGCAAAGGCTGAGTATGAATGGCTGGAGAAAGTTTTAGAGGAAAATACGAAATTATGGACGGTGATCACTTTTCACCATCCTATCTTTTCTACCGCTAAAAGCAGGGACAATAAAGACTTCAGAGAGCGGTTTAAACCTTTATTTGATAAATATCATATAGACCTGGTTTTGCAGGGACATGACCATACTTATAGCCGTGGACAGAATTTACCACGGGGATTATCGGGCAGGGAAGCGAGCGGGCCTGTGTACCTGGTTTCTGTTGCAGGTCCTAAAATGTATAAAGTGGATGGCGCTAAATGGATGAATATTTCTCTGGAAAATACGCAGTTGTTCCAGGTGATTCATGTAGACGGCGAAAACCTGAAGTTTGAAGCGTACAAAACCACCGGAGAATTATTTGATGCTTTTTCTCTGAAAAAATCAAGTAGAGATCATGCGGCGGAATTTACAGATATGAACCCTGCTGCAAAGCAATAATTATTAAATGATGAATTGTAAAACAAACTTACTAGTACTTGTATTCAGCTGTTTTGCTTTGATCACATTTGGGCAGCGGGCGGTAGCTCCGCTTCCCAAATGTAAAAATGGCTTTATTGTAATTGCGCATCGTGGAAGTCATCTGGTCAAACCTGAAAATAGCATAGCTGCAATTGAGGAAGCTATTGAGCTTGGTGCTGATTATGTGGAAATAGACCTGCGTACAACCCGTGATGGTCATCTGGTTTTAATTCACAATGAAACTGTAGACCATACGACTAGTGGCAAAGGCCGGATTCAGGATTTGAGCCTGGACGAGGTGGCGAAGCTGACTTTGAATGCTAAAGATGGTCATTTATATAGCATACCTTCTTTTAGGGAAGCTTTAAAAGTTTGCAAGAACCGGATCAATATTTACCTGGATTTTAAGGAAGCTGATGTAGCACAGGCTTACAAAGAAATTAAGGCTGCAGGAATGGAAAAGCAAGTGCTGGTTTATCTCAATAAAGCCGAGCAATATACTTTATGGAGGGTAGTGGCTCCGCAAATGCCGCTGATGTCTGGTTTGCCTAAGCTGATCAAGAAAGAAGAAATGATCACTTTTCTCGATAAAATGCCATTGGAAGCAACGGATAATATTTCAGATCCGACACTTGTTGCCGCATTGAAGGAAAGCGGGTTGTCTGTGTTTTTAGATGTGCAAATGGCTGATGAAGATCCGGTAAAATGGAAAGCGGCAATGGATAAAGGAGTTCAGGGCGTGCAAACCGACCATCCGGAAGCATTAATCAGGTATTTGAAAACAAATGATTTGCGTGATGGTTTAAAGGTTTCTGGACTTTAGATCTTTCACTGCGAATGAGATTTGAGTCTAATCTCAAATCTCATTTTTATGTTTTTTACTACTCAAATCTTTTGCTTTTGTCTTTCTTCAAGACTGGGCTGCTTAAAGTAAGCAGTGAGTTCTAATGAATAAATCACACTTGTGATCTTCCACTTTCCATCTCTTTTGATCAGGCTCAGATATTTACCGCCCCAATTAGTCATTTTATCATTTGCCCAGAAACTATAATCCATAGTTACTGAGGCTACAGTTCCATCTTCAATGATTTTGATATTATCAAATTTGTCTTCTGTAGATTTATAATGGAACAGGGATTTTAAAAAGCCTTTATAGCTTCCTGAAAAATAACTGCTTCCTACTGCTTTTTTATCTTTTTTCGCTACTTCTCTAGCCTGTGAGCTATCTTTAACAGCAGCACACCAGGTAACATTGCCGTCATTGAACAAACTATAAAATGTAACAGAATCCTTTTCAATGACACTTTTACTGTACTGATTTATAATGTTATTGATCGCTGCTTTATCGTCTGTTTTTTGTTGTGCATATAAATGCTGAGCCGCCAGTAAAAACAGGAATAGCAGTTTTAATTGTCTCATTTTCTGTTAGCTAAGAGGTTTTGTTTTTTGATTATTTATATACTTGTATTCTATAGTTAAACCTTCATAACCATAGGCATCTGCTTTCATCTCCTGAATAGCAGTATAGCTTACCGGATGGATATCACCAAGAATAGCTGTTAATGAGTGATGGACAGCTTCAATATAGCTGGCTTTATCAATTTTTAGATTGGTAGAATCAGAAATCTTAATATGGAGATGGAAACTTTTTGTTTTTAATTCGGCAAGTGATTCTGAATTAACAAACCAGAGCTCATCCGAAATAAAGGAAACATTGACTACTGTGACTTCTGATCTCTTGTTTAAAACATCTTTGGTCAGTTGACTGATGCATTTTGCGAGTTCTTTTGCCAGAACTGGATTTTCCTTACCGCTTACTTGTAAATTGATGAATGGCATACCTCTTGATTTTAATAAATTAATGAGGTACAAAGCTATTGACAAGGCCAGGTCTATTTATTGATGTAGGTTAAGAGTTTGAGTCTGCTTAGCGATTCGGGTTCGATGCCCAGATAAGAAGCAATGTGGTATTGGGAAACACGCTGCTCTATTCCCGGATAAATAGAAGAAAGGTTTTCAAACCTTTCCAGAGCTGAATGTTTTAAAAAGGAAGTTTCCCTTTTACATTTCCTGATGAAATAGGTATCAGAAATATGTTTACTGAGCTTAAGAAAGGCACTGTCATTCGCAATTAAGGCATTGAGCTTTTCATAACTGATTGTATAGATGGTGCTATTTGTTAAGGCTTGTATATTGCAATTAGTAGGCATCTGTGTCAGAAAGCTTGTATAGGCGCTCACCAGGTCATGATCAAGATAAAAATCGTTATTAAATTCTTCTTTTGCATTCTGAACATAGGATCTGAGGGTCCCTGATTCTACAAATCCAATAAATTTACAGACAGCACCTTCGCGAATCAGATATTCCTTTTTCTTAATAGTTTTGAGCTGTAATTCGCCATAAAATGTGTCGAAATGCTTCTTATCTAAGCCTAGCTTTTCGGTGAACAGGGAGATTAATGATTCCATTGCCCTTGCGTATTTGTGAAATATAAGCTAAGGTAAAGCTTATTTGTACTGAAATATTGTTGATTGAGGGTGGATGAGTTATTATTACAAATAATTGTGTAGAATTGATTATAAAAGTTAATACGTGAAAGGTCAGCAAATTGATATTATAAAGTTTCCTCTATCGCCTCTGGCAAAAGCTGGTATCCTGATCAAGAATATGGCGGATAATAGTCATGTTGCTGAACATGATCATTCTAAGCCACATCGTGATGATCATTATCTGCTGATGATCGCTACAGGCGGTCAATTTGTGATTAACATCGACTTTGAGAACCATACAATCATAGCACCGGCTATGCTGCTTATCTTTCCCGGCCAGATTCACCATATTATTTCTGCCAGTAAGCCAGCAGGCTGGGTGCTTAGCATAGACCCGGCATTAATGGACAAAGAATTTCAGCCTATCCTGGAAAAAGGTTTTCGTCTGCCCGTATCATTAGATAAGCAATCTGATTTTTATGAGCATGCGGTTAATTTAACAGCGCAGATTGAAAAATTGCACGCATCCGGAGATAATCTATACACTGTACGAGCCATTCATTCGATATTGGACGCGCTGCTCGGCTTAATTGCGGGTGAAATTGCAACAATCCATCTGGCTGGCAAAACAAAAGCTAACCGGGCAGCTATAATTGAACAGTCCTTTATGCATTTGCTTAAACTACATTATAAGGATTGGAAACAGCCGGCTCTTTATGCTGCTGAACTGCATATCTCAGTTGCGCATTTATACGATACTATTAAGCATACAACTGGTGATTCGGTATCGATTTATATTCAGCAATATTGTATGCTTGAAGCTAAACGATTACTTTGTTTTACCAAACTGACGGTGAAGGAAATCGGTTATCAACTAGGTTATGAAGAACCTGTGTATTTTGGGAAGCTTTTTAAAAAGGTAACAGGGTTAACTCCGCTGCAATTCAGGCAACAATACCACGATTAGGACTATCATTCCAAGGTTTAACTATATTTTGAATTGCTTTTATCCACGTTCTTTGCTGTATAAAATAAGCAAGAATGAATAAGCAGATAAATGTTCAGGCCGTTTTAGATACGGTGAGACAAGCAGGAGACTTGTTTCTTAAACAATATAAGCAAAACACTATCCCAACCAGTAAGGAACAGTTTTTTAAACAATTGGAAGCAATTGACGAACGCTGTATGGCTGTGTTAAAAGCGGGATTAACTCCTGAGTTTCCCGATACTCCCTGGAATACAGTTGATGAATTTGATAACGACGGACAAAAGCAGCCGCTACCATTATCCGAATATTGGTTATGCGACGCAATGGATGGTGCAATACAATATTTGCAGCATATTCCTGGATGGACTATCAACCTGGTACTGATCAGAAATGGGGAATTATATTTTTCGGTGATTTATGATCCGTTATCAAATGAAATGTTCTGGGCTGAGCAGGGGGCGGGTGCGTTTATGAACGGTCAACCTATCCAGCCCTCGGCTAAGATTGATCCTGATATGATGCTTGCCGTTTTTGAATACGGACATCAGGAACCAGCTATACCCGGCTTTAATGAAAAGCACGGCGCTGCGGTGACAACATTGTTAAATAAATTTGGAGTAGTCAGGAATTATGGCCCCCATGGCTTGCAGCTGGCTTATGTTGGTGCTGGCAGGATTGATGTATTTCATCAATTAGGATTGGATACATTCAATTGGCTGGCAGGTATTTTAATTGCAAGGGAGGCTGGTGCAGCTATATTAAATGTTGATGGTGATTGCTGGAAATGGGGTGATGAAAGTCTGGCTGTTTCTGCACCAGGCATTGCAGGTAAGTTCAATAAGTAGAAAATACAAGTTCTCAATTAAACTCATAGACATGAATATTACAATTATAGGGGCATCTGCTGGTGTAGGGCTGGCTACGGTAGGGCAGGCATTAACACAAGGACATAAGGTGACAGCTTTGTCTACCAATACAGCTAGTATACCTCCGCATGCACATTTAACGCTGGTTAACGGCAGTGCGACTTCTGTCAGTGATTTGAAGAAGGTTATGGTTGGTGCCGATGCAGTAATTATTACCATTGGTACTAAAAATAAAAAGCCTAATACTTTGTTCTCTGATACTGCAAATGCGCTGGTTAAAGCTGGTGCAGCCTTGAATTTTAAAGCACCTGTTTTGGTAATTACAGGATTTGGTGCTGGGGATAGTAGCAGGTTTCTAAGTTTTTTTATGCGGATGGTGATCCGGCTTTTTCTGAAACATCAGTATATCAATAAGACACTGATGGAAGAAATCATTGCAAATAGTGAGCTTAACTGGGAAATTGTTCGTCCGGGGATGCTTAGTGACGGTCCTTTAACTAAAAAGTATAAAGCACTGCCGGATCTTTATAAAGGCATTAAAATCGGGAAGATATCAAGGGCCGATGTGGCGTATTTTTTATTGGAGGAAGCAAAAAATCCAACAATGGTTAAGCAGTATCCAGCATTAACTACTTTTGTTTAAAGAAAAAGGCTATGTCTTTCTGCTCTGCCCCAAAATAGTGTCTGATTTTTTGGAGGCAGGGCAGAAAGACGTTGCTCTTTTATGTACTGGTTCTTTAACTTTTACCTAAGTTGATAATTTGCCTTGTCCAATTATTTTCCTCAATAGCATCAAGCAAACATCTTGCACAATCAGCATAGGGTAGCAATTTGAAAGGCATTTTAGTCTTGATTCCTGCTATATATTGTCCTGTCGGCTGGGCGTGGGCTAAACCTGGAGCCCTGACAATAACCCAATTCAATGTGCTTTTTTGAATAGCTGCTTCAGCGATTACTTTGTCTTTGTAAGAATCACTGTAATAAAGACGTAGTATTTTAATGGCCAACCTTGTTAAGAAAGAAAATTCTTCACCATCTGATTGTACAAATCCACTCATAAAAACTAAACGCTTTACTCCTGTTTTTTCACAGGCTTTGACCATGTTAGTTGTTCCCAAAGACATTAAATTACCAACTTTTTTGTGGTTGGAAGGCCCAAAGCAGCTAATTACAAAATCAATGTTTTCGAGTGCTGCTACAAGGCTTTCTAAATCAGTTACATCTCCCTTTATAACTTTTAAGTTTTCCTGGAGTTGCGTAGACCTTGGAGATCTCTCTATAACCGTAACTTTATAGTTCGATTCAAGAGCCAGTCGCACTACCTCTTTGCCAGTGGAACCTGTGCTTCCAATTACTGCTATATGTTTCATTCTAATTGTTCGTTTTAGACTATTGATTTTTGTTTTGACAAAGTTAGACAGTAGTTTTGCTGGATACAACTATAGAGTATAGTCTATACATTAAATAAAGTTATCAACAAATTCAGGAACATGCTAATCAACGAATTATCAAAACGAACAGGGGTTACCATACATACATTGCGATTTTACGAGAATCTTGGTTTGATCAAAGGTAAAACTGATGAAGAGGTAAAATCTAATAAATACAAACAGTATGATGAGTCTCTTATTGAAACTATAAATTGGATTATAGCTTCAAAAAAAGCGGGTTTTACCTTGGCTGAAATCAATATCTTAATACAAGATTGGTTTAATGGAAATCTGACGTTAATTGAAAAGTTAGCAATAGCTAAAAAAAAGATTAATGAAGTTGACCTTAAGATTAAGGAGCTAAAAGAAGTAAGAAGGTTTCTGCTTCAGGCTAAAAAAGATGTGGAGAATGGACTGTGTTTATAATCAATTAGTGAAAGGTAATAGCAATATTTAAGAGGAAATGTAACTGAACTTTAAGCAGCGTGTTTAAGAATTTTATTTAATATTTTTTATATATTAAGTGTCTGTATATCAGCTTTTATTTGTTGTTGAAAAATTAGATGTTTTTGAAATAAATTTGCTGCTGATAAATTATGATTTTGTGCATATTAAACACGATAACCAAATAATAAACTCTTTATGAAAAAACATTCCGTCCTGGCCTGGTCCATGGTTGTAGCTCTTGGTGGCTTTCTGTTTGGGTTTGATACTGCTGTGATTTCTGGTGCAGAAAAATCTATTCAGCAGTTCTGGAATCTTTCTGCTTTCGCCCATGGGCTTACCATCTCTATTGCGCTTATAGGAACAGTAATTGGTTCCCTTATTGGCTCAAAACCCTCAGATCATTTTGGGAGAAAGAATACATTATATTTTGTTGCGGCTGCTTATCTGCTCTCCTCACTGGGAACTGCTTTAGCAGATAACTGGTATATATTTTTGGCATTTAGATTTTTAGGTGGGCTGGGAGTTGGGATTTCTTCAGTTACTGCACCTATCTATATATCTGAAGTTTCTCCTGCGGACCGCAGAGGTCGTTTGGTCGGCTTGTTCCAATTTAACGTTGTACTCGGAATCCTGATCTCTTACCTTTCAAATTACCTGCTGAGCCAGGTAGGAGAAGCATCCTGGAGGTGGATGCTCGGCGTACAGGCATTCCCATCAATTATCTTTTTGGTACTGATCTATTTTATTCCGGAAAGTCCACGGTGGTTAATACTTAAAAGAGGAGCTACAGAAAAAGCGCTGGAAATCCTTAGAATCATCAATCCACTAAATTGCAATGAAGAGCTTGCCTCAATTCAAAAATCTGGTTTAGCTAGTCAGAAGAGTGGATCTTCAGCTGGACTATTTTCTGGCAGGTATAACAAACCAGTGATCCTTGCTGTTTTGTTTGCATTTTTTAACCAGGTGTCGGGTATCAATGCTATTATTTACTATGCTCCAAGAATCTTTGAGATGGCTGGTTTAGGGGCACATTCTTCCCTTCTTTCGACCGTAGGCATTGGTATGGTCAATTTTATCTTTACACTACTAGCCATCAACATTATAGATAAAGTAGGGAGAAGAACCCTGATGTTTATTGGATCTATCGGACTGATCATTTCATTAGGACTTATTGCTTTTACTTTCCTGGGAGCAAAATCCAGTGGTTTTCAGATTCCGCTTTATGTGATGCTTTTTATCGCTTTTTTTGCTTTTTCGCAAGGTGCAGTGATATGGGTTTTTATTGCTGAGATTTTTCCAAATCAAGTCCGGGCAAAAGGGCAGACACTGGGAAGCTCTACACATTGGGTCATGGCTGCATTGATTGCATTTTGTTTCCCTTATCTGGCAGAATCTTTTGGAGGGGCTAACATATTTTTCTTTTTCTGTGCAATGATGGTGCTGCAATTAATATTTGTCTGGAGAATGATGCCTGAAACAAAGGGTCAGTCTTTAGAGCAGATAGAAACTGGAATTCACTAATAAATTAAGATGTTCTGGTTATGAAAATCAAATACATACTACTTCCATTCTTTTTATCTGCTGTAATAATTTCGACCAGATCAATAGCCCAATCTGTTCAACAAGAGAAATACAGACCACAGTTTCATTTCTCCCCAAAAGCACATTGGATGAATGATCCGAACGGAATGGTCTTTTACAATGGGATTTATCATCTTTTCTTTCAATATTATCCTAACGGTACAATATGGGGGCCAATGCATTGGGGGCACGCCACCACGCGTAATTTTTTAAATTGGGATGAAAAACCTATTGCACTTTATCCAGATAGTTTAGGGATGATTTTTTCTGGTAGTGTGATCGTTGATCAGCACAATACCGCGGGCTTTGGAGAAAATGCTTTTGTTGCCATATTTACACACCATAATCAGAAAATTGAGGAAGCTAAAACAGGGCTGCATCAGTATCAAAGTATTGCTTATAGTAATGATGAAGGAAAAAGCTGGACTAAATATAAAGGCAATCCTGTACTGCCGAATCCTGGAATAAGTGACTTTAGAGATCCAAAGGTGATGTGGTACGAGGCTGGTAAAAAATGGATTATGACTTTGGCGACAAAAGACCGGATAACTTTCTATTCCTCAGCAAATTTGAAGAATTGGAAAAGAGAAAGTGACTTTGGTGCAGACCTTGGCGCACATGGAGGGGTTTGGGAATGCCCGGATCTTTTTCCATTGGCACATAATGGCAAAACAGATTGGGTACTTTTAGTCAGTATAAATCCAGGAGGGCCAAATGGAGGTTCCGCAACCCAATATTTTACGGGTGATTTTGATGGCAATAAGTTTACAACAAAATCGAAAGCAGTGAAATGGTTAGACTATGGAACAGACAATTATGCTGGTGTAACCTGGTCTAATACCGGTAAACGTAAAATATTTATTGGTTGGATGAATAATTGGCAATATGCTAATCAGGTACCCACAAAAAAATGGCGTGGAGCCAATACCCTTGCCAGAGACTTGAGTTTAAATGAGGTTAAAGGAGATTTGTTTCTTTGCGCTACTCCGGTAAAGGAAGTATTACCCTTTTTAGAACCAATTTATAAGAAAGCCTTAGTCACATTAAATAAAGAAATAGATCTTTCAACTTATAGTGGCAGTTTAAATGGGAAGCTAAAGCTGGATTTTAATTTTGATAAGGATAAGAGTGTTAAGATCATTTTAAGTAATAAAGAAGCGCAAAAATTGGTTATTGGCTATGATAGTCAAACAGGGTATTACTATATTGATCGTACACAGGCAGGTAAATCTGATTTTGAAAATGGTTTTGCCCAAAAACATATCGCTTTAAGAATAGCCGAAAGCAAAAACATTAAGTTGAGTTTAGTAGTTGACGTTGCATCAGTAGAACTCTTTGCAGATGAAGGATTAACGGTAATGACGGATGTGTTTTTTCCGGAAAGCTTGATGAATGGATTGAAAATTTCATCCGAAAAAAGCGCCAGGCTAAGTGACCTTTCAATCTTCGGTATTAAGAAGGTAAGGTAAGCGTTGATTTTCATCGCAATAAATTAATAATTTATTGCTCTTTATGTATTTATTTATTTTAAAATGAAATGTCTGTGATTTTATTATAGTTATTAAGGAAATTTGATAAAGTGATGTTTTAAAAATATTGCGTGTTCAGGTTAATTTACATAATTTATACAAAACGTTTATCTTTAAAATAAAGTGTTTTTATGTGTGTTTAAACAGCGTTTATCTCCTCGTGTAAAATCTCAGATAAGAAAACAGGTATATATATTCTTGTTCATTTTGTTTTTTTGAGCTCAGTATATTGTTTTTAAGATTTTTATGAAAAAATATGTTAGATTTATTCATACAGAAGAACGCGTAAGAAAAAAAATATAACCATATAAAATATACGTTAATTCCTGCAATTACTATTGTAAATAGACTTTATCTGTTTGATTCAGTCTTTTCTGCACCATACCATCATCACTATTTAAATAACTAACTATGGATACTGTTAACCCAATTTCCCGGCTGTTTGGGAGCGTGCGTAATCTTCAAAAACCACGATGCAGTTCTTATTGCAGAAGAAAGATTCTGCTAAAATATCATCCATAAATCTGATTACCAGAGCGAAATGTAAATTCTGATTATTTCTTTTTAATTAATTCGAG
Organism: Pedobacter sp. UYP1; assembly: GCF_040547305.1. Lineage (NCBI taxonomy): Bacteria > Pseudomonadati > Bacteroidota > Sphingobacteriia > Sphingobacteriales > Sphingobacteriaceae > Pedobacter > Pedobacter sp. UYP1. The sequence continues at coordinate 332,498 of NZ_JBEPPL010000003.1, read as the reverse complement.
CTGCTTTAAATAGGGGTGCGGCTTTCTTTGCCCCATTTTATAAAGAATAAAATCAAGGCTATGGACAAATACTTATTTAATGAGAATGATTAACCCTGTCTTGTCAAAAAGGATATTTGTTACGTTTTTGACTTTTTTTACTATCATTTGTGTATCGGCTGTTTATCTGGATGACTCTATGCGCAGAAAGCTGAAACATATATCAAAAATATCAGAAAGTGTTAAACTTGACCAATCTGCATCAGATCAGGTTATGTTACGGCTGCACCAGACAGAATTTTTTTTTCAGAAGTCGTTTTTAGATCAGTACGATAATAGAACCGGCCTTAAAATAAAAGTCTATAATGCAAAACTTTTACAAGTTTTTGATGAAATAGATTCAGTGATCAGAAAAAAACCGGAAACGGAGGGACTGTCTACAGAACAAACTAACAAAATGTGGAACTGGTATAGTAGAAAGCTGCAATTGTCAGATCGGTTATATGTACTCAAAAACTCATTAGACCACCTTTTAAGTTCTACTCTGGAAGCAAATTTAAGAAACAGAGTACGCTCGGATACAGACTTAAGGTTTCATTTGCCTAAAAGAAAACCTGAAAATTATGCAGGTATCCTGAAAAAAGTTAAACCAAAAAAAAATAAAGCCTTTTTTGGTAGAATAAAAGATGCCGTTATTAATAAAAATGGTGATAGTGATCGTGCCTTAGTGCTGAATAATAAACGCATATCAGAAGTTGTTGATTCGGTTGTGCGAAAAATCAGTGTAAATGATAAAAATGTCTATGAGAAGAAATTGAAGCAATTGCAGCTGGTCAACTTAAAAGTTATGGGTACTCATAAAAAGTTGATGTCTGTTAATGGTGAAATTATTGATTCACTTGAAAATATTATCAATGATTCCAAAGAAGTCAGTTATAAAATGCAACGCGAGTTTAACTACTCTGCTTTTAAAAGCCTTAAAGAAACGACATTGCTGATCAATAAATTTTTCATTGCAGCTATATTGATGATCTTAATATTTGCTGTTTTGCTAATTGAGTTTTTAATTAAACTTAACCGCTCTGAAGCGATTTTGCTTATGAAAAATGAGCAGTCAATTGTAATGGCGAAACAGAAGATGGATTTGTTGCTTTACATGAGCCATGAGGTACGCCATCCACTTACTGCAATCAAGAGCTTTCTGCATTTATTTGGTAAAGCTGATTTATCACCAGGGCAAATAGAAATGCTCGAATCCATCAGGTTTTCATCAGATATGCTACTGCACACTTTGAGTGATACTTTGGATGCTGCGAAATTGGAAAGCTCAGAAATTAAGGTTAGTCACGCTCCTTTTAATCCTCATGCTTTATTTGGCGAGGTCATGGACGGTTTAAGTTATGGTGCCATTAAAAAGAACCTCAAAATGGATTACCAATTTAAAGGGGACGAACACGCAATTGTACTGGGAGATGCTTTGAGATTAAAACAAGTCTTATATAATTTATTAAGTAACGCTATTAAGTATACTAAGGTTGGAGGTATAAAAATTAAGGCTAACCTATTATCAATTAAGGGTAATTATATCTTATATGTTGATATTATAGATACCGGCGAAGGGATAAGCTTTGAACAGCAGGTAAACTTGTTCTCAAAATACCATCAAACAAATTCGGCCCTTGGAAAGATCGGAACCGGACTTGGCTTATATCTCTGTAAACTGCTGGTCGAGATGCAGGAAGGGAAAATTAATATGACCAGTAGTGTGATTGGTAAGGGGAGTACATTCAGCTTTTATATTCCTTACGAATAAGAAGTTATCATACGCAAAAAAAAATATTCATTTGCCTGGCTGACACATTCAAATAACTGACCCTATAAACTTAATTAATATATTATTATGCCTATAAATTGTTTAGTTGTTGATGATGATGAAATGGCTTTATCCCATCTATGTGATCTTATAAATCAAACACCCTTTTTAAACCTTGTTTCCCATCATAACCATCCGGTTGCTGCATTGAGCGCCTTGGATAGCAATGATCTTCAACTGGTTTTCCTGGATGTTAATATGCCAGATCTTAGCGGTATCGAACTGGCCAGAATAATTAACAGTAAAGGAGAGCGGAATCCACCCCGTATCATACTGACCTCCGGATATGAGCGCTTTGCACTTGACGGATATAAAGTTAATGCTATTGATTACTTACTAAAGCCTGTGGAATATAAAGATTTTATTAACGCAGCTTACCAGGCTAAAAATATAATCGAACAGGAGTCTAATCTTAAAACGCCAAGTAAGGCGGATTATAATGACAATGATTTTGTTTTTCTAAGAGTGGAATACGAACTGGTAAAGGTTTATCTTAAAAACATACTTTATATCGAAGGATTTAAAGATTATGTTAAAATATATACAACAAATACCGATGGTTATATCAAGGCATTGACGACGATGAAAAAAATGGAGGAAAAGTTGCCAGTTAATTCTTTCATCCGTATTCATCGCTCATTTATTGTGTCACTGGATAAGATTGATTCCTTTACCGCTACCACGATAAAAATAAGCAAAGCGATGATACCTGTAAGCACGCAGTACAAGGAGATTTTTAAAAAATTTACTGACCGTTGGTTTTAAACCCTTGATAGTCTTTTTTCAATGCCTTAATTAATTTAAAAATCCGATTAACGGTTTGAATCAACCTTTCATCGGATGAAAACTTAAGCTGAACGGTTCAAACTATCAAATTGTAGGTTATTTAAACGAATGATAAGAACAAATGACTCACATTGTATAATTTATATTTAATTGATTACTTTTTGATTTAATGTTTTGTTTGTCAGGTTTTTATGTTTTTTGTTTGGCGCGCTGTGCCCCTGTGTTTTTAATCCTGTTTTATTTAAATAATTCTAATCATTCTCATTTAGAGAAAATTTTCACTTCAAGGTATTGTGTCTGTTGGTTTGATGTTTCTGTCCGCTCACTTACATCATGTGTCGAAACCATTAGAAGTCGTGAGGTGCATAGTGGTAAATTGTATGTGTAAGAATTTTATTATATGATGATAAATTCTCAGGGTGAATAACCTCGAAAAACTTAGAGTATCAATAAAATAAATCTAACTATGAAAAAACATCTACTTCTGACCTCTGAATCCATCCCTTTTGTCTTAATCCTTACTGCCCGGCAGTGGGTTAAAGACAGGATGGTGAAAAATAACAACTTTCTCAATCAGCTTCCAATTAAAAAAATCCGGCTTACTGAACCTTAAGTAAAAGACTTAGCGCCTGGCGCGATATTCAAATTTTCTTTTTTCCTGGACCTGATGAATTGAACTGATCAATTGCAGGCAAGGGATTTTTTTGCCCCGACTTTTTAAACGCAATATTTCAAAAATTAAATATAACTACCATGGCCACATCATTACGTTCTTTCCGGCTAAAAAACAACAGATTCGCCCGGAATTTGTGTTGCTTGTTTTTTATTTCAATCGGTTTGTTTATTAATCAAAAAGCATCTGCCCAGATTAATTTAGCACTCGGTAAAACAGTAACCTCCTCAAGCACTGCTGCGGGGTCATCAAATAATAACCTGGTAGATGGTAGCTTTTCTACGGTCGCATCTACCAATAATACGCAAACGGGAGCCAATGCCGAATGGTATTTAGTCGATTTAGGTGATGACTACTATATTGAAAATGTAACAATCGGTGCAAATCCAGCAAATCCGGTGGGAGCAAGACGGTTTATGATTGTTTCCTGGTCAAGTGGAGTAGCAGGCCCGGCAGGGCTTGGTATTGTGCCGCCTAATTACCTGACCGGTGGCGCAGCCGGGGGGGGAAGTACTTCCCTTTATAACCGGTTATCTTATCAACTTGGAAGCGCTAATAGCTCAAGCCCGGTATCTAATTTTGATGTCAAACCAGCAGGACAAAATTTAGGTGTTGCATTTACAAATAATAAGTTCGCTTTTAACTTTGGAACTCATAAAGCCAGATATGTATTGCTGCTTAATTTGCAAAGAGCTGCATTTGATATTAGCGAATTACAGGTATTTCAGAGTACAAAAGGTTCGGTAAGGACGTTTACCAATGGTGGATTTGAATCACAAGCCAGTCCGGGGGTAACGCAAACACCTGAAGGAACGGTTGCTGGCTGGAGTTCAACAGAAGTTGTAGGTGCTGTTGTTGATGGAGAACAACCCATAAACGGTGGATTTATAGAAATCTGGCGTGACAATACGGTCAATGGTGGAGCAGGAGTTGTCCGATCACGTACCGGAAATTATTTTGCGGAACTTAACGCGTTTGTGAGTGCTGAGTTAGATCAGGAACCCGTCTGCGTTTTGCAAGGCGAAACATTTACCTGGAGTTTTGCACACAGGGGCAGGCTCGGCGAAGATGTCATGGCTTTAAGGATTGATGATAAGGACGTTGCTACATTCTCTGATAACAATAGCCAGTCAGGTAACCACAACGGAACTTTATTGGCTACCGGCGTGGGTACAACTACCATCAAGGTAGGTGGCAATACACAAGCTACTGCAGGTACTATTGCCGGTAACGCAGACACCAGGGGATGGACACTCTGGACAGGAACATGGGTGAATACCAGTGGTGCCAGCAAAAAAGTTTCATTTGGATTTAGAGCAGTATCGTCTGCCGGAGGACAATTGGGGGCTGGTAATTTTATTGACGATGTAGGGCTAAGCTCACTTTCGGCTTTAGCCTCATTCAATACCTCAACGGCTTTTGGGCCAGAGAGCCAGGCGACTGCAAATCTTCCCAAAATCAGGCTTCAGGGTAATGTAACTCAAGCTAATTCTTCAATTAAACTTAATATTACTGGTGGAACTGCCACAAGAGGGGTAGACTATACCACAAAATTGAATGCAACCGACGCTGATCCAAGCAACACCGGTTTGATTACTATTCCAATACCTATAGGCAATTATGATGGTACCGACGCTACAGCACTCAGTTTAGCTCCATATATTAAAATCTTAACCGACAAAATAAGTCCGGAACCTGATGAAACCATTATAGGTGTTTTGCAAGACGCTGTTGGTTTAGTGGTAATCGGGGATGCAGGAGCATGTACAACTTCTAGTACAGCCGGGAATTTCAATTATACAATTACTGATACTCCGCCAATTGCGATAACCATAACGCCAACGAACGTCAGTTGTTTTGGAAGCAATAATGGGAAAGCAACACCTACTGTAACAGGCGGTACTGGCTCTTATACTTATTCCTGGAATACTACACCAGTACAAACCACAGCAACTGCCATTAACTTAATGCCGGGTACTTATACCTTAACACTAACTGATGCTGTTTCGGGTGAAGTAAATACCGCATCAACAATTATTACCCAACCTTTAGCGGCATTAGCTTCTACTGGTGTAATTACCAATACTACTGCACCAAAAGTCAATGATGGGGCTATAGACCTGACTGTGACCGGGGGCACAGCACCTTATACTTATCTTTGGAGTAATGGGGCTGTCACTGAAGATGTTTCAGGATTAGCTTATGGAACTTACACAGTCAATATAAAAGACGCTAATGGATGCTCGTCCAGTAATTCATTTATTGTAAAGGCTACTCCAAAAGCAACGGACGTTACCAGCGGTACTAAAATTTCCAATGAATCTGCCGGAACTGTAATTTCACCCTTAGCTGGTACTGATGCGGATGGTACAATAGCAAGCTATACGATTACCACCCTTCCACCATCAAATCAAGGAGTTCTGACAATGAGTGATGGGACACCTGTAACAACAAGTACTATTTTAACACCAGCGCAGGCCGCTGAGCTAAAATTTGTACCGAACAGCAGTTACATCGGCACGGTTACTTTCAATTTTACCGTCACAGATAATGACGGTTTAATAGATCCTGCACCAGCAACTTATACGCTGAACGTTGGATCACCTCCGGAAACGAAAGACGTAACCAATCCAACACCAATATCCAATCAGGCAACAGGGACAACCATTGCACCTTTAGAAAGTAGTGATGCTAAAGATGGAGGGACGATCTCCAGTTATACCATCAGTACCTTACCTGCCCCAGCGCAGGGTACGTTAACATTAGCTGACGGGACATTGGTGACCGCCGGGCAGGTTTTAACACCAGCACAGGCATCAGGTTTGAAATTTACAGCGACACCAGGTTATACTGGTCCGGCAACTTTCACTTATACCTCAACAGATAACGATGGTTTTATAGATGCGACTCCGGCAACTTATATTTTAAATGTAGTAAGGCCAACGTCAGATTTAGCGGTTACTAAAACCGCGAGTCCTAAACCGGCTGTAGCAGGGCAAGCCTTAACCTATACCATAACTTTAACCAATAATGGATCAGGTAGTTTGGTGAACAGTGATGCCTTAACCTTAACAGATAATTTGCCAGCTGGATTTACTGCAACAAGTTATCATGCGAGTGCTGGTACTTATACCAGCGCAAATGGCAATTGGACAGGTTTAACTTTAGCCACCGGGCAGTCTGCAACCATCACAGTTGCAGGTAATGTTTCCCCATCAGCTACAGGAACGCTGAATAACTCGGCAACTTTAACTTTACCTCCAAATATAACAGACCCTGCACCAGATAATAATACGGGAACCGATGTTACACCGATAAGCGAAAAACCGGTATTAGTCGTGGAAAAAACCGGCCCTGCCAGTATAACCGCAGGCAATATTGCTCAGTACAAAATTAAAGTGAGCAATACAGGGCCAAGTAATGCAGTAGGGGCGATCATTAGTGATCAGGTTCCAGCTACTTTGACTGGCGTAAGCTGGACAAGTACCGTTGCAGGTAATGCAACAGTAACTACCGGGGCTGTCGGAACAGGAAATAACGTTTCCTTGACAGGGAATATTCCAACCGGAGCTGCCAATTTCATTACCCTTACGGTTACCGGAACGCTGAGCTCAGGTGCTACAGGATCTCTGGTAAATACCGCAACGGCCAAACCAAGTCCGCAGCAACCAAACGGTACAGGTGGTAGTTCTGCATTTACCAGTACGATTAACAATACCACAGGAATTACGATTGCCAAAACGGCGCCGGCAAAGGCCACATCGGGAGGAGCAATCAACTATCAATTGGAAATTGGTAACAATGGGCCAAGTGATGCTGTTGCAGTAAATATTAATGATGCTATATTAGCGCAAATCAGTAATGTAAGCTGGACTACCCAGATAGCTGGAGGTGCTGCCATTATCTCTGGATCATCGGGCAATACAAATACACTAGCCATTGTTGCTAATATTCCAGCAGGATCAACAAACAAAGTTATCGTAAATATTACTGGAAATATAGCTTCATCTTACACAGGCACATTAACCAATACAGCATCAGCTACCCCACAGGGAGGGCCTGCGGTAACAGCAACTGCCACTACAAATGTAACGGCCTTACCAACCTTTGATTTTAGTAAAACAGGGCCTTCCAGTACACTGGCAGGTAGTCAGATTCAGTATATCCTGACTACCAAGAATACAAGTCTGTCTAACAGTACCGCTAGTTTCATTAGTGATGTAGTACCTGCATCCATAACTAATGTAACCTGGACAGCTACTGTGAAATCCGGAACGGCTACCATTACAAATGGTACTACCGGAACCGGGAATAATGTGGCTGTAACTGCAAATACTAATCCTGCCGCAATTATAGAAATTACTATCAATGGAACAATCGATGCTGGCTTTAGCGGGAATGTCTTTAACAGTGCGAAAATTTCGCCAGCAGAAGCAGGAACTATAGAAGTTATCTCTTCAACCAATACCACTGTACAACGTACGCCAAAACTGGCTATTCAGAAAAATGGCCCGGCAAACATAAAAGCAGGTCAGCCTATCACCTATACGATTACTGTAAACAATTCAAGTACAGCCAATGCAATAGGTAGTGTAATTACTGATGCTATTCCGACAGGGATCTTAAATCCAGCCTGGACAAGTACGGTGAATGGCGCAGCAACCATTACAGCAGGTGCCTCTGGAAATTCCAGTAATTTAAGTGTAACCGGAAATATCCCGGCAGGAGCAAGTAACGCTATAGTGATTACGGTAACTGGTATAGTAGATCCATCACAGACTGCTACTTTAGTCAATACCGCTACAGCTACTCCATCCGAACCAGGAAGCACACCTGCAACTTCAACTGCTGTGAATACGCAGGTAACTTTAGCACCTGCTATCAGTCTGAATAAAACCGGCCCTGCCACAATTGCTGCCGGCCAGCAAATTACTTATCAAATTGATGCCATTAATAATGGGCCATCAAACGCAAGTAATCTGGCCATAGCCGACCTGATACCAAATGAACTAACCAATGTGACCTGGACTGCTACTGCTGCCGGAACATCAATCATTAATGGCAATGCAACAGGAACAGGGAACACCCTGAATATCAATGCTGATCTCAAAGCAGGTAACGCCAACAAAGTAAGTATTGTGATTACCGGAGCTATCGCACCAGGGCAAGTTGCCACTGATATTTCGAATACTGCCACAGCAACTCCAGGCGAGCCTGGTATTCCTCCAGTCAATTCAAATACGGTTAACACGGCGATTACTGTGAAAAGCGGACTTTCTGTAGTTAAATCTGGTCCGGCTACTGTAGATGCTGGTGGTCATATTACCTACACCTTATTAGTCGGAAATAACGGGCCGAGTAATGCTGTCGGAGCTTTCCTTCAAGATAAGCTTCCTGCCGGTATTTCTGGTATTACAGCTACCAGCAGTACCAGTGGAACTGCCAGTGTAACCACTCCGGTAAATGTGACTTCTAATTTGTTGACTTTAACAGGAAATATATCCGCAGGAAATGGGAATTCTATTTTAGTCACCATCAACGGGAAAGTAGAAGTGACAATTGCAGCTCCATCAATTACCAATACAGCAACAATAACACCAGCTGGCGGATCGCCAATTCCTTCCAACCCGGTAACCAGTACAATCTCACAAACAGCAGATTTAAAAATCACTAAAACAGGCCCGCAAAAATTGATTGCGGGTGAAAATGTGACCTATACATTGACAGTGAGTAATGCTGGCCCATCAAATGTTACAGGGGCGGCTATTGCAGATGCAGTACCTTCATCAATCATCAATACGACATGGGTGGCAACTGCGACTGCCGGAGCTTCTGTCAGTGCAGCAAATGGTACTGGAAATAACATCAGTATAACAGGTAATTTACCTGCAAGTACCACAGAAAGTATTACTATTACTATTCACGGAAAAGTAGACCCCACCTTTACAGGGACTACAATTGCGAATACAGCAACAGCAACTCCTCCTGCCGGCGTTACCGATCCATCTCCAGCTACTTCTACCGTAACAAGTACAATCACCAGAATTGCCGATGTATCGATGAGTAAATCTGCGCCTGCCAATGCTGGTGCCGGAGAATCAATTATTTATGTATTACATATTACAAATTCGGGTTTAACAACAGCAGTCAATACCCATGTTGTTGATAATTTAGACCCCCGCATTGAATCCGCTACCTGGAATGTGACCAGTATTTCTGCTGGTGCCACTACCACGGTAAACTCAGGGTCAGGTAGTATTGACTTAGCTGCTGATATACCTTTTGGAGGATTTGTAGATATTACCATTAACGGAACTATCGCTGCGGGCGCTTCGGTTGGAGATAATATTCCAAATACTGCTTCTGCTACTGTTGACCCTTCGATTACGGATTCAAACCCCGCTGATAATACCACCACTGTGGGTACCCTGATCAGAGCGAACGCTAACTATAGAATTTCTAAAGCAGGGCCCAGCACTGTAAAAGTTGGCGAGACCATTACTTATACCATTTTAGTTGAAAATACTGGTGTAAGTGATATCACAGGAGCTATTATCAAAGATGATTTGCCAGGAGCGATAATCAATACAACCTGGACAGCCACAGGCGCTAATGGAGCCGTTCCATCAGTAGCGAATGGATCAGGCAATATTGACATCACAGGTAATCTTCCTGCAAATAATGGTAAAATTACCATTGTAGTTACAGGCTTGGTAACCCCTGCGGCCGATATGTCTATCGTCAATGTAGCCACAGTACAAGTTTCTCCGGATCTGCCAATAGAATCTTCTAAAACAACGGCAGTCATTAAATCGGCAGACGTTTCTATTTCGAAAAGCGGGCCGGCAAATGTAGTCTCAGGCGACAATATCACTTATACGCTGGTAGCCGCAAATAACGGCCCGGCAGATGTATCAAACCTGGTTGTCAAAGACGTGATGCCAGCCGCACTGCAAAATGTAACCTGGAGTGTAGTATTAAGTGGAAATTCAAGCTTAGCAGCCGGAGGTACACTGACTGGAAATGGAGATGTCGATCTTCCTTTAAATATTCCAGCAGGAACGTCAAATTTTGTGACCGTCACTATTACTGGAAAAGTCCCTTCTAATACTTCAAACGGTCAATTGGTAAACACTGCAAACATTGATTTAAATGCTGCGGGTGGCATCACAGATTATAATTTAGCAAATAATGCTGCTACAGTAAATACGACAATTACCAGCGATCCAATATTAAATGTTGAAAAAACAGGGCCTGCAAATGCTGATGCTGGAGGTGCAATATTTTATACGATCCGGTTAACAAATAGTGGTTTAAGTGACGCAACAGGTGTTAAGTTATCAGATTTGGTACCAGCACAAGTAAACGTTAGCGGATGGACGACCAGTATGGAAGGAGCCGCAACGATTACTACGGGGGCTACAGGAACCGGAAATGATGTGAACATAACCGGCGATATTCCTGCAGGAAGCGGAAATGCAATTGTTGTAAATATTACAGGCACAATAAACGCCTCATACCGTGGTAATATCAGTAATACAGCCTATGCAGAAACAGCAGATGGGACACCAGTTCCGTCCAATCCTGTAACTACTGTTGTAGGTCTGAAAGCCGGACTAACGATTGTTAAAAATGCACCAGCTCAAATTGCAGCAGGTGAGGCTATAACCTATACTATTCAGGTTAACAATACCGGGCCGAGCGACTTGTCTGCTAACGTAATTACGGATGATGTACCAGCTGCAATAACCAATGTGACCTGGAGTGCCACCGCAAATGGTGGTGCTAAGCTCAATACTGGTGCCACTGGTACAGGTAATACACTCAGCTTAAACGCAGATTTACCTGCAAATAGCGGTGTATTGATAACCATTACTGGTATTGTGCCAGGCAATTATACCGGGACGTTAGAGAACTTTGCAACAATTACACCTCCAACAACCAGTGGTGTACCACCAGTTACTTCAACACCAGCCATTACAACAGTCACTCAGGAATCTAAATTGGTTTTCTCTAAAGGAGCACCAGCAACAATTTCTTCCGGACAAAAAATAGTCTACACTTTAACCCTTGAAAATACAGGGCCATCTGATGCAACAAACAGTATCATTGCCGATGTTGTTCCAAATCAAATATTACCAGCAACCATATCCTGGATAGCGATTGCTACCAATGGCGCAACCATAAACAGTGGAGACAGCGGTAATGGAAGTGCAAATGTGAGCAGCGATGTAAATGTGCCAGTAGGTGGGAAGGTAGAGATCAGAATTGAAGGGACCATAGATCCGGATTATACTGGTAACTTAACTAATACTGCGACCGTTACACCAGACAATGGAACAGGCACACCTATTCCTTCTACAAGTACAACCACTGTAGCTGCCCAGTCAGATCTGGTGATTACAAAATCTGCTCCGGCACAGTTAACAGCAGGGCAGGACATTACTTACAACATTCATGTTAAAAATAATGGGCCAGGTAACGCATCCGGTGTTGATATTTCGGATGTTGTTCCAACTGGTATTGAAAATGTAAACTGGACTGCAAATGCACAAGGACTGGCAACAATTAACGGAGCCAGTACCGGGACAGGAAATGTAACCCTCAATGTGAATATACCAGCAGGTGCAGCTGATGGAATGACGGTGACTATTACCGGAAAAGTGAACGCCGCTTTTTCTGGTGACCTTGTTAACCAGGCCACGGCAGCAGTTTATGGCTTAACACAAACCGCTACGGTAACGACCAGCATTACCCGCAGGCCAGTACTCAGCATCACAAAAACTGGTTCAGCAAGTGTAACCCCAGGTAGTGCCATAACCTATCAGCTTATTGTCAAAAACACGAGCGAAAGTGACGCCTTGCAAGCGGTTATTCTGGATCATATTCCAGCGGGCGTAGAAAATGTAAAATGGATAGCAACTGTTCAGGGATCGGCCAAAATAAACGGGGCTGCCGATGGCACAGGTGATGTAACTGTCAATGCTGATATTCCAGCCGGAGCAGCAAACCTGGTTACTGTTGATATTACAGGCACACTCGCCACTACAGCCACAGGTTATATCGTGAACAGCGCGACTGTTACACCTGCTGAGTCTGCAGGAAAAGATGTCAAAACTTCAACAGAAGTAAATACAGCTGTTAAACCTGCCGGTGAGCCAGATGCAGCGCGGACGCTTACAGCTACTCCTGTAAACATTCCAGTCAAAAGCAATGATGCAAATTCAGACACTTATACTGTAATCAAGGATAGCGATCCTGTACACGGAACAGTAACGGTAAATGCAGACGGTACCATAACATATACACCAGCAGTGGGCTTTACTGGAACTGATAGTTTTACCTATAGGTTGGAGACACCGGAAGGCACACTTTCCGATCCGATAACCGTGGTAGTCACTGTATACAATGCAAGTTTTAGCTTGCAAAAAGTGGCAAGCACAGTTCCAGTGTCCATTGCGAAAGATGTGATTAATTACACTTTAACACTAACGAATACAGGGCAGTCTGTTTTGAATAATATTGCTATAACAGACACTGGCGCAGATGCCGGGTCAATTACGCCAGCGAACATTGCCACACTGGCAATGGGGGCCTCAGCTACAGTAACAGCCAAGCATACTTTGACACAGGCTGAGGTAGACAGTGGAAGCTACAGTAACCAGGCAAGTGGAAATGGTAAAGATGAAGACGGGAACCCTATTTCCTCAAAATCCGACGATCCTTCGACACCTGTAATTGGCGATCCTACCGTGGTCACTATCCAGCAAAAACCTGGACTTACGTTAGTGAAAACAGGCACACAATCAACAAATGGTACTCAAATGGTTTACCAGTTCCTGATTAAGAATACAGGTAATGTTACCCTGAATACTTTTACGCTGAACGATGCCAAACTAGGTATTGCCAATGAAGCGGTCACTATTGATGGAGGATTAGCGCCAGGGGCGAGTACTACAATTAGCAGAACCTACACCCTCACGCAGGCTGATCAGGATTTAGGGACAGTAACCAATACTGCCAGTGTAACTGCTAAAACCCCTTCTGGAGCAGATGTAACTGATATTTCTGGAACTGAAGAAAATAATGATACGCCTACACTAATTAAATTGAAGGCAATACCAGGTGTCTCCATTGTTAAAACAGCCACCTTGTCAACGAATGAAACTCAGCTGGTTTATCAGTTTGTAATTAAGAATACAGGGAATGTTACCCTGAATACTTTTACCCTGACTGATATCAAATTAGGCATCGCCAGCGAGGCGATAATAATTGCGGGTGGACTTGCACCAGGTGCAAGCACTACTTTGAGCAAAACCTACACACTTACACCGGCCGATATTAATTTGGGTACAGTAACCAACACAGCCAGCGTACATGCGAAAAGCCCTGATGGAAAGGATATAAGTGATATCTCCGGAACTGCCGAAAGTAATGATACGCCAACTGTAACTGCCTTGCCATTCCCTGATATCACAGTTCCAAACCTTTTCACCCCAGACGGTGACGGACGGAACGATACATTCGAAATCCGCGGACTGGACAGGTACGAAAAGAATGAGCTTATCATCGTTAATCGTTGGGGAAATGAGGTTTACAAAACCTCTGGTTACAAGAATACCTGGCTGGGAGATGGTTTAAGTGAGGGCACCTACTATTACCTCTTAAAGCTTAAAAAGGATACCAATAGTGAGTGGAAAGTATTGAAAGGGTTCATTACACTAATGAGAAATAAATAAGGACGATGTATAATAAGATTCATATGAAAAAGAGCATATTCATCATTTTGGCAGCTGTGGTACTCATGGGCCATGCTGCCAAAGCCCAGCAAGATGCACAGTACAGCCAGTATATCTTCAATGGGATTTACATTAACCCGGCATACGCAGGATACAAAGAGGTATTAAACCTGCATACTTTTTACAGGAACCAGTGGACAGGTATTGAAGGCTCTCCTAAAACGTTGTCTCTGGCAGTAGATGCGATTGCAAATGATGGAAATGTAGGGCTGGCATTGCAAGTGGTCAATGATAAATTAGGCGCACAAACTAACACTTCTACCTATGCCAGTTATGCTTACCGGTTAAGGATGAATGCCGATGGCAGTTCCAGGCTGGCCTTTGGCTTAAGCGGGGGAATAACGCAATTAGGTTTGGATGCTAGTAAATTGCATCCTAATGACCCGGAATATAGTATAGGAAACGGCAACAATAACGTCATTCTTCCCGATGCCAGGGTAGGTATCTACTTTTCCAACAACCAATTTTTTGCGGGTCTTTCTGCTGATAATCTTATTTCCTCCCGGTATAGTGATTCAAAGTTCAAGGATATTCCTAAGCCGAGCATCCACAGTTACCTGACTGCGGGGATGCTTATTCCTTTGAGTACGGGTATCCAATTGAAGCCGTCTTTCCTTTTTAAAGAGGACTTTAATGGGCCTACCAGCCTTGACCTGAATGCCTTTATGCTATTTGGTGAAAAACTATGGATTGGCGGATCTTATCGGACGGGCGTTAAGCTGTGGGATAAGAAAAACCTGCAAAAAGACCTGAGCAGATTGAATTCTGTGGTGGGGGCGATTGAGGTTTTTCCGACAAGTTCATTGAGAATAGGTTATGCCTACGACTTTAGCGTAGGGCCTTTACAATCTTATAGTGGTGGAACCCATGAAATATCAATTGCCTTTATGTTCCGCAGGGGAGAGATGAGAATGACTACACCAAGGGTATTTTAAGTATTAATCAAATAGAGAACGAACATGAAAAAATATATCATTGCCGCGCTGTTGCTGTTCGCATTCAAGGCACAAGCACAGTATATACTGAAAGAGGCAGACCAGCAATTCAATCTTTATAACTATAGTAAAGCGGTTAAACTATATGCTGCGGCTTATCAAAAGAAACAGACTGCCTACAGCGCTTCTCGTCTGGCAGAAAGTTATCTCAAAGACTTCAATTACACGGAAGCTGAGAAATGGTACACCACCTCGGTGTCTATGCCGGATGCAATATCCGAAAACCGGTTGCAATATGCAAAGATATTGCAGAACAACGGGAAATATGAGGAAGCCAAAGAGCAGTTTAAACAGTATATGTCTACCTCTAATACAACTGATGCTAAACTTTTACAGAATTGGATCGCGTCTTGTGATTCGGCCAAATTGTGGATGCAGCACCCCGCAGATGTGAAAATTAGCAGTGAATCTGGTTTGAACTCTGCTGCCTCAGACTGGGCACCGGTAAGCTATCAGAACGGTATTGTTTTTACATCAGACAGATATTTTACAGCAAGCCATATGGTGGGCAAAAAGCATCGGCCATTCTTGAAGTTTGATGGTAGAATGATCTTACCCAGTGATCAAATTTATTTGTGGACAGGCAGAAACTACAACCACCTTTATTTTAAAGACGAGAATGATAGTTTGACCTTGTTCCCACTTGATCCTGGTACGAATTACCATGTTGGAACTTCGAGCTTTACAGCTGCTGGTGATATGGTTTTCTTCACCTTAACCAGGATACCATCAACAATCAAAAAGTATGAAAAAATAAGAACCATTAATATAGAGATATATTCCAGCCAGAAGGATGGTGCTGGGAAGTGGTCAAAGCCTGTTCCTGTTCCATTCAATAAGGTTTCTGAGTACTCAGTGGGCGACCCGTTTATCACAAAGAAGGGGGATACGCTTTACTTTTCTTCCAATATGCCTGGAGGCCTGGGTGGAACAGATCTTTATAGAGCTATAAAAAGTAGTTCGGGCGATTGGCGTGTGCCACAGAATTTGACTGAACTGAACACGGCTGGCAATGAGCGGAGCCCTGTATTTGATCATTCCGGTAACTTTTATTTTGCGAGTGACGGAAGGGTTGGAATGGGAGGTCTTGACATTTTCAGGTGCAACAATTTTGGCAATGGCAAAAGTCATATAGAGAACCTCAAATATCCGGTCAATTCATCAAAAGATGATTTTGCCTTTTCGGCAGGGAATGACGTTCAATATTTCTCTTCAAATCGGGATGGCGGACTCGGAGCAGACGATATCTATAGCATGAAGATAGCACAGAAGAAACCTGAAGTTGTCATTACACCAGTCATCGTTGCTGACCCGGACCCGAAAATACCAGTAGAGGGGATTGGTGAAGATGAAATCGTACTCAAGCCAATTTATTATAATTTCGACAAATACAATATCAGACCTGAAGCGGCTAAGGAACTGGATAGGTTAGTAGCCATAATGGATGAAAATCCGAATATTGACATTATACTCGGTTCTCATACAGACAGCAGGGGTGTGGATGTGTACAATCTTTGGTTATCACAGAAACGTGCAGAATCGGCGGCGGCTTATCTTGCTTCACATGGTATAGCAAAATCGAGATTAACAGCAAAGGGATATGGGGAGACCAGGTTGGTAAACCGCTGCGCAAATGGGGTGAGCTGTAGTCTAAAAGAGCATCAGGCGAATAGAAGGACTGAATTTAAGATCAGGAAAAAAGACTAAATCAATCATTGCATTTCCATAATTATAGTTTAGTGTTTAAATGAGCAGGCACCGGTTGGTTAGGTGCCTGTTTATTATAAGTACATTAACGAAAAACCAATAGCTAACTAGCTGATGATTTTTTTTAATATAGCCATGAAATAACAGTGTATCTTAAGAAATTGTATTATTGGTGATAATTCCTTCTTTTAAACAGTTATCAACACATCTCATTAGATCATGGTCGTTAAATGGCTTAATCAGATAATTCGTAACGCCCATGGAATTAGCTTTTAGTCTTTCAGAATTTTCTGATTTTGCTGTAGAAAATATAAATGGAATATCTTTTGTTTTTTGTTGTATTCTAAGAGAATCATAAACGGTATAGCCATCCATGTCACACATCACAATATCACAAATCACTAAATCAGGTATATGCAGGTTAGCTAAACTGACACCCATGCCACCGCAAGACGCTGTCAATACATGATAGCCCTCAAGTTCAAGTATTTCTGCGATACTTTCTCTTATATCTTCATTATCCTCAATCAACAAAATTACTTTTTTTGGAATCATGTATTATATTTTAGGAATGAGAAGTTCAGATCTGATAATATTTACGAACTGGATGCGAAATTTTGAAAAGAACAAATTATATGATTCACAAAATAAAGAGGCTGGAAAAAGATAAAGAAGAAGTTACTGATTTTTTATTGAACTAGAAAGAAATGAATCAATTAAAGGCCTGCTTTAGTTGTATTGTACTAATTAAATTAAAATATTGACTATCATTTGTTTATGTGACCGCTGTCATGTTTCTTCTTGTTTTTTTTTCTAAAATTTGTTAGGTGGTTCATAGAAACTAAATAATATATATCATGAAAAAGATCCTGGTACCAACTGATTTTTCTGTGCCAGCCGAAAATGCAGCACGATATGCTGTGCAATTGGCAAAAGCCTTAAATGCTAATATTTTACTGTGTAATGCAATTAAAGCACCTGCTGACACACCTATTGCGGCTCAGGTTACATGGCCTTTAATGGATTACCCTACTTTAAAGGAAGAAGTTACAAGTGATCTGGATGTATTAGTTCAAAAATTATGTGCTTCGACTAATTTGGATAATAATCAAAGTGTATGCCCACGGATAGCTTATGAAAGTGCCAGAGGGAATGTTCATGAGGTAGTAAGTACTTTGGTCAAAGAAAGAGAAATAGATTTGGTGGTGATGGGAATGGCTGGCGCTGGTGGGGTAATTCAATTTCTACTGGGCAGTAATAGCAAGGAAATGATTGAAAAGGCAGATTTCCCTATTTTACTGGTTCCTTATGTAGCTGGTTTTAAGAAAATAAGAAAAATTGTATTTGCGACAAATTTAGATATACATGAATTAGGCCCTTTGAAATCATTGATTAATCTGGCCACATTACTGGATGCTGAAATCACTATTACTCATATCACCTATAGAGAAATTGAGATAGATAGCAAGCAGCAGTATAAAACGGAGGCGTATATGAATGATGTTGTTGCTAAAATAGATCATCCTAAAGTTAAGTATGAGAAAGTTTGGAACACGGATTTTGATAGTGGATTGAACTGGATTATTGATCAGCAGGAAATAGATATGGTAGCTATAGTTCACCATCGGCATCATATTCTGGAAATAATATTTAGCGGAAGTCATACCCAAAGACTTTCGAGGCATACTGAAATACCACTTTTGGTATTTCCGCCAGATGAAGAAAATTAAAAACACTAATTCAAAAATAGATGGAAACACTAATTAAGTTATCCGCGCGTTCGCTTGAATATTACATTAACGCCAAAAGATGGAATGCTGACCTTGAATTTTATAAGGATGAAATTGATTTTCTGAATAAATTACTTAAAGAAAATTTTATACATCTGACAAATTCCAAAAGAAATATTGTAATTATTCACCTGATAGGTAAACTGGCTGAGCTAGTTAATGAGAAACATCAGGTCAAAGAATTACTGGATCATCAACTTAAAGACCTGGAGCTTTTAGCCGAAGATCTGTTTATTGAAAGTAAAGAAGCTATTGCAGGTAAACAAGCTCATTTAGAATATTTGATAAGAGATTTGGTAAATGAATACCGGGAAATAAAAAAAAGCATTTTTGTATTGCTGGATCGAATTCTGACCGAAGACGAGTTAAAAGTTAATTAACTCGTCAAAGATGGGCAGAACAAAGATGCGGCATATAATGTTCTTTGACTTAGTATCTGATATTATGAAAATTACAATGCTATTAACTCTGCTGGTTTTTTCTCCGATATTTTTAATTGGGAAGCCACAAATGGAAAATAACAAGCTAAATCAGGTTAATGGTTCTGTCGAAATAGCAAAACTGATACAAGAGCAGCTCAGGAATAATAAGAATGGCCTGTATTATCCTGAAACTGTAAAAAGGGTTTATGCACAGACTAATTATAGACTTTTATGGGTACTGCCAGATACTGTGAAATATCATACATGGGACGCTATGTTGATGCTGGACTGTGTCTTGCAATTTGGATTAAATCATGCAGATTTTCATCCGGAAAAAATACTATTTGACAAGTTGCATAAGTTGATTGATCATTGATTTATTCTGAAATATGAAAAAGGTAAAAGCCATATCTGAAAAAAACTTCTTAAAGAAGAGCTGGATCGGGAATTTAACCAGGTAAAATTAATAATGGAGATTTTTGGTTTCTGATTAATCTCTTAGCGCTGCCTTCATGAAATAGCTTCCATAAAAAAGAATGTGTTTTATGGACTATTACAAGAAGATCGGCATGGGTTTCTTCTTCAAATTCTATCAGATCCTGAACAATATTCTTTCCCTGTATGTTTTTAAAAGATATTTTTTTGAAGGTCAGCTTGCCCATTTCCTGAATGAATTCAGAGAGATGGTATTCTTCATTAAAATCAATTACGATCGGAGTTGGGGGCGAAATATGACAGACGTGAATATGAAACTTAAACAAATCAGCCTTTTCTGTTAAAAGCTTTAATTGTTTCATGTCTTCAATTTCAAGGTCTGTTGCAAAGATTATGGTTTTTATAGCGTCAGCTAGTATTTTTTCAGAGATCAACAGCACAGGGCAATTACTTTTGTTGACAATAGTATTGATACAGCCACCAAACAGGAATTCGTTACCATGATGTTGACGGCCACCCATAATCACCGCCATTATATTTTTCTCCTTTTTGATTAAAGCTGCTACAGTGGAGAAGGTATGATCTTCATCTGTGATTGTTAAAACTGGTATTCCGGAAACATTAGTGTCCCTTTTTAAAATACACTCAAGTCTTATTTTTTCAATTTCAAGGCTATCGATACTTTGCTGTTTTGTGCTATCGTCATATTCAATTGGAAAAGGGGTTTCTGTTGAAGATAGTATTGTAGGCGTAGGGTAAATATTGCACAAAACAATATCCATCTTCATCTTGATGGCCAGATTCAATGCAGATTCTGCCGCATTTTTAGCGTATTTGGAAAAATCAGTTAAAACTAAAATAGTTTTCTTATTTATCTTTTTCATATTAACTGATAAAATTGCGGTTGTTATTTTGATAATCAGCCCGTATTTTAATTTCTGATTTCTGAGTACCTAGTTCATGAATAAAGCAGGTAAAAACTTTCCTTCCTCTGTTTTCAAACTTACTTGTTGCTAATTGAAAGGGGAAAATTGTGCCGTCTTTTCTTAAACCATTTACTTGAAATGTAATACCTGTGATATCGGGGATTATCCGGGGCAAATAGCGTTGCCTGTAACTCAGACAATCCAATTTATTTGTACAGGGCATAAATGCCGAAATGTTTTTTCCAATTGCTTCTTCCGGTGTATAACCGAAAATCTTGCAGGCCGCTGGATTCACAGATTCAATCTTTCCAATAAAATCTACAGTAATAATGCCATCTATTGCATTATTAAGTATGCTAATTAATGCCAGGTTGTCCATTGTATTTAATTTAAAATATGTTACCGGATATAAAATTATAAGATTATTTAATGTTGTAACATGATGATTATCAGTCATAAAAATGAGTGTCGTCACTTTTTTTTATTCGAAGTAGACCGAGCTTGGTAAGCAGTTAACATGATTATGAAAAGTAAGCTATCCACCTATATTTTATGTTTGAATTCAGGCTCTTCGAGTTTAAAATTTAGCCTTTATCATCTTGTTTCCATGCAAATGGAAGTCAAGGGTGCGATTAGTGCTATAGGAACAGCAAGTGGGTTATTTAAAATCAACGACAGTCGTGGCACTTCACTGAAAAATGAATCCGGGTTGTTTAAGGATATGCATACAGCAGTTGAATCGTTAACCGAATGGCTGGATGAAAATCAAAACAAATATCCGTTAGCCGCTATAGGTCATAGAGTGGTGCAAGGAGGACCAGCTCACAGGGCACCCGAAATGCTGACTGAACAACTATTGGCAACATTAAAGCAGTTCATATTCCTTGCACCTAACCACTTACCAGAGGAGCTTGCGATAATTCATACATTTCTGGAAAAGTTTAGAAATCTGCCACAGGTTATTTGTTTTGATACTTTTTTTCACCGTAATATGCCCTTTTGTGGCCATCACTATGCTTTACCATCAAAGTATACCAGTAAAGACCTGATCCGATATGGATTTCACGGGCTGTCCTATGAATATATTATGCTGAGGCTTAGCGAAAAGCGTTTACCAGTAAAAAGCAAAAAGATTATCATTGCTCATTTAGGGAATGGAGCGAGCCTGGCTGCTGTGAAAAACGGAATTTCTATAGATACTACAATGGGGGTGAGCCCAATGGGAGGACTTGTGATGAGTACCAGGAGTGGAGACCTTGATCCTGGAGCCCTTTTGTTCTTACTCAAAAAAAATAAACTTTCTATAGATGAATTAGAGGAGCTGTTAAGTAAGCAATCTGGATTGAAGGCAATTGCCGGGACAGGTGATATAAAGGAATTATTGGAAGCTGAACATTTTAATAGTGCCGCTGCCAGCGCATTAACCTTATTTTGCTATACCATAAGAAAACAAATAGGAGCATTAACAGCTGCTATGGGTGGCTTGGATATTCTCGTATTTACAGGAGGAATAGGAGAGAATTCGGCTATTATCCGTAGCCGGATTTGTAAAGAGCTTGGTTTTTTCGGAATAGAATTAGACAGCAGGTTAAATCTTTATAGCCGTGAAGTTATTTCCTCAGAAAAAAGCCGGGTTCTGGTTTACGTAATTAAAACAAATGAAGAACTGGTCATTGCCAGGCATGCTCAAAATATGGTCAAACTAAATAACTAATCATCATGAATATAATTTCTGATCAAACCATTGAAAAAATGCATGCCTACTGGCAGGCTGCTAATTTTCTTGCCGCCGGACAAATCTACCTTCAGGATAATCCTTTATTAACAAGCCCATTAAAATCAGAAGATATTAAACCTCGTTTACTCGGTCACTGGGGAACTTCTCCGGGGCTAAACCTCATTTACGTTCATCTCAACAGGTTGATTAAAGAAACAGATGCTGACATCTTGTATGTCTGTGGCCCCGGACACGGAGCTCCTGCGATAGTGGCAAATACTTATCTGGAAGGTACATATACAGAAGTTTATCCAGCAATTACGCAGGATAAAACAGGAATGAAGCAGTTATTCAGGCAATTTTCTACTCCAGGAGGGATTCCAAGTCACGTAAGTGCACACACGCCGGGGTCAATTCATGAAGGTGGAGAGCTGGGTTATGCACTTTCACATTCATTTGGTGCAGCTTTTGACAACCCAGAATTGATTGTAGCTTGTGTGGTGGGTGATGGTGAGGCAGAAACAGGCCCGCTGGCAGGCAGCTGGAGTGGAGCGTCATTTTTGAACCCGATGAGAGATGGAGCGGTATTGCCAATCCTCCATTTAAACGGATATAAGATCTCTGGCCCGACAGTATTGGCCCGTAAAAATAATGAAGCCTTAACTCAGTTATTCAAAGGGCACGGATATGAAGTGTTTTTTGTGGAGGGAAATGATCCTATGACTGTGCATCACCAGTTTGCAGAAGTACTGGATGAGGTATATCGCAAAATTAAGCTCATCCAGCAAAATGCAAGAATCAGGGGGATATTTAACGATATCTATTGGCCGATGATTGTTTTGAGAACTCCAAAAGGCTGGACAGGTCCTAAAGAATGGAATCATGTCCCTATAGAGGATACTTTTCGCGCACATCAGGTTCCTTTGGCTGGTGTTAAAGAAGATCCCGGGAAGTTAAAATTGCTGGAAGAATGGATGCTGAGTTATCAACCCGAAAAGTTATTTGATCAGGATGGCCGGCTTATTCCAGAGCTTGCTGCTTTGGCTCCATCAGGCAATAAAAGAATGAGTGCATCTGCCTATAGCAATGGCGGTCTTTTATTGAAAGAATTAATTTTGCCTGATTTTAAGGATTATGCACTCCCAATTTTAGCACCTGGAAAGATAGAGGCAGAAAGTACCCGGAATTTAGGTCGTTTGATAAGAGACATTTTTAAACTGAATGAGGAAAGAAAAAACTTCAGATTATTCTGCCCGGATGAAACTACTTCTAATCGGTTGGAAGCAGTATTTCAGGTTACTAAGCGATGTTTCATGGAGGAGATTATCGATAAAGATGAAAGTCTCTCCAGGGACGGCCGTGTGATGGAAGTGTTAAGCGAACATCTTTGTGAGGGCTGGCTGGAAGGATATCTATTAACAGGCAGACATGGAGTTTTTCCTTGTTATGAAGCATTTGTGACTATTGTGGATTCGATGTTCAGTCAATATGCCAAATGGATTAAAACTTCAAAGGAATTACCTTGGCGCAAACCAGTGGCTTCATTGAATTACCTGTTAACATCACATGTGTGGAGACAAGATAACAATGGATACAGCCATCAGGGGCCAGGATTTATTGATACTGTGGCGAATAAAAAGAATACAGTGATCCGTATCTATTTACCACCTGACGCAAATACACTTTTATCTGTAATGGATCATTGTTTTCGCAGCAAAGATTTTGTGAATGTAATTATAGCTGGCAAACAACCTGAATTGCAGTGGTTAACAATAGAAGAAGCGGTTGAACATTGTAAAGCAGGGGCATCTGAATGGAAATGGGCTGGTAATGCAGGAAAAGAAGCCCCTGATGTAATATTAGGTTGTGCAGGAGATGTTCCTACGCTTGAAACAGTTGCTGCGGCAAGTCTTTTGCGTGAACATTTGCCAGAATTAAAAGTACGTTTGATTAATGTAGTTGATCTGATGTCTTTATCGCCGGTCGCTTATCATCCTCATGGGATGAGTGAAGAAGTTTTTGAATCACTATTTTCTAATACTACCCCTGTAATTTTTGCTTTTCATGGTTATGTACGTATTATTCATGACCTGGTACATGGACGGCCAGATCCTGCAAGGTTTCATGTTAGAGGGTATATGGAAGAAGGAACGACAACTACGCCATTCGATATGGTCGTGCTGAATCAAATGAGCCGTTATCATCTGGCAATGGAAGCTGTAAAAAGAGTTCCTCATTTCCATCAGCAGGCAGATTCGTTTATTGCTTATTGTGAAGATAAACTAAAAGAACATAAAAACTATATCTGTACTTACCTGGATGATATGCCCGAAATAAAGAATTGGAAATGGAAGGATAAGGTAATTATTGAAAAATAATTCAGCGAACACTAAGTTGTTTTAACACCGAAAAGATAGCCTACAGCAGCGGTCATTAACATCGCTGCTGTTCCCCAGAAACAAATCCGGATAACAGCTTTACTCACAGAAGATCCGCCTGCTTTCGCTGCAACAATTGCAGAAATAGCTAAAAATACGATCGAAAAACTATATTGATAAATGACCATCAGGTGAAGTGGTGCAAAAATAGACACTAGCATTGGGAGCATTCCGCCCGTAATAAATGAACCTGCTGAAGCTAAAGCGGCTTGCATTGGTTTTGCCTGGGTAATCTCATTGATGCCGAGTTCATCCCTCGCATGTGCACCTAAAGCGTCGTGCGCAGTGAGCTGTGTAATCAGCTTCTTTATTTAAGTGAAGGGAATTGGGTACCTGTAGAAGCGGTGATTGATTACCTGATTGAAAAGGATAAGTTCAATGTTCTTCGTTTTAAACCTGTAAGAACTAAAGCATTGAGATTGGAAGTCCATCTTCCTAAAGATAACTCTTCTGGAATTCATGAATGGGTGGTTGAATAACGTAAGGATTTTTTAGTATTTCCAGATAGAACTTGTAACTAGGTTCTGGTACAGTAGTACACCAGAACCAATGGAATAGACAGGTTAATATTAAGATTGATTACATGTCCTGAATGGAAAGTTTGTTTGAAAAGTGAAAGACCGCCCGGATTAATCAGTTCCATAAGTTCACATGATCCAGATCATTATCCGCCGATTCAAAGTTTGTGAAATTTGCAAGTGAGATATCTTTCCTTGATCTAGTCCGAGACTTTTATTAGATTTTTTTTATTGAGCTCCCGCTCCAGAATCATCCCGGGGACGCCTTAATATTTTTCAAGCATTGATTCCATATTAAAATATAAGCAAAAATATTTATATTGGATCAAGCCATCAACTTGTGGGTCAGGGATTAAATTTCAAGTTGGGTTTGATATTTTTTGAGTTCAAAGCAGCTGGTTACGCTTCTTTAATAAGCTGATTACTTCCTGATTTTATAGTTCAATTTATCCTTATTAAACGCTCCTGATTACTTTGATAAGAGATCGGCCAACCCTTCAGCGGAATTCTTAGGGGGAGGAAAGATCCTGATTTTTCCAGGCTTGCTACTTTTACGAAAGTTCTCTGCTGCCTTTCAGTTTCCATTGATTGTTTCATTGTGCCCTTTACAGAACTTTTGAAACAACCTGTACTCCAAACTGCTGCTTTAAAAATGAAATCGTCCAGGATTCCCTTTAAAAATTTACCCGTTAAACTTCCCATAATAAATAAATGCCTTTCCACCAATGTAGGCTATTCGCGTTAAAGATTATCCTGATGCGTAAAAAATGTCCGTAATTGTCCGCAGCTGTCTGCAATTGTCCGCAGTTGTCCGCGGGTTAGTTAAAGGGAAAATTATAATTCCATTAATCTTCATCCGGTTATGATCTGGTTGTGCCTGAGTGGTGGTCGGGGTGAAAGCAGGTTGTAAACAGGCTTTAAGCATAGCAACTCTAAGTCATTTCAACTAGTTGTTTTGACCTGGACTTGCCATGCTCTCGCGTTACTTTAGCACTGCTCTTACCCTAACGAGTACTCGGACAGTACTCAGGCAGTACCCGGGCAGTACCCGGCCGATATAGATCTGTTATTTAGCTGTTTTGAATTTATTTACTAACAGCCCGGCCTTGTTTCCCCTGAGTCATTCCCATGCAAATTGAAAGCTTTCAGCGCAACTTCCAGAGGCATAAGCGCATCAGCGATAGCAAAGACTTTCTGTTTAGCGTGCCAAAATTTATGCTAAAAAAAGAGCCTGCTCCACAAGTTTATAACTTGACCCTGTTTATTTTCTTATTTAATCAGATGTGATTGTGAAGGAGTGGGCAAGGATTGATCCGTTGTCCAAAAATCTTTTTATACAAAAAAAGGCAACGTCTGGAGCAACGTCGCCTTTAATTAAGAGATAAATCTCCTGTACACCCAATAGGATTCGAACCTATGACCTACGGTTTAGAAAACCGTTGCTCTATCCAGCTGAGCTATGGATGCATTTCCCCTTGTTAGGGACGACAAAGGTAAGATTAAAGTACTTTAAACGCAAATCTATTTTAAAATAATTCTAGAATTGCATATATTTTGAGATCTCAATCCGCTGCTGAGGATGGGATTCTGCATGCGCAAGAATCAAATTCAGAATATAATCATTTGACGTATAAGGAACTATACAAGATTTTAGATTTTCCAGATCAGTGATGTCACTGTGAAAAGAAATATAACCCATCCCATAAAATTTACCTTCTTCGACCCATAAACAGCTCTTTTCTTCCTTATTTCTACCCGAATCTATCAAAGCAAAGGAGGGAAGTGCTACTTTTAAATGAGTAATGGCCTCATTAACTCGGACATTATACCCCGCCGGATCTTCAATTCCCAGGCAAGCGCCATGACAATTTCCTTTCTCGTGCGCGGTACAAGCCAGCCTGTTCTTCTGGATAAAACATAACTTCTCACATAAAGTATGTTCATTAATCATTCCCCGTAACATACTTTGTCCAGATAGCAAACTGTTGAAAGTATATAAAGCAGGACTGTTTTTCTTATACTTATCAATTCCCAGGCGGATATAACCCCTCTGGTCTTCGAAATCATATAAGGCATATTTCTGTTCAAAGCGCTTTAAGGCTCTGTTCTTTTCTGGCCAGTGTTTCTGTATTTCTGAAGCTTCCAGGATCAGCGCCATTAACTCAGTACCACAAACAGTAAAATCTACCTCGTGAATTTCTTTCAGGAAATCCTGTCTTTGCTTGTTGATCTTGTTTCCGGAGAAATGAGAATATACCCTTTTCCTGATATTTATAGCTTTACCAACGTAGATGATCTTTCCTTTTTGATCTTTGAAGTAATAGACACCAGGTTGCTCAGGTAAAGCGTCAATACTATCCCTTGATAAGTTTGGTGGCAGAACCTGTTCTTTTGAACTTTTCAATAAAGAAAGTGGAATAGCTCCTGCCACATCTTTGTCCAGTAATAGCTTTAATAATTTAGCTGTTGCTGCGGCATCACCACCAGCACGGTGACGATCATTTAATGGAATACCAAGCGATGCGCAAAGTTTGCCTAAACTATAAGAAGAAAGTCCGGGAATGATTTTTCTGCTCATTCTTACGGTACATAGTTTTTTGGATTGTAACACAAATCCTGAATGTGCAAGCTGATGCCTTACAAAAGAGTAATCGAAGTTTACATTGTGCGCTACAAAAATTTTGTCCTTTAAGAGCTCATAAATTTGAGGAGCTACTTGTTCAAACAGCGGGGCACCGCTAACCATCTCATCACTGATACCGGTTAAGGTTTGGATATAGATCGGTATATCTTGCTGAGGATTAATTAATGTTTCAAAACGGTCTATTACTTTTGAACCATCATGAATCAGGATAGAGATTTCTGTGATCCCGTTACCGGCGGCAAAACCACCGGTAGTTTCAATATCGACTACTGCGTATTTCAACATTTATTAAGCTATAGGTATATACAAATGTGCTAATAAATTTAGTAAAATAGCAAGTTATTCAAAAATTTATGCCAAGGTTGTTTCTATTTGTATAGGATTGCTCAGCATTTTATGAATAGGGCATTTATCTGCGATTTGCATTAACCTGGTTAATTCTGCTTCAGACAGGTCTCCACCAAATTCAATTTTACGTGTAATCTTG
This sequence comes from Pedobacter sp. UYP1, assembly GCF_040547305.1. Classification (NCBI taxonomy): domain Bacteria; kingdom Pseudomonadati; phylum Bacteroidota; class Sphingobacteriia; order Sphingobacteriales; family Sphingobacteriaceae; genus Pedobacter; species Pedobacter sp. UYP1. The sequence goes on along the minus strand of NZ_JBEPPL010000003.1, from coordinate 304,309 downwards.
GTTGTAGTACTCATCTCTTGCTCATTACAGATAGCCAGATGGATTTTAATGGTGTCCAGCGCCATTTCTTTCCTGTCTGCATACATTCTGATGGTAATTGCAGTACAACTCCCTAAACTGGCTAAAAGTAACGCGCCAGGATTCATCCCTTCGTCAGTTCCACCAACATCTGCAGGTTCGTCTGCATAAATAAAATGTCCGCCTGCATAAACTTTGGTCAGGTAATGTGAACGGTCCAATTCGGTAACTGCGGTGATTTGTTTCTTATCCATAAGGTTTTTTTGTGGTTAAATTTAAGCTTAATATAAGCAGGAACTTAACAGAAAAATGTTGCCGGCTTAAAATTAGTTAAACATTTGATAACCATATTTGTTATGATAGACTAACTAACCAATTATGACCATGTTAAGTAATTATCTCAACTTCCAGTTTGATGTACAAGGCAAACCTGTCAGCGGTTTTTGCCTTCAGATTCAAGACGATTTTCATGAAACCTATGCTGTAATTGTGGAAGGCTATCACTCATTTTGTATCTGGCTTGATCAACCTTCCTCTACCTGGCGCTCTTCCAGATATACCAGTGTAGAACCCGGAATACTGGAAAAAATCATTAACTATCTCAATAGTCATAAATCTGCCTGATTCCAAAGGCTAATGAAAAAATAAGTAAGCTACAAACACAGCTGCAATAATTCCGGCTAAATCTGCAATCAAGCCAAATGGAATTGCATAACGTGTACGCTTAATACCTACTGAACCAAAATATAGTGCTACAATATAAAAAGTAGTATCCGCTGAGCCGTTAAAAACACAAGCTAAACGGCCTACAAATGAATCGGGGCCAAAAGTCTTCATCGTATCAACCATCATTGCTTTTGCACCGCTTCCGCTCAATGGTTTGATCAGCGCTGTGGGCAGGGCAGGCGTAAAGTCAGTATTGACGCCCAGGTGTATAAAACACCAGGTAAAACCATCCACGATATAGCCCAGGACTCCAGAATTTCTTAAGACGCCAATTGCAACCAGCATTCCTACTAAATAAGGAATAATCGTAATACAAGTAGTGAAACCATTTTTTGCCCCTTCAATAAAGGCATCATATACATTCACCTTTTTACGGACAGCGCCCAGAATAAACGCAATGATAATAGAAAAAAGGATAAAATTGGAAGCTACCCGTGAAACCACTTCAATCTGTTCCTTAGTCAGGTAGTTTGTGAAATAATAGATCATTCCTACCAAAAACACGGTAATGCCGCCTAACCAGGAAATGACTACGGTGTTAAACAGGTTAATCTTTTGCTTAATCGCAACAGCGATTAAACCTACTAAAGTGGCTACGTAAGTTGCAATCATGCAGGGAATAAATATATCTGCCGGATCTGCTGCTCCCAGAATTGCCCGCTGAGCCATAATACTCAATGGAATCAGGGTAAGACCTGAAGTATGCAACACCAAAAACATAATCTGCGCATTGCTGGCAGTATCCTTATCAGGATTAATTTCCTGTAAACTTTGCATAGCTTTCAAACCAAAAGGAGTTGCGGCATTATCCAGACCCAGTAAATTGGCAGAGAAGTTCATGACCATATGGCCAGTAGCGGGGTGGTTTTTTGGTACTTCAGGAAAGATACGGCTAAAGAAAGGGCCGATAATACGGGACAGGAAATTGATTGCTCCTGCTTTCTCACCGATATTCATAATGCCCAGCCACAAAGTCATAATACCTACCAGTGGCAGCGCAATATCCATCACACCCACCTTTGCAGATTCAAAGGTACCATCTACAATCAGTTTGAATATTTCTGTATCACCGAAAAAGATTAATCTGATGAGTGCCACAACGAATGCGATAAGAAAAAACGCAATCCATAGATAATTTAATGCCATATTTTAGTTTGAAGCCATGAATGTAAAAAAAAAGGATCTGTATTCATCAGAATACAGATCCTTTTTTATCATCAAAACGAATAATGTGAGTTAAGGCTTGTCGTCGGTCAGCTCAAAACCCCATGTTTTACCTTTTTCTATAGCTGGTATTCCGCCAGTCATCCAAACCGGTGCTTTAGCACCTTTCAGGTAATAATCAAAAAACTGCTGTTCGCGGATTTGAATATCTTTTCTGTTTTGACGCAGTACTAGGTTATGTGCTTCATTGTTATAATTTAATAACCATGCTGGTTTACCTAATCTTTTCAAACCAGTAAACATCTCGATGCCCTGGTACCATGGTACGGCTCCATCTGCATCATTAGACATGATTACTACAGGAGTAGTCACCTTTGGTAAAGAGAAAAGTGGGGAGTTCTCAATGTATAATTCTGGTTTTTCCCATAAAGTTGCACCAATTCTGCTTTGTGTTTTCTCATACTGGAATTGTCTGTTCATTCCAGATTCCCAGCGGATACCGCCATAAGCAGAAGTCATATTAACTACAGGCGCACCAGCCCAGGCAGCAGCATACATGTTGGTCGCTGTAATTAAGTGTGCAACCTGGTAACCACCCCAGCTTTGACCCTGGATACCGATTTTTGTTCCATCAACCCAGCTGTTCTTTTTCAATGCTTCTACACCTGAATTGATATATTCTTCAGCAGATTTTCCTGGGTATCCTTTTTCATAACTAATATCTGGTGCGAATACCAAATAACCATTGCTCACAAAGAATGAAATGTTCAATCTTGATGGCGTAGGGGCAGGGGCCTGGTAATTGTAAAGACCGTCCGTTAGTTTCTCATAGAAATAAGCAATCATCGGGTATTTTTTAGCCGGGTCAAAGTTCTCCGGTTTATATAAAATACCTTCTGCTTTATAACCTTTTGGCGTAGTCCATTTAACCAATTCTGCTGTTCCCCAGTTGTAATTTTGTTGCTGCGGATTGGTATTGCTTAATTTAGTTTCAGTTTTTAAATCAACAGATACATAAACATTAGGTGAAGCTGTATAGCTTGCTTTGTCATAAATAAAACGTTCAGCTGATTTTGCTTTTACTAATGGTGAGTATTTAAACTTAGCCATTACTACCAGCTCCGGGCTTTTAGTATCTCCGGCTTTTGTTTTATAGAATCCTTTTTCTTTAGTGATATTGTTATAAGCGCTCAACCACATGTCATCTTTTTTGCTGATGAACTGCGCAGCTGTATCTAGTTTTTCATAACGGAAAGTAATACCGCTTTGTCTTCCAAATCCATTGGTCATGTTTTTTGGCGCAGATTTTCCATCTGGTGTAAAGCTCCAGATATCATATTTATCGTAGATTAAAATTTGCTTATCTTCTTCAGTCCATCCTGCAAGACCATAAACTCTTGGATCATCAGGTACGTCGTTATCTTCATCAGCAAACTTTACAGTAGTATTGGTATTTAATGCCGTAGTTTTTCCGGTAACTACCGTATAAGCAGACCAGATTCCTGTTTTATTGTTGTAGAACAGCACATAATTTCCACCTGGAGAAACAGAAGCCTGACCATCTAAAGCCGAGATAACTTTCTTTCTTGTACCAGTTTTAGTGTCAACCAGGTAATAATCTTTGAGCGATGAACCAGTCCATTGTGCTTGCAAACGGTTTCCGTAATCTGTAGAAGCCAATACAAAATTAGCATCACCTTCTTTAACGATACTTGCCTCAGGAAGTTTAACGTCTGTTAAAGGAACGATTTTAGGATCGCTGCTAAAGATGTCGATAACCGAAAGATAACTTCTCTTCGCTTCTTTATCTGCGTTTTTTAGCTGAATAGGCTGCAGGTAATCATCTTTATATCCCCAAATGTCTACTTTGGCATGTTCAAAGTCTACCAGGGTAGTGTCTTTCTCTTTTTTAATTGGTGCAATGCCGAAAAACAATTTGTTTCCGTCTTTACTGAAAGTCAGTTTTCCGTCTCCGCTAACAGACCATTTAGCAGGCATACCGTCAATTTCATAATCTACTAAAGCTTGTGCGGTGTCCAGTGTCAGCGTGTTGAAATAGATGCTGTAATCTTTGATCTCTTTTTTCTCTGGAGAAGTTTCCCCTAAAAAGGCTACTTGCTCACTTGCTTCATCAAAAATGAAACTCTTGAAATTGCCTTTAGCACTCACCAATGTTTTAACCGTTCCTTTTTCAGTATTCAATAAGAATACACCAGGTTTTGCTGTTTTATCTTTTTTTGATCCAACACAGTTATAAACCAGTTGTTTACCGTTTTTACTGAATTCATATTCAGTAACATATTTAAAAGTTCTTTCAGCGCCAGTCAACAGGTTTCTTAAAACAAGGTCAGAACCTGCTTTATTAGCGGCGTCCTTTTTCTCATCTTTTGCTAAGAAATCATTTGCTCCGTCTTCTTTTTCTTCAGCAGCAGACTTTGCTTTCTTAGTGGTATCTAAAAGCGCTTCTTTCTGATAAGCCAGGTAATTTCCTGCGTTTGCAGGTATTTTGAATGATTTTATTCTAGGTACTTTAAGAACGGCAGCAGTACTCAGATTGACAAAGCCTAAAGAGTCTTTAGTCATTTCATCTGCTTTTTTCTTTTTAATCTTTTCCTGACGAGTAGTGGCAAATAAAGGTTTAATTAAAAAAGCGGCAAACTTGGAGTCTGCACTAAACATTAGTCTTTCACCTCTTGGTACATGTATTTTAGTGGTATTTGTCAGGTTGTTCAGGTACAGGTTGGCATCGCCTTCTTGTTTAACGATGGAATAAGCAGCCCATTGCCCGTTGTCTGATAACTGTTTAACGCCGGCATTTTCCCATGAATCATAGACCGTATGGTCTAATGGTTTTTTCTGGGCGAAGGCAGCGCTCGCAAAGAATAAGAGAAGAAGAGTAAGGTTTTTCTGCATAATTGAGGGGTTGGGATTTAAATTCAGCCTTAAAAATTGTAATTTTTTACCAATATATGCCATTTGTATATTAAATTTTACATAATTCCTAAACAATGGAGCTTTGCTAAATGGTATTAAAATAGAAATGGCCGCCTTTCTTAAAGAAAAGCGGCCATTTACTGGAATCTTTTGAATACTTATTTATTCTTTTTTTCCTGTGTTTTAACTTGTTGTTGTTGACGCATGTAATCGTCTAAACGAGTCTGGAACTTAGATTTTTTCTTTTGCTCTTCAGGTTTCTTTTTGTTTTCCTTCAGAATATTGTGGATTTTCTCATCGTTAACCATTGACTTGATCAGGAACTGCTGACCGAAGGTTAGCATATTCGCCAGGAAGTAATAGTAGTTCAAACCAGCAGGGTAGCTGTTCAGTACACCTAAGAATACAACCGGCATAATATAACCGATGTATTTCATTTGTCCGGTAGCACCTGATACCTGGTTATTGAAATAAGTATAAATCAGGGTAGAGATCGTCATCAATACACACATTAAACTTAAGTGGTCACCAATAAACGGAATTGTGAATCCAAATTTAATGAAGTCATCATAAGTTGAAAGATCATGCATCCATAAGAAACTTTGTCCTCTTAATTCGAATAAATTCGGGAAGAAGAAGAAGAATGCCATTACGATAGGCAACTGAAGCAGCATCGGTAAACAACCGCCCAGTGGATTTACACCTACCTGCTTATACAGTTTAAGATATTCCTGTTGTAATAAAGTAGCATTGTCTTCACCTACTTTGGCTTTAATCTCATCCATTTCTGGTTTTAAGATTCTCATTTTAGCCATAGAGATATAAGACTTGTAAGTCAATGGTGACAATACAACTTTTAAGGCAATAGTTAAGACTAAGATGATCAGACCGTAATTCCAGCCAAAGCTCTCCAGGAAGTTAAATACTGGCAATACAACAAACCTGTTGATGTATTTCAATGGCCAGTAACCCATTTCTACCAGTTTTTCAATTTCTTGTCCCTGAGCTTTCAGTACTTTGAACTGATTGGTTCCGAAATAGAACTTCATCTTGTAATTCTGCGCATCAAGCTGGTTGAAAGGAAGGTTTACTTTTGCAGCATATCCTTTTACATGACCTGGTTCAGTCAGGATTCTTACCGCAAGGTTAACCTTGTTAAAAGGATCAGCAGGAATCAGCACAGCTGAGAAAAAGTGTTGCTTAAAGGCAATCCACTCAATTTTAGCTTTAGACAAATTCTCTGTTTCATCTTTAGCAATGCTCAGGTGATCAGGGTTTTTTTCTGCATACTTGTAATAAGGTGCAGAATATTGCTGCTCGTTTTTCAACGATTTTTCCTGTTGAAGTAATACAGTTTCCCAGTCCAGTGAGATACTATCTCTCTGAATAACCTGGTTCATCCCTTTTAAGTTGATGTTGAAACCAACATTATGAGATTTAGGCTGTAAATCATAAACAAACTCAATGTATTTATCCGCGCTATAATTAGCGCGCATTACCATTGCATTAGCTGTTTTTGTTGCTGTAAAATAAAGATCATTGGTCTTTACCAATTTACCGCCAACGTTTAAGGTTAAGCCGAAAATGTTTTCGTCACCATCAAACAATACGACTGGTTTATCAAGGTAAGTCTTTTCACCTTTTACTTCTACAGCTTTAATTTTACCACCTTTATTAGTGAAAGTTAATTTTAAAGCTTCATTTTCTAATACGCTGGTTGTAGCAGTACCAGAAATACTGGTTCCGAAAGGACCTTTCAGCGCTGCTGAGTCTAATTGCGGAGCCGGTGCATTTTCAGCAAGAGCAGCAGGTGCATGTTTAACACCAGCTTTACTAGCGGAATCAAGAGAGATCCGCTCCCGTTCTTTCTTCATTTCAGCCTCACTTGGCTTGAAGAAATAGAAGGAACCCGCCAAAACGATCATGATCAGGAACAATCCTGTGAATGTATTTTTATCCATTATTGTTATTTAAACGCGTATTAGTTTGTTTTTTTCTTCGCATACTCCATCGCAGCGGCGACAAATTTAACAAAAAGTGGGTGAGGATTAGCAACTGTTGATTTTAATTCCGGATGAAATTGTCCACCAACGAAAAAAGGATGGTTTTTAAGCTCTACAATTTCCACTAAATGACTGTCAGGATTAGTACCTGATGCGATCATACCAGCTTCTTCATATTGACTTAAATAAGCACTGTTAAACTCATAACGATGTCTGTGACGCTCATTGATGTGCTGTTTACCGTAAGCAGCAAATGCTTTAGTACCTTTTTTAACATCACAAGGGTAAGAACCAAGGCGCATTGTACCACCTTTAGTTGTTACTGTTTTCTGGTCTTCCATCATATTGATCACAGGATCAACGGTTAATTCATCGATTTCAGTCGTATTCGCTGTTTTTAAGCCCAGTACATTACGGCCAAACTCAACAACCGCACACTGCATACCTAAACAAATACCAAAGAAAGGAACGTTGTTTTCACGAACGTAACGAATTGCATCAATTTTTCCTTCAATACCACGGCTACCAAATCCTGGTGCAACTAAAACACCATCTAAATGACCTAGTTTCTCTTTTGCATTTTCTGGATTAACCTCTTCAGAATGGATATATTCTACTCTTACTTTACATTCATTTTTAGCACCTGCATGAATGAAAGCTTCAATAATTGATTTATAAGCATCTGGTAATTCCACATATTTACCTACCAGGCCGATTCTGACTTCAGAAGTTGGATTTTTAAGTCTTCCTAAAAAGTCTTTCCAGCTCTCCATATCCGGCTCGTTTCTCTGTGCCAGTTTAAGTTTGCTCAATACTGTTTTATCTAATTGTTCCTTCATCATTAACAATGGAACAGAATAAATAGAAGAAGCATCGATAGATTCAATAACTGCATTGACGTTGACATTACAGAACAAGGCGATCTTTTTACGGATATCCATGTTAATATGCTGCTCTGTACGGCAAACCAGGATATCTGGCTGAATACCATATTCCAGTAATGCTTTAACTGAATGTTGTGTAGGTTTTGTTTTAAGCTCACCAGCTGCTGCAAGGTAAGGGATCAGTGTTAAGTGGATCACAATCGCGTTATTCGCGCCAGCTTCCCATTTGAATTGTCTTACCGCCTCAATGAAAGGTAGAGACTCGATATCTCCAACAGTTCCACCAAGTTCAGTAATCACGATATCATAGTCACCTGTTTCACCAAGAATACGCATGTTGCGTTTAATCTCATCTGTGATATGCGGAACAACCTGAACAGTTTTTCCCAGATATTCACCCTGACGTTCTTTGTTGATTACATTCTGATAAATACGACCTGTAGTGATATTGTTAGCCTGTGAAGTAGGTACATTTAAGAAACGCTCATAATGACCCAAATCTAAATCAGTTTCAGCACCGTCTTCAGTTACGTAGCATTCACCATGCTCATAGGGATTTAGCGTTCCCGGATCAATGTTGATATACGGATCGAATTTCTGAATGGTTACACGGTAACCTCTTGCTTGTAAAAGTTTGGCCAATGAAGCGGAGATGATGCCCTTACCTAAAGAGGAAGTAACACCGCCCGTAACAAAAATATACTTAGTCATGTTTGTGAGTTTGTGAAATAAAAGCCGCTTTTAAGGGCGTTTTTATTGTTTTTGTACGGGATACAAAGCTACGGAAATATTGTGGAATTGGGAAACTAATTGTGAATCTAATCGAATAACTGTGATTGGATGACGCTATTGCTCAAAAAAAAAGACCAGATAAAATACCCGGCCTTTTTCTATTTTATATTTGGTTAGAATATGCGTAGTTAAATAATGCTAAAACACCAGGCCGTAACACTAAGGTAAATCTAATATTAATTTTAGAAATTAGTATACACATTGGCGAATAAAACGAATTATAATTGTAATCAACTGATTTACAATGAGATTAATTATGTGTGTTATTTTGATTTATCGTTTTAAGATGTGAATATAGCGCCAATCGACAATTTTGAGTTAAAAACCGGGGAGTACGCAATTAATTATTCCTGGCAGTTGTCATACACTAACATTGTCGCGTTATTTGCAGCATTCATAGTAGTTTTTGACCTTTTTTTCCTGCTCAGACCAGGCAATATAAACCTTGCTTTCTTTGCCTAAACGGTATTTGAAACCATTCACACCAGTTTTTTTTAATTCTTCAAAAAAGTTTTTATCGGGTGTATTGTTGTCAGGTTTTTCTGATTCAGTGACCGCAGGTTCAATAAAATTCTCCTCATCAAAGAAAAGGGAAAGTTCTTCTCTCATGAATTGCAGCTGTTCTTTCTTTTTGCCCAAATCGATGCTCTCTTTATAGTTGTCGAGCAGGGCTGTGGCTTTCAGTGTTTTAGCATAAATCTGCTGACCACCCTGTGTGGTAATTGTAAAAACAAGCTCCATATTTTTTGGCTCGTCTCCATTCAGGACAATTTTAAACGTATCCAGTTTCGTGGTATCACTAAAAGAACGCAAAGCAGTCTTTATATGGGATGCACCATCTTTTAAGTGAGCTGGTTCTGAGGAATTACAAGCTGTTAAAAACAGGGCTAAAATTAAAAGGGAACTATAAACGCTTTTCATGCAGAGGTATTTTCTCCCTAAGATAGGGAATTAATTGCCCTTGATCCTAATGATTTTCTCCAGATCTTCGGGTGTATCTACGGCAAATGTCTCTAAATCAGTTACCTTGGTTTTTATTTTGTAGCCGTTTTCCAGCCATCTGAGTTGTTCCAGATTTTCTGCAAGCTCTAGTGAAGAAGGCTCCAGTTGCGTGATTCTTAACAGGGTTTCGGTTGTATAGCCGTAAATTCCTATATGTTTATAGAATTGAAAAGCCTTCAGCCAATCTTGTGGTGCTTTATTTCTTTGGAAAGGGATAGTCTGTCTGCTAAAATAAATGGCTTCCTGATTGGAATTAAGTACGACTTTTGGGGTGTTCTGATTGAATAATTCTTCTTCAGTATATATTTTTTTGATTAGCGTAGCTAGTTCAACCTTCTGATCTTCAAAGCAGGAACTCAATAAATCAATCTGAACCGGATCAATATAGGGTTCATCTCCCTGGATATTGATGATCACGTCAAAACCCGGGAAGTTTTTGGCCACTTCAGCACAACGATCTGTACCACTTTGATGATCAGATCTGGTTAAAGCGTATTCACCGCCAAATCGCTTTATTTCGGTAATAATTCTCTCGTCATCTGTAGCAATGACAACTTGATCAAGGCTTGCAGCGCTGCAAGCCTGTTCATAAACACGCTGAATCATACTTTTACCGTTGATATCGATCAGCGGTTTGCCCGGGAACCGCGTTGATGCATACCGGGCAGGAATAATTCCTAGTTTGGCCATTTTAAAAAAGTCCGTGTATTTCTGCTTCGATAGCTTGTATCACCGTACCCAGATCTTCCGGATTGTTTGTGAAATCTAATTTGTCTTTATCCAGGATCAGCAGTTTACCCAAAGAGTAGTTCTTAATCCAGGCTTCATACTTCTCGTTTAGTTTGGACAAATAATCCAGACGGATACTTGCTTCATAATCACGTCCTCTGCGTTGAATATTGTTCACTAACGTAGGAACTGAAGCACGCAGATAAACCAATAGGTCTGGTGGTTTAATGAAAGAGGTGATGTTCTCAAAAATATCTCTGTAGTTCTGGTGATCTCTTGTAGTCATTAAACCCATTTCATGAAGGTTTTCTGCAAAGATATGTGCATCCTCATAAATGGTCCTGTCTTGTATCACATCCCGTTTATTGGTTTGGATATCTACGATCTGCTGAAAACGATTGTTCAGGAAATAGATTTGCAAATTGAAACTCCAGCGTTTCATATCGCTGTAGAAATCTTCCAGGTAAGGGTTGTTGTCTACTTCTTCGTACAAAGCTTCCCAACCATAATTTTTAGCCAACAGGCTTGTTAAAGTAGTTTTACCGGCGCCTATGTTGCCAACTATTGCTATATGCATATGATCCTCTGATGAGCTTAAATTAATCTAATGTATTAAAATGGTTTGAAACCGATCAGTTCTCTGACATCTTTTATTGTTTTCCTTGCACTTTCTCTTGCTTTCTCTGCACCAAGATTAGCTATTTTTCGCAGATAATCACTGTCTTTAGAGATTTCTTCAATACGTTCGCGGATCGGACTGTTAAATACAATCATATCCTCAGCCAGTTGTTTTTTGAAATCGCCGTAGCGGATCTGGCATTTGTTGTAAAGTTCGTCAAAGTGTGCAATGGTATCTGGTGTGGAAACAATTTTCATCAGGTCAAACAAGTTTTGAATCGCTTCTGGCTTTGGCTGGTTCTCTTCTGTAGGGCCACCATCAGAAACTGCTTTTAATACTTTTTTACGGATGATTTCAGGAGAGTCAGCCAGGTAAATGCAATTCGCATCGCCTTCTGATTTTCCCATTTTTCCTTTTCCATCCAGACCTGGTACCTTAACCAGGTTCGCTGAATAGTTGAAAGCAAAAGCTTCAGGGAAATAATCTGAATTGTATAAACGGTTAAAACGGTTACCAAAAGTACGGGTCATTTCCAGGTGTTGTTCCTGATCTTTACCTACAGGGACTTTAACCCCTTTATGAATCAGGATATCTGCTGCCATTAAAGCAGGGTAGGTTAATAGCCCGGCATTCACGTTATCTGGCTGAGAGCGGACTTTATCTTTAAAAGAAGTACTTCTTTCCAATTCGCCCATATAAGCGTTCATGTTCAGGTACAGATAAAGTTCGGTGACTTCCGGAACATCAGACTGGATATAGATCGTTGCTGTTTCCGGATCGATGCCGCAAGCCAGATATTCTACCAGTACGTTTCTAACGTAGCCATGCAGATCTCCAGGAGTAGGATGTGTAGTTAAGGAGTGTAAATCAGCAATGAAAAAATAACAATTATACTCGTGCTGCATCTTTATAAAGTTGGCTACTGCGCCAAAATAATTGCCAAGGTGTAATTTTCCTGTTGGACGTATACCACTTACTACTGTTTCTTTCATTTTGCTGGATTTTTTTGCTGAAACCTTTATTGATTCATGTTAATTGGCAGCGCTGATTCCTGCCAGTATAGGTTCCTGAAGGTCAAAATTAAGAAAAAACACTCATCCGAAGGTTTAATAATTGATTTTTATGTATGAACAGGCTGTGTATGACCGATATAATGTTTGAAAACCTGCGCTGTATTCCCTTAACTGGTACGACTATATTTTAGCGTGGAATATTGCCTGTAAAAGAGTATTTTTGAATTCCTTTCTGATAAAAAAGGAGGAACAGGTATTAATACGCTTTAAAAGAGATGGACATAGCTAAAGAAACAATTTATAAGGTAGCAGACCTTGCAAGAATAGAGATTGCGGAGCAGGAAGTGGAAACTTTGCAGGTTGATATGAACAAAATTCTGACTTTTATGGAGAAATTAAATGAGTTAGATACTAAAGGTGTGGAGCCGCTTGTCTATATGAATCCTGAAGTGAATGTATGGAGAGAAGATATTGTTCAGCAGGATATTACTGTGAGTGAAGGTTTGAAAAATTCAGCTTTGCACAATGAAGACTTTTTTCTTGTCCCGAAAATACTGGATAAGTAATTTCGTTTTTTGTAACAACAGAACACTGGCGCTGTCTAATCTCCAAAGCTAAACAAGCTTGTCATCGTTAAAACATAGGTACAAATGGAAAAACCGTTAATAGATATCAAGGAAATAGGCCGTAAATATGTGATAGGGACTGAGGTTATCCATGCCTTGAAATCTGTTTCACTAAATATTAATAAAGGTGAATTTGTAGCCCTGATGGGGCCTTCGGGTTCAGGAAAATCAACTTTGATGAATATTTTGGGTTGTCTGGATACGCCAAGTAAAGGTGATTATATCTTAAACGGAATCAATGTAAGTCAAATGACGGATGATGCACTGGCGGAAGTGAGAAACCAGGAAATCGGCTTTGTATTCCAAACCTTTAACCTGTTGCCAAGATCAACTTCATTGGATAATGTTGCTTTACCGCTGATTTATGCTGGTATTACCAAAAAAGAACGCGATAGAAGAGCCACAGTAGCACTGGAGAACGTAGGTTTAGGAAACCGGGTTACACATAAGCCTAATGAACTTTCGGGTGGTCAGCGGCAGCGTGTGGCTGTTGCAAGAGCATTGATTAACAATCCGTCTATTATTCTGGCCGATGAGCCTACGGGTAACCTGGATACCAAGACTTCGGTAGAGATCATGGGCTTGCTGGAAGAAATACATAGCAAAGGAAATACGATCATTCTGGTTACGCACGAAGAAGACATTGCTTTACATGCACACAGGATCGTGAGAATGCGTGATGGACTGATTGAAAATGATTATTTGAACACAGATATCAAGACTGTTTCTCCGCGACTTTCTAAATTAATGGAGGCAGGCGAAGATTTTGAAAAAATGGGACATAATTAATGAAGATATATACCAAGACCGGTGACAAGGGGGAAACCTCATTAATCGGTGGGACACGTGTCCCAAAATTTCATCTGCGTATTGAATGTTATGGTACAGTAGATGAACTTAATTCCTATGTTGGTTTGATCCAATGTCAGGAAATCGATATTCATGCCAGGCAGATACTAAAGGAAATACAGGATCGTTTATTCACCATTGGCGCCTCCCTTGCTGCGGACCCTGAAAAGTCAAGAATGAAAATTCCTGATTTAAATTTAACGGATATTACGCTGCTGGAGATAGAAATGGACAAGATGAATGAAATTCTGCCGGAACTCAAACATTTTGTGTTGCCAGGTGGCAATACTGTGGTTTCTTATTGTCATATTGCAAGATGTATTTGCAGAAGGGCAGAAAGATTAACAGTACATCTGGCCATGGATAGCTTTGTTGAAGATAAGGTCACGATCTATCTGAACAGATTAAGTGATTATCTGTTTGTGCTGGCAAGGAAGCTTGCTTTTGATGATAAAACAGATGAAAGTATCTGGTTACCAAGGTTATAAAATGGTGGAAAAAAAATTTGTTTTCATCAGTATTTTTAATATACTTTTGCAAAATAAATAAGAACAATAAAATAGTATAGAATATGTATTGGACATTAGAATTAGCATCGCATTTGGAAGACGCTCCATGGCCTGCAACAAAAGACGAACTTATTGATTACGGTATCAGATCAGGTGCACCTGTAGAGGTTATTGAAAACCTGCAAGCATTAGAAGATGACGGTGAGCCGTATGAAACTATTGAAGAAATCTGGCCGGATTACCCGACTAAAGATGATTTTTTCTTTAATGAAGACGAATATTAGATTTACTTGAAATTTAAAGTTATTCTTAAATACGCATAATTGAAAGCTCCTTTAACGGGGCTTTCTTTTTTTGGAACGATGATTGTTTATGAAATGTCAGGAGTTGTCTCAACTTTTTTAATCATTTAATTAACGAACCAAAAATTACAATTATGGGAAATTTACTTTATTTAGTTGCAGTAGTGTTAATCATTCTATGGGTAATAGGCTTCTTCTTTCATGGATTCGGAGATGTAGGAGGTCTGATTCACGTATTATTGGTGATTGCAGTAATTGCAATTATCTTGAAAATAATCAACAGAGCTGCTTAACAGATCCACATAGCGAAAAATATGCATAGAGGCTCCTGAGAAATCAGGAGCCTTTCTTTTTTAACAGAAAGGAAGCAAGTTCCAGGTCTTGTGTATAAGTTATTTTAATATTATCACGTTCTCCCTGAAGCAAATGGATGCTGAATCCCGCTCTTTCAACCACTGAAGCGTCATCTGTGAATTCATTCCGGTACGGTTGAAGATAAGCCTTTTTTAGCTGCTCGATCTGGAAGGTTTGTGGCGTCTGAATCAGGTAGAGTTCATCTCTGTTCAAAGCTTCAGAATCTTGTCCTTCACGCTTTATTCTAATAGAATCAACAGGCTGTATTGCAGTAATTGCATTCCCTTTTTCTGCTGCCATCTGGTAAGATTGCAGGATTACTTCTGCTGTAATTAAAGGACGTACAGCATCATGTATGGCCACAATAGCTTTCCCTTTGATTACTTTCAGTCCATTTTTAACAGAATCAAAGCGTTCTTGTCCTCCTTTAATAACCTGGTGTGGTATTTTAAAGTCATGTTTGCTACATAATTCTTCCCAAAACTGGTGTTGGTGAATGTTCAGAACTAAAATAATTTCGGGATTTAGGACACATTGATGGAAGGCTTCCAGTGTGTGCATTAAAATAGGCTTGCCATCCAGTTCTAAAAATTGTTTCGCGACGGCCAGATTCATCCTGTTACCTTTACCACCTGCAACAATTATAGCATAATATTTCATCTATCTAATTTAATAAAGTCAGGAGTTTTTCTGTTATTAAAGCCTTTAGTTTCTGCTTAATCAGAAGCATAGGGTTAAATTTATAAATTTTTAACAGATTCCAAGTCAAAAAAAATAGGAGAGACCGAAAGATCCTCCTATTTTTTTTATGGTTTGTTTACCGCAATTAGATGATTAACATGGCATCACCGTAGCTGTAGAAACGATATTTTTCTTTCAATGCAACTTCATAAGCATGTCTAACGTAGTCATAACCTCCAAATGCACTAACCATCATCAGTAAAGTTGATTCAGGTGTGTGGAAGTTGGTGATCATTGAATTTGCGATACTGAAGTCATATGGAGGGAAAATGAACTTACTTGTCCAGTCATTTGCTGGTTTAAGCATTCTTCCTGAAGAAACAGCCGATTCAATTGCGCGCATAGAAGTAGTACCTACAGCGCAGATACGTCTTTTTTCGTTCAATGCTTTGTTGACGATATTAGCCTGTGATTCTTCAATAATGAATTGCTCTGAATCCATTTTGTGTTTGGTTAAATCTTCAACTTCAACAGATCTGAATGTACCTAATCCTACGTGAAGAGTTACTTCTGCAAAATTAATTCCTTTCAGCTCCAGACGTTTCATTAACTCACGGCTAAAGTGCATACCTGCAGTTGGAGCGGCAACAGCACCTTCGTGTTTAGCGAAAATAGTCTGGTAACGTTCTTTATCTTGTGCAGTAGCTTTACGTTTAATATATTTTGGAAGTGGAGTTTCTCCAAGGATCTCAATGTTTTTTCTGAATTCTTCGTCAGTACCGTCGAATAAGAAACGGATAGTACGGCCACGTGAGGTTGTATTATCCACAACTTCTGCTACCAGTAAATCGTCATCACCAAAATAAAGTTTGTTTCCTACGCGGATTTTACGTGCCGGGTCTACTAAAACATCCCATAAACGTAATTCTTTATTCAGTTCACGTAGTAAAAATACTTCAATTGTCGCACCTGTTTTCTCTTTATTACCGTATAAACGTGCAGGAAAAACTTTGGTGTTATTCAAAATCATGACATCCTGATCATCAAAATACTCTAAAACATCTTTAAATATTTTATGTTCAATTTTACCGGTTTCTTTATGCAAAACCATTAAACGGGCTTCGTCCCTATGTTCTGAAGGATTATTGGCAACTAATGATTCAGGTAGATTAAACTTAAATTGAGATAACTTCATGTTTTTTATAAAATAATTAAGGCCGCAAATTTAAGAAATTTAATGCTCATTTGTGTATAAATATTTATTCTGATAAATTTATGTTTAAATTCATCGGAATAGTTATTGTTTTTTAACGTCGATGGCTTGGAAAGATTGTGTCTGGGCCTCAAACATCTTGTAAAGATTTTCTGATAATAAATTGAATTTCCTGTAACCTTTTACCCCTTTTTTAATCTAAAGTGTAATTATGATGATATTCAGACTTATAGGTGAAAGTTTCAGGTTTGCTGCCGATGCACTCCGTCAGAATAAACTTCGGACTATGCTCTCTTTGTTAGGGATCACAATCGGTATATTCACGATTATTGCCGTTTTTTCGGGGGTAGATACGCTGCGGAATAAGTTGCAGGAAAGTGTCGATAAATTAGGCTCAAACACGCTTTTTGTGCAGAAATGGCCATGGGGTTTTGGTGGTGATTATCCATGGTGGAAATATATAAACAGACCTGATCCGAGTATCAGGGATTATGAAGCTTTAAAAGAGCGGATGGGAAATGTGGATGGGATTTCTTTTGAAGCTTCCGCGAGTAACAGAACGATCAAGTATAGAAGCAGTTCTGTAAATGGGGTAACGTTGAACGCAGGAACACAGGATTATGATAAAACCTGGACGCTTGATTTTCAGGAAGGAAGATATTTTACCGAGAGTGAGGGTAAGTCTGGTGCTCCGGTTACTATTGTTGGTGCTGATGTGGCTTCAGGATTATTTAATGGTGAAGCTGCTGTTGGTAAACAGATTAAGGTAATGGGACGCAGATTGACGATTGTTGGGGTGTTCAAGAAGGAGGGAGAGGATATGATCGGAATGTCGCAGGATAAAAATGTATTGATTCCTTTGAATTTAGCACGGGGATTATTTGATGTACAGAATGGTAATTACGGCCCTCAGATTACAGTAAGAGGAAAAGCGGGTATCCCTTTAGAGGAAGTTGAAAGTGAGCTTGAGGGGGCTATGAGGTCTATTCACAGGACTAAACCTGGTGCTGAAGAAGATTTTGCACTAAACAAGACGACTATGATTTCTAATCAGCTGGATATGATGTTTAAAATGGTCAGGATAGCGGGTTGGGTGATTGGTGGATTTTCTATTTTAGTCGGTGGTTTCGGTATTGCAAATATCATGTTCGTTTCTGTAAAGGAAAGGACAAATATCATCGGGATACAGAAGTCGCTGGGCGCAAAGAATTACTTTATTTTATTGCAGTTTATGTTTGAAGCGGTTGCGCTTTGTGTTTTAGGAGGATTACTGGGGCTGTTTCTTGTGTATAGTTTAACGCTGGTGTTTACTTATGCGGTAAAGGTTGAAGTGGTTTTATATATGAAAAATGTGATTATGGGGATTGGTATTTCCGTGGTCATAGGCATGATATCTGGTTTTTGGCCGGCTTTCTCGGCTTCGAGGTTGGATCCGGTAGAGGCTATACGGTCTTAATTTTTTTCGGGAAGAATAAAAAATTGACGGATATCCTGTTTTGAATCCACCAGTTTAAGGAGGAAAGCAGGCGTAAAAACTGGATAAAGATCCTATTCAGGAAATACTGCATAGTTGGGCAGGGAGGTGAGTATGGTATAACTGCTTAAAAGGTCTTAAATTTTCTTTAATGTGCTGATCATTAGTTATATAATTATTCTTTTCTTTTGCTGGTAATGAATGAGTACTGCCATTACGAAACCAATAAATACAACTGTCATGCTAAAGGGGAAGATGTACAGCATTCCAAAATGACTGGCTACTGCGCCGACTAATGGGCCTGTAATTCCAAGAGACAAATCTATAAACAGGCCATAACCTCCCAATGCGGCACCTTTGTTAGAGGCTGGGACTAATTTAACGGCTTCTACGCCTAAAGCTGGAAAGATCAGGGAAAAGCCAAGTCCTGCAATTCCTGCGCCAACGAGTGCGAGGTGAGGAGTAGTTGCTAAAGATAGGATAAACAGACCTGCTGATTCCAAAGCCAGGCAGGCTATCGCCGTTTTCATTCCTCCATATTTTTCGATAGAATGGCCAAAGATAAGACGGCCAACTATAAATAGCAGACTGAAAACGGAAAGACATAAGACTGCGCCAGCCCAGTTCAGGGAAGCATAGTAAAGTGTGATGAAGGTAGAGATTGTACCGAATCCCAGGCCACCTAAGGCCAGGCAGATTCCATAGGGTGATACTGTTTTTAGTACTTTAAGAAAGGGCTGTCTGGGTTCTTTCTGGTCGCCTTTCATAGCTTGCTGGCTTCTGGCATAAAAAAATCCGGCTATTCCGACTATAATAATCAGTATACCGATACTACCAATGCCATAGGCGTTATGTAAGATTACACCCAATGGAGCTCCTACAGCAAGCGCTCCATAACTAGCGATGCCGTTAAAGGATATGGCTTTGCCAGTATGCTGATCGCCGACTGCAATTATTGCCCAGTTTACAGGACTAGCTCCAATCAGTCCTTCTCCAAAGCCGGTTACGAAACGGGTTAAGACCAGAATTCCTAAGCTTAGTGCCGGGATATCTTTGAAATGATAAGCTGCAAAGAGTAATATTCCACTGATGGCAAATCCACCCATACCAATTAAAACTGCTGGTTTTGGCCCTTTTTTATCCACGATATTTCCAGCATATCCGCGGAACAGGAAAGTAGTGACGTATTGCAGACTGATTACTATTCCTGCAATCATTGGACTGTAGCCTAATTGCTGGTGAATGAAAACTGGTAGTACTGCCAGAGACAGACCTATGGTGAAATATCCGAGAAATGTGAATGTAACGAATTTTGTGATTGTTAAGCGGACTTTTGATGAAGATGTGTCCGTGATTGTACCTGCTTGCATAACGTAAAATAATCCCTCTTAAATGTAATATACCCCTCAATGCTAAGACGAAGCGACAAAGCTAAAGAGATTTCATAGGAACATGGTATAAATTGGAAAGTTAAGACTGTATAATTACTTTAAGATGAAATTGAAGAGGACTTGAATTGTCAGCTTGAATAGCTACTTTTTTGTGCATTATTGCCTGCTTCAATTGTGTAAATGTCTTTTTAATCAGAATTTGCTCAAAATGATTCGATCTTAAAATGGCGGAGTGTACAAATCACATTAAATAATATAGAGTGAATCTGTTGGTTTTTAATGGTTTTTTGAGTGAATGGGTTAAGAATTGTAAGGAGTAATCAGGACAATTTTAGCTTCTTATGACTAATATTGTTATGATATTTGTTATATTTGATACATGGAAAGGCTAAGTGTTAAAGAAAAAAGAGTGGTTGTAGTTTTTTGGAAAAATAACACGGAGAATCCTTTTGAAGTGTTTTCTAATCTAAAAAACTTTTGTTTAAGCTATTCGCAGTTTAATTACAACACTATAAGTAATTATTTGAGTAAAGCTAAAGTTGCTTATGAAAATCAGGAAATACGGATAGAACGTAAAAATATTATTTTAAAACCTAAGCCTGCTCCTGAACCCCGAATTAGAAAAATAGTACCTGTATTAAGGAGGGTTATGATGAAAGATGCCAATGATGAACAAAATGACCTGAAATATTGGCTAAGCCGGCCGGTAAAAGAGCGTGCTGCCGCTGTTACCTACATCATTTCTCAATCGTTAACAAAGGGACAAAGAATGGATAAAACTAAGCTGTTAAAGAAAAGAATGTACGTATGACGTTAGCCGAAGATTTTGAAGATTTTGTTAAATTGTTAAACCAATACAATGTTGAATACATGGTTGTAGGAGGCTATGCATTGGCATTTCATGGTAAGCCTCGTCATACAGGTGACCTCGATATTTGGATTAATGTATCTGAAGAAAATGCAATTCGAATGCTCAAAGTTGTGAATGATTTTGGGTTACAATCTCTTGGCTTTCAGAAGGAAGATTTTTTAACTGAAGGGTTAATTAGTCAGATTGGATATCCACCATTACGCATTGATGTGCTGAATCTCATTGATGGAGTTAAGTTTAGTGAGGCGATATTAAATATGGAAAAGATAGAACTCGATAATGATCTTGTCATTAATTATATCGGCCTTAATGATCTCGTAAAAAATAAACAAGTTTCAGGTCGAAGACAAGACATCACCGATGTTAAGACATTACAAAAGTTAATGAAATCTAAGAAAAGTAGTTTTCCGGATACTGCCGATGAAGATTATGAAATTTGAAGATTATTATTGGCATGATTCAGAGATCAGGAATATTACTATCGATAGAACTAATCCAGGAAATAAGGACACTATAGTACTTGAGGTAGATTGGACCAATAAAGGGCTTGGGCAACTTGTTTTTGAAAATGTTTATTGGGCAAGTCTTAATATGAACTTTGGAATAGTTGCAGTTGAATGTATCGATTTCGCTTACGTAGCGGATCAGAATGATATTGCCTTAAATAATATTTACTCAAAATGGAATGGTTTGATTAATGATGTTAAGTTGTATTGTTATGTCATAAAGACTCTCTCTACTGAAAGTGAGATAAAAATCATTGCCAGCGACTTTAAAGTAATCTATTTATAGCTATCTGCTATACTGGTAAATTCAAAAATAACTCAAGGTAGATCTTTCCTGTAATAGAGGTAACGTTTAGCCAGGTACCACTAATTGCCATATACCTCTGCACTGGTGAAATTCCGGGCAGTATCTCCGTACAAAGGGACAATATATCTGCCTCGCTTTACTTTGCCATAATTGAGCTGGTTCACTATTAGAAACTGCTGAAGAAAATGCCATGTTGTTTTAAATGCAGGAAGATATTGATGGGATTGAAATATCAGGATACTGGAAGGTTGTTAAAATACGGAAAGCCAGTGATATTGATCACTGGCTTTCCGTATTTTAAATAAACTTATAATTCTAATTGATAAACTAACTCAATTTAGCTAACGCTTCTTTAATTCTTGATACCGCTTTTACCAATTGTTCTTCCGCTGCTGCGTAAGAAATACGGATACAGTCTTCGTTACCGAAAGCCTCACCTGTAACAGTTGATACATGTGCTTCGTTTAATAAATACAGACATAAGTCTTCAGCATTGGTAATCACTTTACCATCAAAGCTTTTTCCGAAGTATTCTTTCACTTCCGGGAAGAAATAGAAAGCGCCGTCCGGAAGGTTTACCTTAACACCCGGAACTTCTTTCAATAAGCCATAAACTAAGTCTCTGCGTTTTCTGAACTCATTTTTCATCTCAACTACACTGTCCAGGCTGCTTTGGTAAGCTGCAAGGGCTGCACGTTGTGAAATCGATGAAGTTCCTGAAGTAATCTGACCCTGTAATTTATCACAAGCATTAGCGATTTCAGTGTTGGAAGCCATATAACCTACTCTCCAGCCTGTCATTGCATAGGCTTTTGAGAAACCATTGATAATGATAACGCGGTCTTTGATCGCGTCAAAAGATGCAATCGAAGCATGTTTGTCTACAAAGTTGATATGTTCGTAAATCTCATCAGAGATGATATAGATATTCGGGTGTTTTTCAAATACAGCGGCAAGGCTGGCTAATTCTTCATGGCTGTAAACCGATCCTGTTGGATTACATGGTGAAGAAAACATGAAAAGTTTTGTATTAGGAGTAATAGCAGCTTCAAGCTGATCGGCAGTGATTTTGAAATCATTCTCTACTGTTGCATTGATGAAAACAGTTTCACCTTCTGCTAATTTGATCATTTCAGAGTACGAAACCCAGTAAGGAGTAGGTACAATTACTTCTTCTCCGGGGTTAACCAAACACATTACTGCATTAGCTAATGATTGTTTTGCGCCAGTTGATACTACAATCTGATCAAAAGTATAAGTTAATCCATTTTCATTCTTCAGCTTTTCAACAATTGCCTTCCGCAGTTCAGGGTAACCGGATACAGGAGTATAATAAGAATAGTTCTCATCGATTGCCTTTTTAGCGGCCTCCTTAACATGTTCTGGTGTAAAAAAGTCAGGCTCTCCGAAGCTTAAATTAATTACATCAATTCCTTTAGCGGTGAGTTCTCTCCCCAGCTTTGCCATTTTAATGGTCTGTGATTCTGATAGGTTATTGATTCTTTTCGATAAAAATGTCATGATTCGCTTATAAGAAAGCAAATATAAAAACCTGGAGCAATTTGGCACTAAAAAAAGTAACTTATAATATATAAATTATTGATTTTTTATTTAAAGGGGGGTCTTATTATCGATTTAATAATGAACCTATCCCTTATATGCTTATAGAATCGTATTTTTGAGGCTAAAATCAATCCTTTGCAGCCTAAAAAGAAAGCAATACTCGTTTCACTCTGTATTAGCGTTGTCCTGATGCTGGCCAAATTCTGTGCATACTTCATTACACATTCCAATGCGATTTTAACAGATGCTGCCGAAAGTATTGTCAATGTATTAGCCAGTAGTTTTGCTTTTTACAGTATTTATCTGGCTACCTTGCCTAAAGATGAAAATCATCCTTATGGTCACGGTAAGGTAGAGTTCTTTTCTGCTTTTGTAGAGGGGGTATTGATTGCAATCGCGGGATTAATTATCATTTTCAAATCCAGTTATGATCTTATAGTTCCAAGGGAAATTCATCAACTGCTGGATGGAGCAATCATTATCGGGATTACCGGGGTGATTAATCTGCTGGTTGGTTATTATTTGATCAATACGGGTAAAAAACACCGTTCGCTGACTTTGGAGGCTGATGGTAAACACCTGCTGACGGATGCAGTAACCAGTGGTGGCTTGGTCATAGGTATACTTTTAATCAAAGTCACGGAGATTTACTGGTTAGATAGCGTGATTTCTATTTTGCTTGGTTTCTATATTGTATATAGTGGGTACAAGCTAACCAGAAAATCTGTAGGTGGATTAATGGACGAAAGTAATGTGGAACTTGTTGAAACCATCGTAGGTATCTTGCAGAATAACAGGCATAATTCCTGGATTGATGTTCACAATTTAAGAGCGCAACAATATGGTTCAGACCTTCACATTGATTGTCATTTGACACTTCCTTATTATTATGATTTGAACCAGGTACATACTGAAATTTCATCAATTGATTATTTAATCAACGGAAATGCTGACAGGAGTACCGAACTTTTTATACATGCCGATCCTTGTTTACCAGAATGTTGTAATTATTGCAAGTTAAAAGATTGCCCGGTCAGACAAGAGGCATTTGCCGGAGAAATTGGCTGGAACGTAGAGAATGCGACAAAAAATAAAAAACATTTTAGCCAATAGGAAATGCTTTTATCATAGCATGGGTGAGATGTTTGTTTATATTTGTCCCCTTATTAGTTGCCTTTATGAAATATTTGCACCGTGAAAACTCCGTATTTTATTTGAGTTCAGGCAGCTGATTATATAAATATCAGCAAAACAAACATTTCAACCATGAGTTATTTTAATGTAAGAGTTTACGGTCTGTTAATCAATGCAGATAATCAATTATTGGTTAGCGACGAACAATCAGGGGGACGAAGCTTCAGCAAGTTTCCTGGTGGTGGATTAGAATATGGTGAAGGCCTTATTGATGCACTAAAACGTGAATTTATGGAAGAGTGTAATGCTGAAATAGAAGTCTTAAGCCATTTCTATACAACAGATTTTTACGAAAAGTCTTCTTTCAATGATAGCCAGATCATCAGTATCTATTACCTGGTTAGAGAGGTAGATGCCTTAACGATGAAGTTCAAAACAGAAGCTCTTGATTTTGATCCCGAAACTTTGCAATCCTTCCGATGGATTGATTTGAATGAGCTGAAAGAAAGTGATGTGACTTTTAAAACTGATAAAACGGTTGTTAAGATGTTACTTTCATTAATCGCTGAGTCTGCAGATTAAACTATAATATTTATACTGGTTTAATCAGGGGGTGACTTTCTGATTAAACCAGCATTAATTGGCGTGGTCAAACCAGCATTAATTGACGTAATTAAACCAAACATTTATTGGCGTAATTAAACCAATACTGCTTCTTGATCAAGCAGGTACGACTTTAGCAGGTAACAACGTTACTTTTCCTGATCGATCAGGATGACCCTTTCTGGTGTAATTGCATAAAATAAATCGCCCTTTTCTGCCTTAACTTTACTTAAACCCGTAAAGACACTGAAAGCAGGTAAGATTGCACAATTCTTCCCGAAATAGAAACAAGGCAACCTCATCAACTGGCGTGCTTTTCCATAGATCGTTACTCCCGGATGGATATGTCCTGTGATATTATAATAGTCATCACTGACCTCAGGCTGATCATGTATAAACCTGAAAGGTGCAGCTAATAATTCTTTTTGATAAGTTTCAATACCTAAACCTAAATAATCCTCAGGTTTTAACCGGTCATGGTTCCCTTTGATCAGGATGATTTTCAACAGCGGATATTGCAATCTCCACTGGCGGAAAAGCTCTGCTTCACTATTCATTTGATGATGAAACATATCACCAGTAATCAA
Source organism: Pedobacter sp. UYP1 (assembly GCF_040547305.1). NCBI lineage: Bacteria > Pseudomonadati > Bacteroidota > Sphingobacteriia > Sphingobacteriales > Sphingobacteriaceae > Pedobacter > Pedobacter sp. UYP1. The sequence goes on along the minus strand of NZ_JBEPPL010000003.1, from coordinate 279,455 downwards.
TAAACTATCAGGTGAAAATTCGGTAATCAGGGCTGTTAGTTTATTCAGGTCTGCTGTATTTAACGTGACTGGAATCTGGATACCTGCTTTTCTGAAATGAGCTCCTTTGCCCAGGTGCAGGTCGCTAATAATCAGCATCTTTTTGCTTGCCCAGTAAATTGCTCTTTGCTGGCTCAATACCAGCTCTTCTCCTTTAATATTAATGATCATTTTTTACTCCGTATGGTCTGCTTTTTATCTGCTTCAGCAGTCATTCTTGCTATCCGTTCCCCCAATTCCTCGGTACTCATATTCTCTCTCAAACTATCTACTTTTATTGGAAAACACAAAGGTGTATAACTTTCAGCTTTGACAATTATTACCTTACTGGCTTGTATCCTACGCAAAGCTGCGGCTAGCCTTGGCTCTTCAATCTGCTGATAAAATGCTTCATCATAGGCCTGTCGCAATAATAAGTTATGTTTGTCATAATCACTAAAGACATTGAAAAATAAAGAAGAAGAAGACTGCAAATGTTTGTTCGCAACATATTTACCAGGGTAACCCTGGAACACTAAACCCGAAATACAAGCGATGTCCCTGAATTTCCGCCTTGCCATTTCTGTCGCATTGATACTTGCAACAATATCTTCCCCCAAATTAGCCGGGCTGAAGAGCAGCTTGATGTTTTCCTCATCTAAAGGAATAGGCTGTTCACTAAGCAGCTCAAAGCCGTAGTCGTTCATTGCAATAGAAAAACTTATAGGCTTTACTTTACCCAGCCGGTAAGCTATCAATGCTGCCATGATCTCATGCACTTGTCTACCTTCGAAAGGATAAGCGAAAAAATGATAGCCATCCCTGGTTTTAATCAGTTCAATCAGAAACTCATCATCCTTGGGGACATGTGAAACCTTTGCCTGTCGTTCAAATAGGGGAAGAATAATATCAAGCTCTTCGTCCTGGTGTGTTTTATCGAGTGTCTCGTTATACTTTTTTCTTAAAATTGCACCAAGGTTAGCAGTTAAAGACATCCTTCCACCCATCCAGCTTGGCGTAATTGCACTTTTGAGTTTACTTTTACGCACCAGGACAGTCATTTCTTTAACCATAACAAATTCGAGCACCCTGCCTGCCAGGGTGAAGCTATTACCAGGTTTCATTTTAGCCATAAATGATTCTTCAAGCATACCCACATACCCGCCTGTCAGATATTTGACTTTGATCATCGCATCGCTGACAATGGTTCCGATATGTAAACGATGCCGCATTGCTACCTGTCTGCTTTTAACTTTCCATAAACCATCTTCTTTTTCTACTTTACTGAATTCAGTATAAGCGGTTAAGCTATCGCCCCCAGTAGTGATAAACTGCATCATCCAGTTCCACTCTGAAAGTTCCAGCTCTCTGAAAGCGAAGGTGTTTTTTACCTCTTTATATAATTTCTGATCATCAAATCCATCGCCAACAGCCAGCGTCACCATATATTGAATCAACGTATCAAAAGCCATAACTACAGGTTGCCGGCTTTCAATGTTCTGCGTTCTCGCTGCCTCTTTAATTGCTGCGGCTTCGACCAGTTCCAGTGCATGGGTAGGTAAAAAGTAAATTTTAGAAGTCTCAAAAGGAGAGTGGCCACTGCGTCCGGCACGTTGAAGGAACCGGGCAACCCCCTTGGGAGAACCAATTTGAACTACCGTATCTACAGGTTTAAAATCTACACCCAGATCGAGTGAAGAAGTGCTGATTACTGCTTTCAGTACTCCGGTATGAATAGCTTCTTCAATCCAGTTGCGCAATTCGTAATCTATTGATCCATGATGAATGGCGATTTGCCCTGCCAGGTTTTCATCAAGTTTCAGCAGGTTCTGATACCAGAGCTCAGCTTGTCCACGGGTATTGCAGAAAATTAAAGTGGTTTTGCTCTTTTCAATAATGGGCAATAATTTATGTGCCAGTTTATGGCCGAGATGCCCTGCCCAGGGCAACATGTCAATATGATCAGGCAGGATCGACTTAATTTGTATCTTTTTCTCTATATCAGCAACGACAGTTGTTTTTAAAATATCCTGGTCAGGAACCAGTACATCCAGCGCCTCTTCCATATTTCCTATCGTTGCGGAGATCCCCCAAACTCTCAACAGCCTTTCCGGATGTTTCTCTTTGACGAGGCCTTTAATTCTTGAGATGGCAAGTTCTGCCATTACCCCGCGCTTGCTGCCCAATAACTCATGCCACTCATCTGCGACTATGCATTGTAAATCTTCGAAATAACTCAAACTGTTTTTCTGCGCAAGTAACAGGTGCATACTTTCAGGCGTGATAATTAAAACTTCTGGCATTTGTTTTTTCTGCTTCAGCTTTTCATTTTGAGAAGTGTCGCCATTACGCACACCTACTTGCCAGTCAATTTCCAGTTCCAGACAAACTTCGCGCATGGCTCTTGCCAGATCTTTAGCTAAAGAACGCAATGGAGTAATCCAGATAAGTTTTAGTCCAGTGCTCTTCTTTCTTTTTTTTACCGCGCTTACTTTTATCGCACTCGCTTTTACTGCACTGGCTTTAACAGGTAACTGTGTATTCAATTCATCAATCACGACAGCCAGAAACAACGAGAATGTCTTTCCAAAACCGGTAGGTGCATTCACAAGACCACTGTAACCTTCTGCATAATATTGCCAGGCATCAGTTTGGAATTTAAAGGGCTTTTTTTTCTTGCCTTTTAACCATTTGATTACTTTTTTATAACCTGTACTCTTTTCCAGTATCATAATCTTGATTTTCGTACCTATATGCTATTGAGTTGTTCAAAGCATTACATAAGGTTCTTATAACGTTGAAGCTAACAATTGTCTTAAATCGTCCAGCGTATTAATTTCTGAAGCGTTTTTATCTTTCCGCCAGCGGGCGATACGCGGGAAACGTAAAGCCAGGCCTGCCTTATGTCTTTTGCTTTCAGCGATGCCTTCAAATGCAATTTCAAATACCAGTTCGGGTTTCACTGTTCTTACAGGGCCAAACTTCTCTATCGCATTTTTTCTGACAAAGCTATCTACTTGTTTAATTTCTATATCGGTTAAACCAGAGTAGGCTTTGGCAATCGTAATTAACTGCTCCCCATCTCTCACTGCAAAAGTATAATCGGTAAAGTGGTTTGCCCGGCGGCCACTTCCTTTTTGCGCGTAGATCATGACGGTATCAACAGTATATGGATTGATTTTCCATTTCCACCAATCACCACGCTTACGGCCGCTATGGTAAAGAGAATCCAGCTTTTTCAGCATAATACCTTCACTGTTATTCGCTCTTGATTCTTTTCTGATCTCTGCTAACTGCTCCCAATTGTCAAAATCAATAACAGGGGAGAGAATTGCAATATCCTTAATCTGGAGTGCAGCAATAACATCCACCAGAATCTTTCTTCTTGCCGATAAAGGGGATGTTCTGATATCCTGACCTTGAAATTCCAGAACGTCGTAACAGTAAAAGCCTATGGGCGCATCCTTTAATTGTGATTTGTGAATAGTTTTCCTGTTTAAACGTTGTTGCAAAATACTGAAAGCCTGTACATTTCCATCTTTAACAGAAAGGATTTCTCCGTCTATTACAGTTCCATCCGGCAGTTCATCTTTCAGAAAATGTAATTCCGGAAATTGATCAGTCACCAGTTCTTCTCCTCTGGACCAGATAAACAACTCACCATTGCGTTTAACAAGCTGACCACGGATCCCATCCCATTTCCACTCTGCCTGCCAGGCAATAGTTTCACCCAGGTTTTCTGGTGCGTTATCCAGCGCATAAGCCAGACAAAACGGGTATGGCCATGAATTGTCAGTGTTCACATGTGCACCATTGATCAGTTCCTGATAAGTGATTTCTGCAGGAGTCCATTTGCCCATGATACTGTGCATGATTTTATTGCTGTCAGTTTCACTCTGCTTGGCCAATGCATTCACGAGCATTTTATTAGATACCCCAATTCTGAAATTTCCGGAGATTAACTTATTAAAGATGAAACGCTCCCGGGTACCCAGACTATTCCATGCGTTCAGGATAAATTCTTTTTTTGCAGCATCATCCTTGTTACTGATCAAAGCAAGATCTGTAATCCATTCATGCAGTTTACGGTCTGTAATATGTTTAGCCGGAGGGAGTACCAGGGCAATTGTTTCACTCAAATCACCCACACTGTGATAGCTTTCTGCAAACAGCCAGGCTGGAATGTCGCTCAATTCTATAGCCCATTCTCTGATTAATGCTGTTGTAACAGGTCTGCGTGGCTTTTTGCCGGTAAACATAGCGATCACATAAGGCTTGTCCCTTTCATCGGCTGTGCTGAAATAGCTCACCAGTGCCGCGATCTTATCGTTGGTCTTATTGCTGGTTTCCAGCTGTTGTATCAATTCCGCGAACCTTTTCAAATTAAGCTTCTTTTAAGATTTCTTCTTCTTCCCCTTCATTTCCGTAACGCGTTGTTACTTCTTCTGCTTCTATCCCTATTTCATTGAGGTATCTGGAAAATGTAGATACAAATCCGTGCGTTACAAATACCTTTTCTGCTTCAGTAGCTTTAATAGCAGACAATAAACCTGGCCAGTCTGCATGATCACTTAATGCAAAGCCTGCATCAGCAGATTGCCATCTGCGGCCTGCTCTGACCTGCATCCATCCAGAACAAATTCCTGTCGAAGCACTCATTAAATTCTTCATCCATTTGCCGTCTGCAAGGGCAGGAGGGACGATTACGATTCCCTTTTGCAGTTCTTCTTTTTTGATATCCGGCGTAATTCTGATGGTTTGAGGAAGGTCAACACCAGCATTAATAAATCCTTCATTGAGGTTGGCGATGGACTGATGCACATAGATATTATGATCGCCTGCCAGGTTTTTAATTAAGCGTTGTGCTTTTCCTAAACTATAAGCAATCAGTACGCTTGTCTTTAATTGGTCATGGTTATCTGAAACCCAGTTTCTTATTTTTCCAAAGACTTCCTCTTGTGGCTGCCACTTATAAATAGGCAGGCCAAAAGTGCTTTCTGATACAAAGGTGTGGCATTTTACAGGCTCAAAAGCTGTGCTGATTCCATCATATTCTACTTTGTAATCTCCAGAAATTACGCAGATTTCACCTTTATACTCCAGTCTTATCTGGGAAGATCCAATCACATGTCCAGCAGGAAAAAGACTTAGCTTAACACCATTGATTGTGATTTCTTTATAATACGGTAAGGTCTGAACAGGTAAATCTGCACCCAGACGTTGTAACAAAACCGGTTTCGTGAGTTCATGGCATAAATATGCCTTATTGCCGAACTTTACGTGGTCTGCGTGTCCATGAGTCGTTACTGCCAGATCTACTGGTTGCCAGGGATCGATGTAAAAACCGCCCTGTTTACAGAATATGCCCTTATTAGTGAATGAAATCAGTGCCATTGGAGGTTACAACAAAAAGGTATCTGTAAAGTTTTATGCGAAGTGTTTAAGTTGCTTTAAAATAGCTTAACTGTCAGATACACTAAAACATATCCCGGTTTTTCTGGTTAGTTAAGTAGAGCTGATTCAAAATAAGTGATGGCTTATAATCAACAAAACAGATCGGAAATTATAAATATACAACATGAAGAAACTGGAAAACAAAACCGCATTGGTAACCGGATCGGATTCAGGAATCGGACGTGCAATTGCAATTGAATTCGCTAAAAACGGGGCAAATGTAGTGGTGTGTTATCATAGTAAGGAAGAAAGAGGACAGGAGGCATTGAAAGCCGTACAAGAACACGGCGGAAAGGCTTCGTTAATTGAGCTTGATGTAAGTAACGAGCAAGATGTGGAGACAAAGATGGAGGCTATGATTAAAGAATTTGGCGGAATTGATATTCTGGTCAACAATTCAGGTGTAAATGGTTCTGGAATTCCTATTGATGAGATGGATACAAAGACATTTGACCGGACGATCAAAACGAATTTATATGGAACATTTTTCTGTAGCAGGAAGTTCATTCAGCACCGCAAAGGGATTAGCAAGCCCGGTAAGATCATTAATATTTCTTCTGTTCATGAAGAAATCAACGCCCCTGGAAATGGTGATTATAATGCCTCTAAAGCTGGGATAAAAAACCTGATGCGGACCATTGCACTGGAAGTCGGTAAATTTGGCATCAACGTCAATAATATAGCGCCAGGAATGATTTTGACTGCGATGAATCAGAAAGCAGTGGATGACCCGAAGATCAGAGAAAAAGCCGAAGCGAATATTCCGCTGGGCAGAGCAGGAAGACCAGAAGAAATTGCTTATCTCGCTTTATTTTTAGCTTCTGAAGAAGCAAATTACGTGACAGGAAGTACTTATGTGATGGATGGGGGATTGATGATTAACATCGGACAGGGGGCCTGATAAATCTCCATAAAGCTAAAAGCCCCTTATTTGCATTGGCCCAATAAGTAACTAACTTTTTTGGAGCAATGCAATTAAGGGGCTTTCGTATTTAATACCCGGTTATTTACCTCCCGCAGGGCAGTAAGTTTGCAGGAACTTAGTATAAGTTTTAGAAAGATGTTCTCTTGTGCCATCACCTTCTGAAATCCCGTGTGTACGATTCGGATAGGACATCATTTGAAACATTTTCTGACTTTTAACAAGCTCATTGATCAGCATTTCTGCATTTTGATAATGTACGTTATCATCACCTGTACCATGTATATACAGTAAGTTTCCTTTTAAGTTGTGTGCATTGGTAACCGGCGACCCTTTAATATAGGCTTCTTTAGTTTTCAACGGCGAACCCATGTAACGTTCCTGGTAAATATTATCATAGGTAAGCTGATTGCCAACTGCTGCAATAGCAATACCTGTTTTGTAAATTTCAGGATATTGGAACATCAGGTTAAGAGTTGATGAACCGCCTCCGCTCCATCCCCATACCGCAACTCTGTCTTTGTCTACAAAAGGCCATTCTATAATCTTTTTTGCAGCCATAGCCTGGTCGCGGATATTTAAAACACCAATGTTTTTGTAGATAGACTTGCGGAATTCACGTCCTTTTGGTGCTGGTGCTCCTCTGTTTTCAATAGAAATGTAGATATAACCGTCCTGAGGCATGTTGCCAGCATATAAAAAGTTATAACTAACACCATAAGTATCCAATACAGTTTGTGCACCTGGTTCACCATAAACATAAAATACAACAGGATATTTCTTGGTTTGGTCAAAGTTATCTGGTTTTTTCATCCATCCGTCTAATTCCACACCATCTTCGGTTTTAATTTTGAAGAATTCTGTTTTGTTTTTCGGTGGGCGTACTCTTGCCATTTGATTGGTCAGACTTCCTTCCATGGTGAAAGGATTGCCTGTATCCATTTTCATCCATTCACTGATAGGTGCTATATTTGCACTCTGATAAGTATGTTTGGCAAAAACTCCATTAGGGGAAATATCATATTCATGTGTTCCAGGGAAAACAGAAGGAGTAACCTGGTCTAACTGACCTTTACCATCAAGCTTTGTTTTGTACAGGTATTTTTGCGTCGCATTGGTTGGCGAAGCAAGAAAGTAAAAGGTATTGTTTTTTTCGTCTACCAGGCTGCTTTCAATAACATCATAATTACCTTTAGTGATCAGCGTCTGTTTTTTGCCGTCTTTACTGATTCGGTAAAGATGACGCCAGCCGTCTTTTTCACTCGGCCAGATAAATTCTTTTCCATTGTTGATCCATTGCCACTCTGGAGCAGCATCAATCCAGGCTTTATCGGTTTCTGTATAAATGTTACTCACTGATCCGGATTGTGTGTTCGCTACAAATACACGACTCGTGTTTTGCTCTCTGTTGAGCTGTTGTAAAATCAGGTCGTTCGTATTCGGAACCCAATCCATTCTCGGGATATAATTCTGTACCGCATCTCCTGGTACTTTTACCCAGGTAGTTTGTGCAGTGCTGACATTGACCACACCAATTTTGCAAGAAGAAGGATCTTCTCCAACAATAGGATACTCTACTGGTACAGTATACGGGTAAATTGAATCCGTATTGTTGATCATAAGGAAGTTTTTGATCTTTTTTGCATCGATCTGCCAATAAGCGATAGAAGCTCCGTCGGGGCTCCATTTGAAGCCATCTCTGCAATCGAATTCTTCTTCATATACCCAGTCAAAAGTTCCATTGATCAGCCTGGCTGTACCATCTGTAGTTAATGCTTTACTTGTTCCGCTACCAATGTCTTCAACATAGATATTATGTCCGCTTACATAAGCAACTTTACGCGCGTCCGGAGATAGTTTGGCGAACATCAGAGAAGATGCCGGTTTGTCTTTTCCGATCTGCACCAGTTTATTGGTCGTTAAGTCGGCCAGCCAGTAATCTCCTCTGGTTTCATAACGCCATACTCTTTTACTGTTTGTATAAATCAGGGCTTTGGTTCCATCAGCAGAAAGTACGAAATCTTTAATTGGTAGTGGCTGATTCTGGCCTGATGGGGTAAGCAGCGCACTGCTGATTAAAGTTTTGGTTTCGCTTTTAGGCAAGGTAACTATTTCAATTCCTCCATATGAATTCTGGTAATAACCATTCCCATCTTTCGTCCAGTTAATCCCTTCTTTTTTATATTGGGCATTGGCTGCCGGAATAGCAAAGGATGTGATAAACAAGGCAATAGATAATTTTAAAATAATGAGTTTCCGCTCCATTTGATTTCGTGGTTTTAATTTATTTCAGCAATCAGGCTCTTGCAGAATTTTATAATGTATCCTGCTTTTTTTGCTGTTTTTTTGATCTTTCCTGCGCTTCAAATGTAATACATTGTTTGTTTCCTTTAAAGCACATTTGAAAACAATTGTGATTGCAACAGCACAGCAATTGTTTTCAAATAAAAAGGCCCTCTGGTCTGCATTTTTGAAATGCTTCTCAGAGGGCCTTTTAGATAGAGTTAAGCGCTTATTGGCCGCCCATTGCTCTTAAAGCATCCATCGTAGTTACTTCATAAGCCGAAGGAACGTCTAATGTGATCGGACCAACTTTGTCTTCAGTCAATGCTGTAATTGTTAAAACTGCTTTCACACCGTTTTGTACACGTGTAAATTTGATAGGTGTACCTTTTAATGCTTTGAATTCTTCACCAATAATTCCTTCAGGTAATTGAATATCATTTGTTGCCCAAAGTTCATAAGCAGTACCTTTATCGTCTTTGTAAGTGTATTTCTCTGTGCTATAGTTTCCTATTTTTAATTTTTCACCAGTCCCTTTGAAATCACTTAAAACAGGAGGTTTACCCATAGTCTGCTCAGTTTCTTCTTTGGTAGTTTTTACTGCGTATTGTTTCTGGATAGGAGGTATGTCAACCAATACCAATCCGTTTTTCTGAACACCATCGGAGATGATAGTAATTTTTGCAGGTCCTTGCTGCATTTCTATTTTTAACAGGTTTCCACTGAATTTTAATTTAGTCTCTGCAGGTAATTGTGAAGCCATAGACTGCTGTTCCGCAGTCAGCTCATAAGTAATACCATAGGTAAGTGTACCTTCATTTACTTTTTTCTGTGCATGTGCAATCACAGCTGTGCTGATTAATATTACAGCTAGTACACTTGTTTTAATCGACTTTAACATATTTTTTAGTTTTAATAGTTTACCATTTAATTTTTTCCTTGCTGAGAAATGAAGCAATCCCTTTTTTAAAGTCTTCACTTTCTCTAACTCTTGCATTAATTTGCACCGCTAAATTCAGGCTCTTTTCCAGTTCAGGATTCGTAGTCTGACCAATGAGTTGTTTAGTCACCATTAAAGCGTTTCCGGAGGCTTCATTGCAAAGCTTTTGCGCAAAATCCTGTACCTTCTGACTAATTTCATCTTTATTTGTTACATAAGTAATCAAATTATAGGCCAGTGCTTGCGCTGCAGAGAATAAATCGCCTGTCAGCAATATTTTTTTAGCAATTGTTTCGCTGGTTTTACGCATCAGAAAGCAGGAAACGATTGCAGGAACAAAGCCCAGTTTTACCTCTGTATAGCCGAAATTAGCCTCAGGAACAGCGAAAGTAACATCGCATACCGTTGCCAGGCCACATCCGCCAGCAATAGCATGCCCTTCAACCTGCGCAATAACCACCTTTGGTAAATAATAGATCGTTGTGAATAGTGTCTTTAGATTTTGACTGTCCTGAACATTCTCTTCATGAGTGTTGTTTTGTAATTGCTGTAGGTAAGCAAGGTCAGCACCAGCGCTGAAAACAGGGCCAATGGCCTTTAAAATGATCACTTTCACTTCTTCGTCATCAGATGCCTGCAATAAAGTCTCTGTCAAAGAACTAACCAGTTCCGGGCTAAAGGCATTGCGTTTATCTGGACGGTTCAGCGAAATCGTAGCAATACGGTCGGCTACTGTATATAATACCAGGGGTGATGTCATGTATAGTGTTATAGGATATGAGGCTTATTTTAGTCAAAAGTAAATAAAAAATAATGCAAAGAAATGGCATATTTCACATCCTGATAAATTGACCTGCTTCTTGTTATTTACTGCAAAAACTTTCAATTCTATTTGTTTTACTAAAAATATTAGCATAATTTTGTTGTGCTATGGAAAAAGAATTTAATAAACAATTGAACAACCACCTGAATCAATGGGTGCAAAACAGTCAGTCTTCAAGCTGGTCAATTACAGCCGGAGATTTCTTTAATGTCGATGAAGATAGTTCTGTAAAAGTTAACCTGAACAAGCTGAGTGAAGGATACAGGACGAAACAAATTGTCAATCAACCGGGTGATTATTGTAATGTTTTCTTACAAGCAATAGAGCCTTATCTGGTTCAGTTTTTAATTCAATTTGGTGTTAAATCTTATAAATTCAGATTTGTTTTTATTCTATTTGGCACTATAGCAAAGGATTACTTTGTGAGTACCACCAAAATGATATGAAAAAAACTATGATAGATTCATTCACTAATGAACAACAGCAAGCACATTTTATTGACGTCATTGTACTCATTAAAGAGGCGCTGCGTCAAAATTGCTGGATTTATGAACCACATACTGCAATGTGGTATACGCCAGAAGAATTTGGAGCTAAATATCAGGATAGTAATTTTGAACAGGGCTGGATTGAGCAGTTTAAAATTATGAATCCTGTAGGTTAGCGTAGACCTGGTTTTAAAACCAGTATTGATTTGCTAAAATTTATAGTATCTTTCTGGTAACGCTGCATACTATAATTCCTATTTGTTGCGTCTACCCATATTTCTTTGAAAGTGATGGCTGATCTCAGCTTATCCATTTTTAATTGTGGCTCCCCATGTACCCAGATCGCATCAAAAACAGGTTTCCCCTTGATGTCCCAATGGTTAAAAGCAGTATCCAGTAACAATACCCTGAAATTTCTGAAAAAAAGTTGATGTTCTCTGATCTGAAGAGTTTTTGAAGTCCAGGTTTCTTTCCATTTCAGACAGGTGATTTCACTGATTTTCAATTGATCCAGAGCAGGCTGTATGTGGAATTTAAATGCTGGATCGCCCGGCAGTAAATCAGTAATTAGTATAGCCTGATTGGAACTGATAAAAGCAACAGCATAATTTCTGTTTAAAGTAAAGGGAATGATTTTTTGTTGCCGCGCTGCGCTGAGCTCATCTTTGACAAGCATCACCTGAAAGCAGCCTGCAGTCAAAAGCGAAAGTGCTAAATAGTATTTGTTTTTTTGTTGCAAAGCCATGCAGCTAAGGAGCAGGAACAGGCAAAGTAAAAGGAGTTCAGGTTTCGTAAACCAGATCATATTGATGCTGGAGTAGGGGAGGGCTGCAATTTTTTCTAATCCACGGTTCATGAAAATAATCAACCATTCAAAAAGTGGCGCTATCCAATATAAGCGAAACAGTAAGAGCAGCATACCTATATACATCAAAAGTGTAACTGGAAGTACGATAAATAGATTACTGAGAATGAAGTAGACAGGAAACTGATGGAAATAATAACTGCTCAGCGGGAAGGTGAAAAGCTGTGCTGCAATGGAAAGGCTGATCAGGCTCCAGAGCTTTCTTAACCAAAGTGATTTGAAATGAATGAGCTGTTCGAGTTTTGGCTGCAGGTAAATTAAGCCGAGTACAGCCAGATAGGAGAGTTGGAAGCCTACATCCCAAAGTAAAAAAGGGTTGTAGAGCAATAGGCAGAAAGCTGAAAAATATAATACCTGATAGCTGTTTACCTGGTTCTGAACAGACTTAGCCAGGATGAAGATACTGAGCATAATTGCTGAGCGTAAAACTGAAGCAGAGCATCCTGTCAATACAGCATAGCCCCAGATCAGGATTAAAAGTAGCAGGACTTTGCTCCATTTTAGCCAGACTTTCCTATCCATCCAGCCAAGGGCCCGGTTAAGCACCAGATAAATAATCCCTACATGCATTCCTGAAACAGAGAGCGCGTGAATAGTTCCTGTTTTTGAATAGGCTGACAGGGTCTCTGCACTTAAATCTGCCCGGTAACCAAGAATTAACGTAGAAGCCACTGCAAAAGCATTGTCGTCTTTAATTAAACGCCTGTAAAGCGCTACCTGATTTTTCCGGAGTGCCTGTACAAAGCTGATCAAAGCGGGCCCTGTTTTAATTCTGGAAGCAATCAGTTCCTCTGGTTGAAGGAAAATTTGATGGTGGATATTTTGCATGGCCAGCCAGGAGCTGAAGTCAAATTCTGCTGGATTATATGGAGCGGCTATCACTTTATACCGGGCAGGGATATAATAGTTTTCTCCATACTGAAGTTGGACAGGGAAGGCTGAGTCGTAATGCAGGGCGACCAGTAAATAGCCTGATGTCTGCTGTTTTTGATGACCAGTATAGTTTGCCAGAACCCTTGCTTTAAATCTTAAAATTGAACCATGTTGCTGCGGCTCATCAGCTACCGATATCCTCAGGAAATCTGCCTGGTGATTAGAAAAGTTAGCCGGATTCTGAATCAGATTTGCATTGGAATACCAAAATAAGCCCAAGCTTAAAAAGAGTAAATTAATCAGGATTGCCAAAAATCCTTTATGATGATAAACTTTAAGTAATTTGTATAAAAATCTGATTATTAATGATAAAATAATTGTAAAAATTGCAAATATTAACACTGGCAAATTTAATTTGGTATTATCTGCTGCATGCAAAGCCCATATTCCTATGCAAAATGGAAGCAGGATTTTGCCGAAAATACTTATGTTTTGCCGAATTCGCATTTAGAACTGATAACGCAGTTGAAGCTTGATCTCAGACTTTTGATTGCCACTGATTTCTTCCAGTCCTGAACCTGTTTTCTCCATTCCCGGATACAGGTATGCTGCATATCTTCCCCATACCCTGAGTTGTCTGGATAAGTTATAACTCAGGTTAAAATAACACCTGATCCCTTCACCGCTATAAATACCAGAACCCGTGCCATGCAACACGTCATCTTCGTAAGCATAGATCCTGCTATTGTAAGATGGAGTATGAAAAAAAGCCAGTCTGAGATTCGCAGAAATTCTGGAAGACATAGGATGGTAAGCTACATCCTGATAAAATAAATATCCATACTCAGCATGAACATCCCCTTTTTGATACCGGGTCAGTTCAAAGCGATTTTGTAGTGTTATTTTCCTGTTGAGTGTAAGATTACCCTCCACTCTGCAGTTATCCTTCCTGAGGTCAGTTATCGGGTTCACAGGCTTGCCTGAACTCGCGTTCTGTTCGCTGTGTTTGGCTTGATAACTTAACAAGGCTTTAAACTTTTTATCTGGCTTAAAGGTAATTCGCCCGGTCAATTCATATCCTGAAGACGCTTCGTCAATTCTATATTTTGCCCATGGGAACCAAAAAATATCACCATAGGCAGATAAAGTCCATTTTTTAGTCAGATTAATGTGTAAACCAGTATAAATTCCTTTCTCGTTTGCAGCTGTACTTCCTTCTCCGGCGGCCTTGTTGTAAAAACTAACGTGTTCTTTCTCATAATTACGGAAAAGAACTATCGCAGAAATACGTGGCGACAAGCTGGCCATAGCGCCGGTGAGTACTGCGGTACCACCAGGTATGCTATGCGCCACTTCACTAAAAAAATAAATATTCCGGAATGTATAGTTGTAATGAATTCCGAGATTACTAAGTTCCCGGCCAGTGAAGTTATACTGCTTATAGCGTTGAGGGCCCGTTATAAAATCATGCTGATAACTGGAATGGTATGCCGTAATCCCCAGGTCCAAACTATTTTTGTTATAGGTTAAAGCCATCCCGTAAAGTAACAATCCCAGCTTTCCTTTATGCTTGTTTTCGGCTGTCGTACGGTGTAAACCACTAGTACTGATTGCTGATAACTGGTCATTCCCGTCAGTAGATTTTGTTAAGCTGGCATCTAGATTTCTAAGTGATATGAAACCTGTTAAGTCAATGCTTTTCAATAAACTATAAGTTACACCTGCACCTCTGAAAAATGAATACTCATTAGCAGAGGTATAAGGTTTAAGGCCGGTATCTTTTTTTGCGATACCTGCTACATCATCCCCTTTTCCAAAAGATGAACCAGACCAGAGGCTCAGGCCCTGGCCAAATTGCAGGCTGTAATCTCCAGCAACGATCTTTTTAAACCTTCCGGATTTATACAGGGCCAGGCTTCCTGAAATAAAGTCAAAACCACTTTTGCTGCTGCCGCTGAAAAAGCTTTCCCCAGCATCCTTTTTGGCTACGACGGAAATTGCAGCCTGATCATTCAGATGATAGCTATACTTCAGCAATAGTTTTTCAGGAGTACCCAGATATCTGCTGCCCGGAAGGTCAGTATAACCTTTTTGTTTTTCCAGCAGCCGCCCATATCTCAGGGTAAGCTCACTAAGCCCTTTGCCTGCTTTACTGAAATCAAGCGGTAATTCTTCCTTCACCGTCACAAATGGGAGTAGCCTGGTAATTGTGGTGACATCAAAACCAGCTATGGCCTGAAGTTCCAGAACATCCTTTAGTTTTCCGCTGAGCCGGATATGCGTGAAAAAGTTACTGAGCTGCAGTGAGGAAAGAAAGAATAGCTCTTTTAGCTGCTCCGGGCTGGTCCTGTTAAGGTCTAAAGGGTGTTTCAGGTAAAAGGAAAGCTGTTCAGTCAGCTCAGCAAGATCTTCTGCTGAAAAATTCTCTGAAAGCGTTGCGGTTATTTCTTTGATTTGCACCTCTTCCTGCGCATATGCAATGCTGAAGGGACAAAAAAGAACTATGGATAATAGTATTCCGTATCCCGGCAAAGAGGTTCTGATACTTTGCGACCCGGGACACTGGATGGATGAGCTAGCTGTCTTTGACATAATAACGCCAAAGTACTGCTGATTTAGTTAACTAAGTTAATTTAATAATTAAATTTCGTCGTTTAACTTTAATAAGAAGTCTTTTAATTTTTCCAGTGATGCAATGATCTTCTGGTTCTCCTTAACGTCTGCACTATTATTCTTTAAATGATCTTTTGCACCTTTCAGTGTAAAACCTTTATCATCTACCAGGTGGAAAATGATCTTCAGATTTTCAATATCCTCCGGAGTGAAAAGACGGTTTCCTTTCTTGTTTTTCTTAGGCTGGAGAACGTCAAATTCCTTCTCATAAAAGCGGATCTGTGAGGCGTTTACATTGAACATTTCCGTCACCTCACCCATCGTATAATACATTTTATTAATTTCCCGTTCCTTGTAAGGCATACTTCTATGTTGATATTTAGTGGTTTATAGCTTTTATGTAAAGCATTCAAATGTAAAGGGATTTTAGTAGAATACCGCAATAAAATTTTAATTTTGTTGGATAATTTCTACTACGAATGACAGCAAAAGAAATCAGACACGCATATTTAGCATTTTTTGAATCGAAACAACACAATATCGTTTCATCCGCACCTATCGTTGTAAAAAATGATCCTACACTGATGTTTACCAATGCAGGTATGAACCAGTTTAAAGACATCTTTTTGGGAGAGGCACCCGCCAGGTATCCAAGGGTAACCGATACACAACGTTGTTTACGGGTTTCCGGTAAACACAACGATCTGGAAGAAGTGGGTATAGATACCTATCACCACACCATGTTCGAGATGTTGGGCAACTGGAGTTTTGGTGACTACTTCAAGAAAGAGGCTATTGCCTGGAGCTGGGAATTATTGACAGAAGTTTATGGTATCCCTAAAGATAAATTATACGTTTCCATTTTTGAAGGAGATGAAAAAGAAGGTCTTCCAAGAGATACGGAAGCTTTCGAATTGTGGAAGCAATATGTTCCTGAAGACCGCATTGTTTTAGGAAATAAAAAAGACAATTTCTGGGAAATGGGAGACATGGGGCCTTGTGGTCCATGTTCGGAAATTCACGTGGATTGCCGTCCTGATCATGAACGTGCAGCAACCAGCGGGAAAGAATTGGTGAATGCTGATCACCCGCAAGTGATAGAGATCTGGAACAATGTATTTATGCAGTTCAACAGATTAAAAGATGGTTCATTACAGCCATTACCTGCACAACATGTAGATACAGGAATGGGTTTTGAGCGTCTGGTTCGCGTATTGCAGAATAAAGCTTCAAACTATGATACTGATGTTTTCCAGCCACTCATACAGTTCATCGCAAAAAAAGCTGGTATAGCTTATGGCACTGATGAAAAAACGGATATTGCGATGCGCGTTATGGCCGATCATATCCGTGCAATCTCATTTGTAATTGCAGACGGACAATTGCCGGCAAATAACAAAGCAGGGTATGTGATCCGCAGGATTTTAAGAAGAGCTGTACGTTACGCTTATACTTTCCTTGATTTAAAAGAGCCTTTTTTAAACCAATTGGTACCAGTTCTTGCCGAACAGTTTAAAGGTGTTTTTGAGGAGTTGGTCTTACAGCAGGACTTCGTTCAGAAAGTAGTTTTGGAAGAGGAGGTTTCTTTCTTAAGAACACTGGCTACAGGTATTCAGCGCTTTGAAAATTATACCGCTAAACAAGCAGATTTTCTGATGTCTGAAAATGCAATTGACCTGGAGAAATCTTTTGAAGATCCATGGGTTTACAGCATACTGAAAGACCAGATGGTGATTTCGGGTGATTTTGCTTTTGAATTGCAGGATACTTACGGATTTCCGATTGACCTGACTGAACTGATGGCCAGGGAGAAAAGATGGAGTGTGGATATGGAGGAATATCAGAAAAGCCTTCAGAAACAAAAAGCCAGATCAAGAGCGGCAACAGCAATTGATACAGGTGACTGGATTACTGTTCATGATGACCCTGAAACGGAATTTGTAGGATATGACTTCCTGGAGATTGAAACCAAAATATTAAAATACAGACAAGTAACTGCCAAAGGAAAAGAGCAGTACCAGATCGTATTGCAGAAAACTCCTTTTTATGGCGAAAGCGGGGGCCAGGTAGGTGATACCGGCCGTCTGGAAGACCATAGCCGGATGTTTTCTATTGAAATTACAGATACCAAAAAGGAAAATGGCGTAATCGTGCATTTCGCAGACTCTTTACCTGAAGATATAGATGGTCAGTTCTGGGCTGTCGTAGATGAAGATAAGCGCGTACAGACGAATAACAATCACTCTGCGACACATTTACTGCATGCCGCATTAAAGAGTGTCCTGGGCGATCATGTGAATCAAAAAGGATCTTTGGTGAATGCAGATTACCTGCGTTTCGATTTTTCTCATTTCACAAAGATTACTGAGGATGAATTAGCAGCTATTGAGCATATCGTCAACAAAAGGGTAAGAGATAATATAGCTTTGAAAGAGCAAAGACTTGTTCCTTACGAAGAAGCATTATCAAGTGGGGTAACTGCTTTATTTGGAGAGAAATACGGTGATTTTGTTCGTATCATTACTTTCGATGATAATTATTCGAAGGAATTATGCGGTGGTACACACGTTCAGGCAACTGGTCAGATTGGTTACTTTAAGATTATTTCTGAGAGTGCTGTAGCTGCAGGTGTAAGACGTATTGAAGCAATTACAGCCGATCGTGCAGAAGAGTATGTGATTAACCAGGATAAAGAAATAAACCAGTTAAAAACATTGCTTAAAGGAAATAAAGACCTGACTGCTGCGGTTACTGCTTTGATTGAAGAAAATAACAAACTTAAAAAAGAGGCTGAGAAAGCAGTTGTAGAGCGTTCAGGGAATCTTAAACATGAAATCGTTCACCATATGAAAACGATCAACGGCATCAATATGATAGCTGTTCATGTGGACCTTCCCAGTGCAGATGCAGTGAAGAACCTGGCTTTTTCAATTAAGGATATCGTAGATAACTTATACCTTGTTTTCACGACATTGATCGATGACAAACCAGGAATCAGTGTCATGTTATCTGATAATCTGGTTACGGATAAAAAACTCAATGCCTCGAATATGGTTAGGGAATTAGCTAAAGATATCCAGGGTGGAGGTGGAGGTCAGCCTTTCTACGCTACTGCCGGAGGAAAAAATAAAGATGGATTAGCTAAGGTGCTGGAAAAAGCGGCGACGCTGATTCAGTAATCAAGCAAATTATTCTAAATGAAAACGGGCTGTCTCTAAAGAAAAGAGCCGGCCCGTTTTTTAATAACTAGTAATTGCTCTCTACATGGGTACCTCTGAAAAACTTTGACGGATAAACCACAACCAGTCCTTGTTCGTCAACTGTGAGCAGTGCCTCATAGCCATTGTCAATATTCCGGTACTGATAACAGAAGCCGGTTAATGCGGTATAAGCCTGTAAATTTGGTCTGACGAGCTGTTTCAGAATATCAAAGTAGATCACTTTAATCTCTTGTTCTGTTTTTAGTTTTGAACCCAGTCTCCTGATGGGCAACGTGTTTGTAAATGGGGTTAGTGAAATGTCGATATCTATACAGCCTTTAAATTCTTCCAATGCTTTTCCATGATCATTCCAGTTACCTTTTCCATCACTTTCAAAGCTTAATTCGACTCTTTGATCATTAAACTGGCTTTTAATATCAAAAAATACGGTTTCCCATTTTTGATTGGTTCTGATGGTATAATCAAGGCGAAAAGGTTTTTCGCCGGAATCTCCAATAACCACAGCAGTGATTTCAGCGCCTTTTTCCTGGATAGTCACCACACAATTCTCTACCGATTTATAATGGTGACCCTCCCAAAGTAAGTTGATTTGTTTAGTTTCAGGTTGCAGCTGTTCCATACTACCTAAACAAGTAAATTAAAGAAGTGTTTTCTATAGCATTATTTTAAACTAAAAGCCGTTTTAGGTTTTAGAAACATTCTTCCATTTGCATCTTTGTTCCAGTCATAATGAGTTTCCGGCCACTTTTTTTTCTTGTCCAGCAATGGACTTTGATATTGATCTGCAGGAATACTATCTGTTTCAAATTTGCCGCTTGGATAATGGAATTGATAGATATAGTCAAAATGATCAGTCGAACTACCCTTTGCATTAAAAACTACGGTTTTTCCATCAGGTGACAGGATCGTAAAGTCTGCCTGCATTCTTTCTTTCGGATCTGGTCTTGGGATCAGGTATGCCTTTGCTGTTCGCTGATTAAAAAGATAATCGTTGTTGACCAATAGCAGATTACCGCCTATTTTAGCAATACCCATATAGATACTTTCGTCTCCTGAAGAGATTTGTTCTTTAACTGGACGCTCAATCCGGTAAACTTTTAAGCCATTTGGTTGCGCACAAAATACAAAAACGCGGCTGCTGATACGGGAAGGTCCAGGCATATCTGCAAGGAATGCTGTTTTTTGTGGGTTCAGATAATAGATCGTAGAAAAATCATATAAAGGTGTTTCATCTGACTGATAATCCTCAACCAAATTCTTCAGGTTAGGATTAAAGTGGATCGTCGTATCTTTGTAATTGATGATATTCCAGGACATACGTCCTTTGCGCCCAAATATACCCCCTATCAATTCATCTTTTTTATTGGTCAATGTTAGCCTCTTAAAGAGCTGCAATGTAGTTTTAGGAGGTGTATTCAGGTCAATATTTTCCTTAAATAATTCTGCCTGATAAACCCTGTCTTTTGGATGACTACAGGAAATTAAGCTAATGGTTAGCAGGCTTAATTTCCAAGTGTTTTTTATTCCCTGTAATCTTTTCATTTCAGGGATGAAGATAATTAAATTAAAGCTTCATTTTCTGAATTCTGACTGCATTTAAGATCGCCAGTAAAGCAACCCCTACATCTGCGATTACAGCTTCCCATAGGGTTGCAACTCCGCCTGCTCCTAAAATCAGTACGATTACTTTCACGCCCATGGCCAGTGCAATATTTTGCCAAACAATGTTTTTAGTCAGTCTTCCGATTTTAATTGCCGTAACAATTTTTGAAGGCATATCATTCTGAATCACAATATCCGCAGTTTCGATAGTTGCATCGCTTCCCAACCCACCCATGGCAATCCCTGCATCAGCTAAAGCTACAACCGGAGCATCATTAATTCCGTCCCCAACAAAAGCGATATGTCTGCCTTGTTGTTTCAGCGCTTCTACTTTTTCTACTTTGTTTTCTGGTAAGAGATCACCAAAAGCACGATCTATCCCTAATAATCTGCCAATTTTATTAACTACGGCTTGTTTATCGCCACTCAGCATCACCGTCTGGATTTTCATTTCATGCATTTCCTTTACGGCTTGTATGGCATCTTCTTTCAGCTCATCAGCAATTGTAATAAATCCCGCATAAACGCCATCAATGGCAACTACAACCACGGTATCTTCTTCCTGAGCTACTTCATTTGAATAAGCAATGTTAAACTGGTTCAGCAGCCTGATATTTCCAGCCAGTATTTGTTTGTTGTCAATCAAGCCTTTAAGCCCTTTTCCGGGTACTTCTTCCACTTCACCAATCTTTGTGCCTTGTAAAACATCACCCGCATGTAAAGTCACGGCAGTAGCAATAGGGTGGGTAGATTTACTTTCAATAGCTGCAGTTAAACGCAGTAATTCTTTTTCATCTCCATTCACAGCCTTTACACGCTGTACTTTGAAAACGCCTTTAGTCAATGTTCCGGTTTTATCCATCACTACGGTATTAATCGTAGTCATTACATCCAGGAAGTTTGATCCTTTGAATAAGATACCATTTTTAGAAGCCAGGCCTATTCCGCCAAAATAACCCAGTGGAATGGAAACAACTAAAGCACAAGGACAGCTAATGACTAAGAAAACAAGGCCGCGGTATAGCCATTGTGCAAATACATAATTAGTTACAAATAAATAGGGCAGGGCTACCACAAGCACTGCTAAGGCAAATACAATTGGAGTATAAACTTTAGCAAATCTGGAAATGAACAACTGGGTTTTAGATTTTCTGGCTGTTGCATCCTGTACCATTTCCAGAATCCTGTTCAGCTTACTATCTTTAAATAGCGACAATACTTTAACCTCAATTACGGTATTCAGGTTAATCATTCCGGCCAGTACGCTGTCACCTTTTGCTTTAGAATCTGGTTTACTTTCTCCAGTCATCGCAGAAGTATTGAATGTTCCTTTCGCAGAAACCAGTTCACCATCTAAAGCTACTTTTTCTCCGGCCCTGACCTGGATCAGTTCACCAATTTCAACATCAGCAGGTTTAACAGTGGTGATTTTTCCATCCCTGATTACATCTACGGTATCCGGACGAATATCTAATAATGCTTTAATACTGCGTTTTGCATTAGATACAGCTACATCCTGGAACCATTCTCCGATGGAATAAAATACCATTACTGCGACGCCTTCACTGTAAGATCCAATGGAGAACGCACCAATTGTGGCCACGCTCATCAGGAAAAATTCGTTGAAGAAATCCAGTCGCATTGCTTTTCTGAAAGCTAACTTCAATACGTTATATCCTGCCAGCAGGTAAGCGGCCCCGAAAATCAGCAGGGAAACCGGTTTGGCTGGTATGAATTTAAAACCATATTCCAGCGTTAACATCACTGCGAGTATCGCTAAGGAAGTTAATAAAGGAATCTGGCCTTTCCAGCCTGAACTTTCACCATCACCATGATCATGGTCGTGATCGTGGTCATGATCGTCATGGCTGTGGTCATCATGACTATGACCATCATGCGTATGTCCTTCGTGAGTGTGTGTATGTGGTTTGTGTGCTGCGGCAGGTTTTTTCTCTGCAATGGTAGCTGTATCACAGCAGGTATCTATATTTTTAGTGGCCATAATAGTATCTTAAGTCAAAGAGATTGATTAAGCTAAAGCTTTTTTTTGATTCTCTAAAACAAAGGTACTTTAAACTATAGCGCAATGGTATTGCAAACTATTGGACACATTTATTACAAACGCCTTTAACGATCAGGTTAACTTCTTCAGATTTAAAGCCGTCAGGTAAGGCAATTTGCGGGATATGGTGTTTAGGCAAACAAGAAGTTTCCCGGCAGGTATTACAGAAAAAGTGAACATGCAGATCGTGGTGATGTCCGGCTTCGCAATCATTTTCACAAAGTGCATATTTAGTCGCTCCAGAACCATCGTCAATGCTATGTACCAGCCCTTTTTCTTCAAACTTCTTGAGTGCACGGTACAAAGTTATGCGGTCTGAAGGGTCTAATCCTTTTTCAAGATCGGTCAGACTGATCGCTGAAGACTGCTTTAACAGAAAATCCAGTACCAGTAGCCGCATGGCAGTAGGGTTAATGTTTTTCTGGGTCAGCATTGCTTCTATGTTCTCAATCATCATTAATCAGGTTAATATAAAATGGTAAATAGCTTATAAAAAATAAAGTATCACAACCCAAAGGTCGTGATACTTTACAATAAGAGTTAATAATGTCAGTAATTTATTGGTAATATCTATTAGTTACGGCCACCTCTTCCATGTCCACCATGGTCGCCACCATGATTACCTCTGTCTCCACCGTGGTTACCTCTGTCTCCATGGTTACCTCTATTGCCGTTGTCATGTCTGTCGTTTCCTCTTCCCCAGCCATTTCCTCTGTCATGACCCCTTCCCCAGCCGTTATCTCTTCCTCTATTGTAATCTCTTCTGTCGTTGCGGTAATTATTTCTGACCACTACACGCGATGGTCTGCTGTAATAGTTGTTGCTTACATATTGCGTTCTGTAGTAGTTATGTCTTGTCCATGGATTAGCATAGTTATTAATCACAACTTTTCTGCCGCCATACAAATCATAACCTCTGTACCTGGAAGGAAGAGAACGCGCATGAATCCATCTGCTGCCACTTAAATAAACAAACTGGCGGGTTGGTACATAGTAATAACTATCTACATCTGGCAGGTAATAATAATCAACATGATCATACCCCCTGGGCCCCCATTGGGGCTGTGACCCAATATTTATACTTAAACTCACCTGGGCTTTCGCCGCTGGTGCAGCTGCAAGGGAAGCGATTCCAATCGCAGCAATTAAAAGTAATTTTCTCATAACGTTTCAAATTTGTGTGTGTATGTAAATTGTCAAAGTTTATGCCATGATTATAAATGCGTCCTAAACCCATGGTCATAAACTTATTTGGTTATATTTGTGAGACAGGAATTCACGACATTAGTTTAATTTATTGCCCTTAAATGAGTACGAAAACTGCTATTTCTCCCACAGCATTTGAATTGGTATCAGGCTTAGAGATTCACGTTCAGTTAAATACAAAATCGAAAATATTTTCTTCAGATAGCGCAGCTTTTGGTGCAAAACCGAATGCGCATATCTCTCCGGTTTCATTGGCTTTGCCTGGTGCATTGCCAAAAATGAATAAAGAAGTAGTTGGAAAAGCGATCAGAATGGGGCTGGCCCTGAACTGTACAATCAATCAGACCAATTACTTTGACCGTAAAAATTACTTCTATGCTGATCTGCCTAAAGGATATCAGATCACTCAGGATAACAAGCCGATTTGCCAGAATGGATATATCGACCTCGTTTTAAGTGATGGCACAGAAAAGCGTATCGGAATTAACAGGATCCACATGGAAGAGGATGCAGGTAAAAGCATGCATGACCAGGATGATCACTATTCTTTTGTTGATCTGAACAGGGCAGGAGTACCTTTAATAGAAATCGTAACCGAACCTGATATCCGCACTGCCGAAGAAGCTTCTGTATTGTTAACCGAAATGAGGAAGCTGGTGAGGCATCTTGACGTAGGAGACGGAAATATGGAAGAAGGAAGTTTCCGCTGTGACGCGAATATCTCGATCCGTGAAAATGGAACGGAAGAATTCGGTACCCGTTGCGAGGTGAAAAACCTGAACTCAATCCGCAATGTACGCAGAGCTATGGAGTTTGAATTTAACCGCCAGATCGAAGTGATCACAGCTGGAGGCGCAATTGTTCAAAGTACTTTAACTTTTGACGCTGATCATGGAACTACAGCGCCAATGCGCACTAAAGAAATGGCAAACGATTATCGTTATTTCCCTGATCCGGATCTTCCGCCTGTCGTGATCTCAGATGAATGGCTGGCTGCTTTGAAAGCAGGAATGCCTGCATTGCCCCGTGAAATTACAGCAAAACTGATGGCAGATTTCGGGCTGAATAATTCTGAAGCTTCGATATTCACTGAGGATAAAGAATTGCTGGACTATCTGAATGCTGCCTTAACTTTAGTAAAGAATCCTAAAAACCTGATTAACTGGCTCACTGGCCCGATCAGAGCTTTATTAAATGAACAGGATTTAACTATTACTACTTTTAAAATAAGTCCTGCACAGCTTGCTGCGGTCGTTAACCTGGTCGAAGAAAAGAAAATCACGCAGCAAATTGCTTTACAACAATTACTACCGGCCATTCAGTCGGTTAAGGATGCGGATGTTTCGGCACTCGCCTTAAAACTTAACCTATTGATTGTAGAGAATGCGGATGAACTGGATGGTTTTGCAGATCAGGTGCTTGAAAAATTCAAACCACAGGTTGCAGCTTATAAAACCGGTAAAAAAGGAGTTTTAGGCTTATTTGTCGGAGAGGTCATGAAAATGGCAAAAGGGAAAGCAGACCCCGCTAAAATTAATGAACTGTTATTAGAAAAATTAAAATAAGGATTAATCTATATAGTATATAAATATGAACAGAATAGCCACCCTTTTAATCGTGTGCGTTGCATTTGCCGCTTGTAATGACAAAAGCAAATTTGAGATCAGCGGGAAATTTGAACACGCTAAACCACAAGCAAAAGTTTATTTATATGGAATTAATAAAGCAAGCGAGACACCGCTCGATTCTACAGTATTATCCAATAAAGGAGAATTTAAATTCAACAGAAGCACGCCTGAAGTAGATTTCTTCAGAGTGAAGATTGACAACAGCGAATATATGCTGATCGCTAAAAACGGAGATGTCATCAAATTAGAGGCAGATCTTGAAGATAAAAATCTTGCTTATAAACTATCAGGAGCAGCGGAAGCTGATAAACTGGAGGAACTGAATAAGAACAAAAACCAGTATGTGGCGAAGCTTGCGGCTTTACAGGCACAATTTGAAGAAAATGTGGCGAATCAACCGCATAACAGAGACGCTATCGCAAATCAAATGAGACCCGCGCTGATTAAAGAAAATGAAGGATTGGTAAACTATATCCTGAAATTTGCCATGGACAATACGACTTCCCTTGCTGGATTCTATGCGATCAACTCTTTAAATCCAAGTGATTATGAGAAGGAAATGATCGCGTACTCAGAAAAAATCAAGAGTAATTTTAATAAAAATGAAGCAGTAACTGACTTTTTAGTGAGAATGGCTAAATTGAAATCTGTACAGATCGGACAGCTTGCACCAGATTTTACCATGAATACACTTGACGGAAAAACGGTTAAACTATCAGCTTTAAGAGGTAAATATGTTTTGCTTGATTTCTGGGCTTCCTGGTGTCAGCCTTGCAGACAGGAAAATCCAAATGTAGTAAAGGTCTATAATAAGTATAAAGACAGAAAATTCACTATTCTTGGTATATCCTTAGATAAAGACCCTGTAGCATGGAAACAAGCAGTAATTGCAGACGGATTAACATGGACGCATGCAAGTGAATTGAAAGATTTCGAGAGCCCTACAGTAAGAATGTACCAGGTAGAAGCAATTCCAAGTTCATTTATATTAGATCCAACAGGTAAGATTATTGCTAAAAACCTGAGAGCTGAAGAGCTTGATACGTTTTTAGAAAAGACTTTACGTTAACCCTAATTCAATGTTAAACTATCAGGTGTCATTAACAATTTGTTAACCTACCTTTAACCTGGTTATGCAAATGATTACTTAATTTCGTAACAAATATTTAAAGACATGAGCGCCGTAAAACAAAAGATACTGATAGTTGATGATGAACCTGATATCTTAGAGTTAGTTGAATATAACCTTAAAAAAGAAGGTTATCAGGTTTACCTGGCCAGCAACGGACAGGATGGGATTGCAGTTGCAAAAAAAGTGCACCCTGATCTGATCATTCTGGATATCATGATGCCTAAGATGGATGGGATTGAAGCCTGCCGTCTGATGCGTGCTATTCCTGAGTTCAAAAATACTTTCATGGTTTTTCTGACCGCAAGAAGTGAAGAGTACTCAGAAATTGCTGGTTTTAATGTCGGTGCAGATGATTATATCGCTAAACCAATTAAGCCACGTGCTTTAGTCAGCCGTATCAATGCCATATTGAGAAGAAATGTAAGTAATGATGAAGTTTCTGAGAACAAAGTTGAAATTGGCGATTTAGTGATCGACAGAGAGGCTTATCTTGTTTATCAGAGCGGACAAAAAGTAGTATTGGCAAAGAAAGAATTTGAATTGCTGTACCTGCTGGCTTCTAAACCTGGAAAAGTATATACAAGAGAGTCGATCCTTAAAAATATCTGGGAAGATTCGGTTGTAGTTACCAACCGGACTATAGATGTGCATATCCGTAAATTGAGAGAGAAATTAGGCGAAACTTACGTGGCAACTGTCAAAGGAGTAGGGTATAAATTCGAACTTTCTTAATCATTTACATTCTTATTTCAAATGGTAAAGGATGAAATTGTACTTTTGTACTGTTTTATAAATCCACACCATTGAAATATCCTTCATTTAAAGACCTCATTCTATTCGAAGACGATAACCATATCGTTGTAAATAAGCCGCCATTTGTTGCCTCATTAGACGAGCGTGGCGGCTCCGGCGAAGTTAATATACTTCGCCTTGCAAAACAGTATTCAGCTGATGCCCAGGTTTGTCACCGTTTAGACAAAGAAACATCAGGTGCAATTATCATTGCTAAAAATCCGGAAGCCTATCGTTCAGTCTCGATGCAATTCGAGAAGCGTAAAGTTCAAAAGACGTATCATGCCGTTGTTGACGGGTTGTTTACGTTTAAAGAGCTTTTCATTGACCTGCCTATCTTAAATGACGGAAACAGGAGCGTTACGATTGACCGTAAGGAAGGTAAACGTGCTGAAACCATTTTTAATTCTATTAAGTTTTACAGACATTATACTTTAGTAGAATGTAAGCCGATTACCGGCCGCATGCACCAGATCAGGATTCACCTGGCTACACAGCGTGCTGCAATTTGCGGAGATACTTTATATAAAGGTAAACCTGTATTTTTGTCCAGTATTAAAAAAGGGTACCGGATTGCAAAAGATGATGAAGAGCTTCCGATTATGAAGCGTTTCGCATTGCATGCCAAACATGTCATCTTTAAAGGCCTGGATGGGGAGGACATCGAAATTGATGCGCCATACCCAAAAGACTTTGCTACGCTGATTAAATTGTTAGATAAATTCGATTGCTAAACTCATAAGAAATGTACGTAAGATTGGTCAACTATCTTGACGCTGTAAATCAATACCGAAGGACAAAAATCTCCAACAGAAACTTCCTCGTTATAGCGGCCATGATAGTTGGCGTTTTGGCTGGACTTGCTGCGGCGCTCCTTAAAACGATTACCCATCATATTGAAGACTTTTTACAGGACGGTTTTCACTGGCAATATAAGTATTACCTGTTCCTGGTCTTTCCTTTTATAGGGATACTGCTTTCTGTGATGTATGTAAGGCGTTTTATCCGGAAAGGGAAATTCGAAACTGGTTTGACACCTTTGCTTTACACGATCTCCAGGAAATCAAGCAGGGTAGAACCCCATAATATCTATTCACAGATTATCACTGCGGCCTTAACAGTAGGCTTTGGTGGATCAACCGGGCTGGAAGCACCGATTGTAACCAGTGGTGCGGGTATAGGCTCTGTTGTAGGGCGCTTTTTAGGGCTCTCTTACCGCGAAACTACGATGCTGCTGGCATGTGGTGCAGCCGCAGGTATTGCGGGTGCATTCAATAGCCCTATTGCGGGAATTGTCTTTGCGATTGAGATCCTGTTACCTGAATTTACTATTCCGGCATTTATACCTTTGTTACTTTCTTCGGCTACAGCTGCAGTGGTGGCACGTTTCTTTTACAATGAACAATTGTTCTTTTTGGTTACTGAAGGATGGAAATTCAATTCGCTGGTCTGGTATGTTGTACTGGCTGTGCTGATTGGTCTGTTTTCGATGTATTTTACCAAAGCCAATTACTTTATCAAAGGCATGTTCTATAAGATCAAACATCCTTATCAAAAGGTTGCGGTTGGTGGTCTTGTATTGGGGGCAATGGTTTTTCTGTTTCCTACTTTGTACGGTGAGGGATATGTGACCATCAAAAATCTTTTAGGCGGCAATTATACAGCTGTCATTACAAATAGTATTTTTTCTGCTTATAGCAATATCCCTACAGTTGTTATTTTATTTACTGCGATTACGGTATTTGCAAAATCGGCAGCTACGCTGGTTACACTTGGTGCAGGAGGTAATGGGGGGATTTTCGCACCCAGTTTAATTATGGGTGGATTGATCGGCTTCCTGCTTGCTTTCACAATTAATACTTTAGGAATTGCCCATGTGAATGTTTCTAATTTTATCGTTGCAGGTATGGCTGCCTCGCTCAGTGCGATTATGCATGCACCGCTTACCGGGATATTCCTGATTGCAGAAATTACCGGTGGATACGTACTGATGGTGCCTTTAATGATTACCTCAGCTATTTCTTACCTGATCAACAGAAGTACAAATAAATACTCTATCTATACTAAACCTCTTGCTGAAAGTGGTGAGCTGATGTCTCATGAAGACAAAGACACGACAGTGCTGCATATGATGAAGTTAAAATACCTGGTAGAAAAAGATTACCTGGTGTTGAATGAGGAAGAAACTATTGCTGAAAAGCTGCCGGAAATCTTGCAGTCTAAACGAAATATTTTCCCGGTCATTGCAGCAGACAAGTCTTTCAAAGGTTTGATCTATGTAGAGGATGTATTGAAAAAAGCAATCAATAATCCGGCTAATCCGGATTTGACTGCGCATGACCTGATGCAAACAGCTCCTTCTATTGTATTCATCACAGATTCTATGAAAATAGTGCTTAAAAAGATGGAAAAAGAGAATGCATGGTTGTTGCCTGTTTTGAATGAACAGGAAGAATATATTGGTTTTGTTTCTAAAACTGCGGTGTTCAATAAATACCGCGCTTTATTGAGCCGCCAGGCCGATTATATGGAGTAAATTTGATTGGCTTCTGGATTTTTTCAGGAGCCACCTCATTTTTATCCCTCTATTTTAATGTTGTTTTAATCTCCAGAAGCTTCATTCTCAGAGCTATTCAATTCTTAATCCTTATTTTAGCTAATAAATTGATAATCAACATTAAAATCCTTTAATGTGGGTTAAAATCCTATGCGTTAGGGGTATCTTTGGGGCAATCAATATGCACTCATAATTAGAAGGAAAATGAATATTTTAATGATTGAAGACGAGCCCAAGGTTGCTGCATTTATTAAAAAGGGGCTGGAAGAACAATTAAATACCGTAACCGTTGCTTATGATGGAAATATGGGTTGTAAAATGGCCCTGGAGAACGATTATGAGCTGATTATATTAGATGTTATTCTTCCCTATCTGAATGGGATGGAAGTTTGTAAACAAATCAGGCAATTAAAAAAGGAAGTTCCTATTTTAATGCTTTCCGCTTTAAATACAGTAAGTGATAAGGTACAAGGATTAGAGAACGGTGCCGATGATTATTTAACTAAACCCTTTCACTTTGCAGAATTGCTGGCCCGGATTAAAGCTTTAGGCAGACGCCGCGATCAGGTTTTACCAGGAACTATTTTCAGGATTCATAACCTGGAAATGGATTGTTACAAAAAGACAGTCACCCGTAATGGTAAAAATATCATTTTATCCGCTAAAGAGTTTACCCTGCTGGAAGTGCTGATGGCTAATAAAGAACGGGTATTGTCCAGAGTTTATATTGCTGAAGCAGTTTGGGGAATATCATTCAACAGAGGTACTAACCTGATTGACGTTTACATTAACTACCTGCGGGCTAAAATTGATAAAGGTTTTGATCAGCAACTAATCCATACTGTGATTGGAATGGGTTATGTAATCAAAGGATAATTAATGAAGTAAAAGCCGTCCCGATGAAAGTTAAAAACAGACTGTCACTGCAATTTACCTTTATGTTTGCCATTTTACTTTTGGTGGTACTCACAGGTATTTATGTGCTGGTAGAACATAATCGCTTAAAGTCTTTTATGAATAAGCTCGATGAAAGAGCAGTAACCGTTGCGCAGTTTTATCTTGCCGAAGATAATTTATCAAAAGATATATTCCGCCAGGTTGCCAAAAAATTTCCTCAATCACTCACCCATGAATCTATCCGGGTTTACGATGACAAGTTTAATTCCAAATTTACCAGAGAGGATTCTATCAGCTGGAAACATGATTTCCTGTCACAGATCGTTAAAAAGAAATCTATTCATTTGCGGCAGGGAGAAACGCAGATTACAGGAATTTACTACCCGGATAACTCCGGTAATTTTATAGTCGTAGTTTCTGCAATTGATGACCGGGGCTTGCATGATATGGAGCAGCTCAGGCTGATCATGACTGCATTCTTTATCAGTTCTCTTTTTATTACTTTTTTCATCGGACGTATTTTTGCGCGCATTTCATTGCAGCCTATCGTTTCCATTACAGACAACCTAAAAAGAATCAGGGCCTCTAGCTTACACCACAGGTTAAGCGTTAATCAGGCTAAAACTGATGAAACAGATAATTTATCTTCTGCTATTAATCAATTGCTGGAACACCTGGAACAATCTTTTGAAAGTCAGAAGTCATTTGTTGCAAATGCTTCTCATGAATTGCGTACACCAATCACCTCTATATTAGGGGAGGCCGAAATCACTTTGATGAGAGAGCGCAGCCCTGAAGAGTATAAGCATGCTTTGCAAGAAATTGTAGGCAGTGTAGAAAGGTTAAACTATATCATCAATAGTTTAATGGAGCTCATGCAGACCAATTTAGATAACAAAGATTTTCAAAGTATAAGAATAGACGAACTGATCTGGGAAATTGCAGATGAATTAGCCTTTAAAACCAATACTGATCCGATTAAAATTATTTATGATCTGCCAACCGATCAGTCTAAAAGGACTTTACAGGGAAACAGGCAATTGTTATTTATTGCCATTAATAATATTCTTAAAAATGCGGTTAAATTCTCTGTGGGTCAGGAAGTCTTATGTACAGTAGGTTATAAAAACCAACAGATGGTCATTGCAATCAAAGATGTCGGCATTGGCATTAGTCCAGCAGATATTAAAAAGATATTCCAGCCCTTTTACCGTTCTGCCAATGCTTTGAATTTTTCGGGCTACGGCATTGGTCTTTCTTTAACCAATAATATTGTGAAGCAGCACAATGGTTCTATTCAGGTGGAATCAATTTTGGGCCAGGGTACTACTTTTTATGTTTACCTGCCTATAAATTAGGCCACATTAAAGCTTTCTAATGAACTTCTAATGCCCACGTAATGTGCCTTTAAGTAGCTCCTAATGCCTATACTATAGCTTTGTTTTTAAAATAATAAAGCTATGCAATTGAAATTTGTGCTCCCTGTATTGCTGGTAAATCTCTGTGGTTTTACCGGAATTGATTCAGTAATTGCAAGGGATGATGGCAAAAATGATACACGTGATTCCTTAAATATCACGATCAAACAGGCAGAAGACTTGTTTCTCAAAAACAACCTGAGTTTAATAGCTGGTCAATATAATATTGACGATGCCAGGGCACAAGTGATTACCGCCCGCTTGTTTGATAATCCGGAAGTATCCTATGAGAACATATTATACAATTCCGCAAACAAGAGGATACTGGATGTCAGTAAACAAACCGGGCAGCGTGCTGCAAGTATCTCCCAGCTTTTTCAAACTGCGGGTAAACGGAATAAGAATATCAAGTTGGCCAAAATGGGTGTACAGCAGGCGGAATTTCAGCTTTTTGATCTTTTGCGTACTCTTAAATATACTTTGAGAACTGATTTCTATAAAATTTACTATCAGGAGCAATCTGCAAAAGTATATGCCAAAGAGATCAGCTCTTTATCAAAAACACTGGTTGGATTTAAACAGCAATATGCCAAAGAGAATATTGCACTGAAAGAAGTATTAAGGATTCAATCTCAATTGTACACGCTTCAATCAGAGCTAAATGAACTGAAAGATGATATCGATGATGTACAAAGTGAATTTAAACTGCTAATCCGCACCAATGCTAACGTACACATTGTTCCTCAGCTTGAATTCAATCTGGATGGCAAAGATGTATTACAGCAAGTTACCTATAAAAAACTGCTCGACTCCGCTTATACCAACAGGTACGATTTAAAGCTATCACACTCGGTGATTGAATCCAGTAACCTTAACCTCCGGCTGCAAAAGTCAATGGCTATACCAGATGTGACCATGTCGATTACTTATGACCGCTTTGCAGGTTATACACCTAATTATACTGGTCTTGGAATCAGTATACCGCTTCCTCTTTTCAACCGGAACCAGGGAAATATCAGACAGGCAAAGGTAGCGATTGATATCAGCAAAAATGCTTTGGCACAACAGGAAGATCAACTGCAAAGTGATCTGGACAATAGTTATCAGGCTGCGGATAGATTGGAAAGGCTCTATAACAGCTTTGATCCCAAGTTTAAAGCAGACTTTACACATTTGATAGAAGAAGTTTATAAGAGCTATGAAAAACATAACATCAGCCTGCTTGAATTCCTGGATTTCTATGATTCCTATAAAACCAATGCGATCCAGCTGAACAATTTGCAGCTTAACCGCATCAGCTCTTTAGAACAGCTGAATTTCGTTACAGGTACTCCATTCTTTAATCAGCAATAACCTCTTTATATGCATACTTATAAAATATTTACGCTGGCAGCTGCATTTGGTACTGCCACTTTATTATTCTCGTCTTGCACACGTCATGATGCAGCCTCAAAACCTGAGGATAATAAATTCAAGGTCACCGATAGTTTATTGGGCAGTCTATTAGTGGATACTGTTCAGCAGGCCAGCGCAATTTCTCAGATTACCCTGACCGGGACGATAGAGCCTGATGAAAACAAGGTCGCTAAAATTTATCCTATGGTGAGCGGGATCACTGAAAATGTGAATGTCCTGCTGGGAGATGTGGTGAGCAAAGGGCAGACCTTGGCCAGTATGCACAGTGTGGAAGTTGCTGGCTACTCAAAAGACCTGATTAGTGCAGAAGCAGATTTGAGGGATACCAAAAGAACGCTGGAAGCTACAAAAGACTTGTATCAGAGTGGGCTGGCTTCGGGCAAGGATCTGGAACAGGCAAAATCAGACTATCAAAAGGCATCGGCAGAAAATAGCCGGGCACATTCAGTGATGTCGATCAATAAAAGTGATAAGCGTGGCTACCTGATCAAAGCGCCGATCAGTGGATATATTGTAGAGAAAAACATCACCAGCAATATGCAGGTAAGAGCTGACAATACCGAGAACCTGTTTACTATTGCTGATCTTTCTTCAGTTTATATCATCGTCAATATTTACGAATCCGATATCACAAGTGTACAAACGGGTTATCCGGTTCAGATTACTACACTGGCTTATCCGGGGAAAATTTTCACCGGGAAAATAGATAAAGTGTACAATATGATTGACAAGGACAATAAATTAATGCGTGCCCGCGTGAAAATCAGCAATCCGGGGAATTTACTGAAACCGCAAATGTTTGCCAATGTCGTGGTACAGGCAAAATCGGGAGAGAACCTGCCGATGATTAATACCCGTTCAATTGTACTGGATAATGACCGGAATTATGTGGTGGTTAAGGAAGGGAAATCGCAAGTACGTATACAGCCAATCACTGTTTCCAAACGTGTAGAAGACCGCGCTTATATCAGTGCAGGCTTAAAACCCGGTGATCAGATTATTGCGTCAAGACAGTTGTTCCTGTACGAATCTCTGAAATAACATGATCCGCTTAACCCGTTTAAATTCAAGCAATGAATAAAGTAATTAAATCAGTACTGGCTTTTTCTCTTAAGAACAAGTTCTTTATATTTTTCATGACGTTCCTGCTCCTGGTGGGAGGATACTTCAGTTTTAAAAGCATCGCAATAGATGCGTTTCCCGATGTAACGAATACTTCGCTGACCATTATTACCCAATGGCCCGGCCGCAGTGCGGAAGAAGTAGAGAAGTTTGTGACCCGGCCACTGGAAATAGCGATGAATCCGGCGCAGAAAAAAACATCGATCCGGTCTTCGTCTTTATTTGGACTTTCGGTAGTCAAAGTAACTTTTGAGGACAATGTGGAGTATGATTATGCGCGTCTACAATTAAATAATCACTTAGGCGATGCCGATTTACCAGAAGGCACGAAACCTGAGATTTCACCGCCTTACGGGCCAACAGGTGAGATTTTCAGATACACATTAACCAGCAGCAAGAAGTCTGTTAAGGAACTAAAAACACTAGAAGAATGGGTAGTGGAACGTGAAATACGGTCTGTGCCTGGTGTGGCGGATGTGAATAGTTTCGGCGGCCCGACTAAAGCTTATCAGATTACAATTGATCCTGAAAAAGCTGTGCAGTATGGTGTTACGCCGCTGGAAGTTTATGATGCTGTTTCTAAAAGTAATATTAATGTAGGTGGTGATGTGATTGAGCAAAGCGGACAAGCTTATGTAGTGCGGGGAATTGGTTTGCTGAATAATATCAATGAGATTAAAAACATCATTGTTGATAATGTGAAGGGGACACCCATCTTCGTGAAAAATATTGGTGAGGTTACAGAATCAAGTTTGCCACCTCTTGGACAGGTTGGCCGTGATGGTGACCCTGATGTAGTAGAGGGAATTGTGGTCATGCTGAAAGGTGGAAATACAAATGATGTGATTCAAAGCCTTAAAGCCAAGGTGGATGAACTGAACAATAGTATTTTGCCGGACGACGTTAAGATCAATGCTTTTTATGACCGGGAAGATCTGGTAGATTTTGCAACGCATACGGTGCTGCATAACATGGCCGAAGGGATCATTTTCGTGACGGTCATTGTATTCCTTTTTATGGCCGATTGGCGGACCACAATTATTGTGGCTATTGTGATCCCGCTGGCTTTACTTTTTGCATTTATTTGTCTCAAATTTAAAGGCATGTCTGCCAATTTACTCTCGATGGGGGCGATTGACTTTGGGATTATCATAGATGGGGCCGTCGTGATGATGGAAGGTATTTTTGTGGTACTGGATCATCGGGCAAAGAAAGAGGGGATGGAGAAATTCAACAAACTCAGTAAACTGGGGATGATCAAAGAAGCTTGTCTGATCAATGGTAAAGGTATATTCTTCGCAAAACTGATTATCATTATTGGTTTGCTGCCGATCTTCAGCTTTGAAAAGGTAGAAGGTAAAATGTTTTCTCCTTTAGCGTGGACATTAGGTTTCGCTTTATTAGGCGCACTAATTCTGACTTTTACTTTAGTACCGGTCATGGCCAGTGTCCTGTTGAACAAGAATGTTCGTGAAAAGCGCAATTTCTTTGTAGAATGGATCACGCGCAATTCCATGCGACTTTTCAATATTTGTTTTAAAGGCAGAAAAATAGCTTTTCCAATTTCCATTATCATTTTGGCGGTCAGTCTTTTTTGCTTTAAGTTTTTAGGGACAGAGTTTTTACCGCAACTCAATGAGGGAACTATTTATGTGAGGGCGACCGGGCCCTTGAGCACTTCGCTGGGTGAATCTGTGAAACTCGCTAATGATATGCGCAGAACCTTCAGAAGCTTTCCTGAAGTTAAGCAGGTTATTTCTCAAACAGGCCGTCCGGATGACGGAACAGATGCGACAGGGTT
The DNA here is from genome assembly GCF_040547305.1 of Pedobacter sp. UYP1. Lineage (NCBI taxonomy): Bacteria > Pseudomonadati > Bacteroidota > Sphingobacteriia > Sphingobacteriales > Sphingobacteriaceae > Pedobacter > Pedobacter sp. UYP1. Next base: position 243,322 of record NZ_JBEPPL010000003.1, on the reverse strand, counting down.
CTACAATCTGGAGTTTCATGTGGATCTTTACCCACAAGACCAGTGGAAAAGTAAAGAGAGTAAACCTGAATTGATCCAGCGGATGCAGGAAAAACTGAAGTTTTTTCCGGGGATTGATCTCAACTTCTCTCAGCCAATTTCTGATAACGTAGAGGAAGCTGTATCCGGTGTAAAGGGATCTATCGTTGTGAAGTTATTTGGCGATGATCTCAAATTTGTCGAAGAGAAAGAAGAGAAGATTTTCAAGATCATGAAGGATATTAAGGGAGTGGAGGATCTTGGTATTATGCGCAACCTCGGACAACCAGAATTGCGGATTGACCTGGATCAGGAAAAGATGGCTCTGTATGGGGTGACTACTGCAGATGCAGGTGCGGTCATTGAAACGGCTATCGGTGGAAAAGCGGCTACACAAATTTATGAAGGTGAACGTAAGTTTGACCTTCGGATCCGTTATCCTGAAAACTTCAGGAACAATGCGAATGCGATTGGCGATTTAAGGGTACCAACGCTTTCGGGGAATAAAGTTCCGCTGCGGGAAATTGCTAATATCAGGAAACTGGTTGGCCCGAGTTTGATTTACCGCGATAAGCATAAAAGATATGGTGCAATCAAGTTTTCTGTTCGTGGCCGGGATATGGGCAGTACCATTAAAGAGGCTCAGGACAAAGTGAATGCGCAGGTTAAACTGCCTAAAGGTTATCATATAGAGTGGGCAGGAGATTTTGAAAACCAGCAAAGGGCAACTCAGCGTTTAACACAGGTGGTGCCGATTAGTATATTGTTGATTTTCTTTGTCCTGTTTATTTTATTCGGAACGATCAAAGATTCATTACTCGTTTTAAATAATGTACCGTTTGCAATAGTAGGTGGGGTATTTGCGCTGCTGCTTACGGGGATAAACTTTAGTATTTCTTCTGGGATCGGTTTTATCGCTTTATTCGGGATCTGTGTCCAGAATGGGGTTATCCTGATCACCAAGTTTAAGTCAAATATTAAGGAAATGCGGCATAGTCATCCTGAATGGACGTTTATTGATGCGCTTAGAATTGGTGTGGAATCCCGGATCCGTCCGGTAGTGATGACCGCAATGATGGCAGCGATTGGATTATTACCAGCAGCAATGTCAACAGGTATCGGTTCCGAAACTTCTAAACCACTGGCCACAGTAGTGATCGGGGGATTGATTTCTGATACCTTATTTAACCTGTTTATATTCCCGATTGTATTTTATTGGGCTTACCGTAAAAAGGTAATGAAACAAGATAAACCTTACACTGCTATTGCTGAATAGCAAGAATTAAAGGAGGTTTGTTGCAGATCGTATTGTGGCTGGGGTTGAGAAGGGATTGGAAGGGCTAATGACCCTTCCAATCCCTTCTCAACCCCGGCCACTTCTATAGGTTAAAGCGTCCCGTTATTGTTGCAACTTTTCCTGCATTCTTAATTAGATCACTCTAATTTAATTGAGGAAAATAATAGCTAAATTTGCGGCGCAAATGAATAACAATAAATCTTTTACCTTACCACCAATTCCTGCCGTTCTTTTATCAATTGTCAGTGTACAGTGCGGAGCTGCAATCGCTAAAGGTCTGTTTCCTGTTTTAGGGGCGCAAAGTACGGCTTTAATCCGGATCGGCCTTTCGGCCGTTATCCTGATGGCTGTTAACCGGACAAATTTAACGAAGCTTACCGCCAGACAATGGAAAGCAGTTATTCCTTATGGAGTATCCCTGGGTTTAATGAATCTGATTTTCTATATGGCGATTGAGCGGATACCGCTTGGTTTAGGAGTGACGCTTGAATTCGTCGGGCCATTAATTGTAGCCATCTTCGGATCTAAACGTATCACTGATTATTTATGGATTTTACTGGCCGGAATAGGGATCGCGCTTATTGCCCCCTGGACTGGTAAAGGAGTTGATCTCATCGGTGTTTTATTAGCGTTGACCGCAGGAGGTTTCTGGGCAGGTTATATTGTGATGGGCGGAAAAATCTCCAAGATTATGAATGGGGGAGATGCAGTTACAGTAGGCATGTTATTCGCTACCCTGGTCGTTGCACCATTTGGAATTGGAAGTGGGGGACTGATGCACTTAACACCAACTCTTCTTTTAATGGGACTGGCATTGGCACTTTTGTCAAGCGCCATACCGTTTACACTTGAAATTAATGCGCTGCGGCAAATGCCTGCACGCACATTCAGTATCCTAATGAGCCTCGAGCCTGCTGTAGCGGCTTTGAATGGACTCATTTTATTACATGAATTTTTAACTTTTAATCAATGGCTGGCCGTTGGCTGCGTGATTATTGCCAGTGCAGGAGCAACCTTGACAACCAGGAAAGCCGTCGTACAAGAAAATGTATAAAAAAAGCCAGGTTTGATGCAATGTTCCCATAATTGTCTGACTTTTTGGGAGTATTGCATCAGGCCCGGCTTTTTCATAACAGCTTATTTTAACAGCTATGGTGTCTTATTTTGACAAACCATCTTTTTTAGCTTTTTCCAGGATTTTTGCTGCGCGTGAACCGCTATCAGGATGTGAACTTAACATCTTTTCAGTTTTACTTTTTTCAGCACCAGATGATTTTTCCATATCGGCGAATTTCTGAAATGCACTTGCTAAAGCAGTTACTTTATAATTGTGTTTTTTCATAAACTCATAAGAATAGTCATCAGCTTCACTTTCTTGTTTACGGTTATATTTACTATCCAAAAGTGCATTGGCAAAACTTCCCAGCTGACTTTGTGAAAGTGAATTCACTACACCTGATTGAGAAGATGCTGCATCTGATATAGCTTCTCTTTTATAAGCACTTCTTACTGCATCCCTGGTGTCCTTATTGGCAACGTGTCCAATTTCATGACCGATAATCCCTAATAATTCGTCATCACTCATGATATCCATTAGCGAAGAAAATACGCGTACACTACCGTCCGCGCAAGCAAAAGCATTGATGTCTTTTACTTTATATACTTTATAGTTTAGCTTAAGTCCGCCTTCATTTTCATGTTTTGAAAAGATCTTATTCAAGCGGACAGTATAAGGATCTTTAGCCGGGGCAACAGTATTATGCTCATCCATCCAGGTTACAGCTTCACCAGCAAGTTTTGCAGCATCAGCATCAGAGAAAGTTACTGCTTTTGCTCCCTTTTGTAATGCGCCCAGACCTTTACTGTTTAACTTAATTTGTGCTGAAGCAGAATGGATCCCAAGAGAAAGAGTTAAGCCCAGCAGAGCGAGAGGTAAGATAGTTTTATTCATTTTTTATTATTTAGTTATTTGTTACGTATGCATGAACAAATAATACGCAAGAATTGTTTGCCCGGTAAATAATAAATTATTCTTTCTGATTAATAGTGTTAATTCTTTTTTTTAAGGAACGTTGCCTGCTTCTTTTTTAAGTCCGGCGTATAGGCCTTGTTTACATATTCATCGTTAATATGCCTGTTTGCTTTATAATAGTCCTGAAGTATTTCTTCTCTGCTTAACAGGGAGAGCATATTCATAGCAATTGGCTCATGTTCATTCTTATTATATTTATCTCTGGAAAAGGCCATGGTAGAAAGTCCGGTAAAATAGATATTCCATTTTTCCTGTTCCAATGCACCGTATATCAGGTAAACATAATCCAGTTTCGCCAGCGTGTCCTTGTCCTGGACGAGTAATAGTAAATAACACTTGTCTTTTCTACTGTTAAAAAACACAGCATCATCTAACTTCCAGTTACTCTTTTTAAGCACCTGAATATCCTTCAGGTCTTCAGAAAGCCATTTCTTCAGGCTTTTATTCGCGGTGGCCTGTACATCATGGTAAATGTCGTTTTTCTTAAAAACATCAAGTTGTGCATCAAACAAAGATCTTCTGCGATCTGTATTAACACAAGCAAAGAGCCCTATAATTGAAATAAATATCAACAAGTACTTTTCTCTATGTTTATTCATCATCAGTCCTGTGTTTCCATGAATTATACCCTATCAAGGTAAGAATTTTAACATGAATTTTACAGAAATAAAGATTGTCAAAGCAGTAGAAATCTATTTTTGACGATAAGAAATACTCACCAGCAGCAACAGCCCGGCAATCACACAGAAAGCAACAGAAAGGGAGCTGTAATAAGCAATAAAACCAATCCCTGCCGGACCAGCCAATGAACCGGTATAACCTATAGTAGTTACCGCAGGTAAAGAGACCGAAGCAGGGACATCTTTTACTTTACCGGCTGCGCTGAATAGAACAGGGACAATGTTGGCAGCTCCCAAACCTACCAGTACAAAGCCTGCCAAGGAAAGCCATCCCCACGGACTGAATACGGCAACAAGGTATCCTGCTGCTGAAATAGCTGATCCAAATATGATTATTTTCTGAGGACTTACTTTGTCCACGAATTTATCACCCAGTAAGCGCATAGCCGTCATTGCAATTGAAAACGCGGCATAACCTGCTCCGGCAATAGCTGCATCAAAATTCTTGATATCTTTTAAGAATACAGCACTCCAGTCCAGGATTGATCCTTCGGCGAGAAAGACAATAAAGCACATTAAACCCAGGAAAATTACAGCGCTTCCCGGCCAGGAGAATTTTGTTTTTTCTGTAGTTGTTGATTCTTGGTCTGAGGATAAAAGAGTTTGATATTGACTGAGTGCGATCAGTAGCAGCAGGATCGAAATACTTCCTATCGCAACAATAGGCTGCAGGTCGAATTTGAGCATTCCACCCATAAATAGCGGCCCCAGGATTCCGCCCAGGCTAAACAGCCCATGAAAAGAAGACATGATATGCTTTGAATAATGACGTTCTATATTGATAGCCTGAGCATTCATAGCCACATCAATTGTTCCTATAGCAGCGCCAAAAATAAATAAGGTAAGCCCCATTGTTAATGGCGTATCCATGATAAGCAGCAAAGGAAGGATGATCGATAGGAGTATAATCGCGCTCAGAATAAGTTTTTTACTACCATGTTTTCGTATCAGAATTCCGGTAATTGGCATCATGAGTAAAGCACCGGCTCCCATTAGCAGCAGTAGTAATCCTAGGTTTGCATCATTAAACCCAAGACGTTCTTTAGCATAAGGAACTATTGGTGCCCAGCTGGCAACCCCCAATCCACACACTAAAAAAATCAGCATGGTTGATCTGCGTGCACTAAGAATGGTAGAAGAAGGTTTGGTGTTTGTTTGCAACATGGTGCAAAGTAAAGCAAATCTGCACAGTCATGTAGCATATAATCCGCCCCGAAGATATTTTGAGTTTTCCTTAATTAGTTAAAGGGTATAACTCTTTTGCTATTAATTTCAAGGCATGCAATGAATTAATTTCGGTGATGATGAACAACAATAAAGACATTTTAATAGGGTCTGTTGGTTTTTGGAAGCCGGGAATCTTAAAATGGGGCAATTGATTGTCATTGATTACTCCATGAAAATGTTCGTAAATTCCTATACTGTTTAAATTTAAAGTAGTGAGCAGTTTAAGGATTCTGTAATTATTAGTTTCATCATCCTGCCCCTGCAGATAAATTAGTAGTTCCCTTTGTACCTTCAACACATAAGTGTATACGGCAAAAGAAATTTCTTCATTTGGTTGCTGATCTTCAAACCTGAGGACGGTTAATAAATGGGTAACTATAGTGGTATTGATACCTCTTTCGAGTAAAGTTTTTTCTATAAAATGATGATTTATTTCCTCCTGGTACTGATGCTGTTCAATAAAGCTAAACGGAACTTTACCATCGGTTTTAAAGAAATTTTTCAGTTGTGTCTGCATAAATTGCAGGATACTTACCAGCGCATTATAGAGGCGCTGTAAAGTAAGTTCCCCATCATCATCTTCATTATCCTCATCATCCTGAATATTCAAGAAAGTATAGACTTGCTCGGTCATGGCCACAAGTTCATGCTGATGCTGATGGAAATATTTGGTAAAGAGTACCGCGTCTTTTTGCAGACTTGCGTCCTTAAATATCTGACAAATACGTACAGCCTCTATGGCTATATTTTCAATAGGATTACGCTGCTCAGTCATCCAGGCATCAAGCCCTTCACTTTCGTGTAAGGCATCAACCAGTGACTTGAATTCCTGCAGTTCATATTTCATGGTATTTCTAGCGTTTATTGAAAAATTGTGTTTTATTTTTTTTATTTTTCAGGGGCCTCATAAGCCCATTCAATAATATGACGTATCGTTTTTGTAATTTCTTCTCTTCCTTCAGTGCCGTTGATATCAATTCCGCAAATAGTGCCGCCATTAATCTTAGCTTGTAAAACAAGGTAATAGATGCCGGATACAAGCAATGCACTCACCGCTCTGAAATTCACTTCAGAATCTTTAAAATGAGGGTCAGTATGTTTGAGTAAGCTTGCACCAATATTTCCCCTGATATTGCATATACTAGCCATTAATGGGCTTTTAGAAGTCAATTCTTCTAAAATCATATGTTGCATAGCTTCTTCCTCATATAAAAATGTAAACTGGCGTTCCAGCATAGCAGATATAATTTCTTTTGCCTGATCAGGGGTTTTGATATCATTGAATTCCTGTAATTTGTCTGCAAATCCCAGCCAGTAATCTTTTTCCAGGATATAGGTTTCTACCAGCGTATTCCCATCTCCGAAATAACGATAAATGAGTTTTTTATCTACGCCAGCCTTATTTGCAATTTTATTTACGCCTAAACCTGAGTACCCCTTTTCTATAATAATTTCCCCTACGGCCTGAAGAAGTTTTCTCTTGGTCTGTTCTTTATTTCTATGTTTGACGTTGTCTTTACTTTCCATTGCCGGGATGTGAATGCTCCATTCTTAATTTTCAGTAATCATCAGCCAGGAACATAATGCAGGTCAGATTGGGGAAAATCTGCATAAAATTAGCTTTGGGTAAAATAATTTTCATTGTAGGTAGTTAATGATGTTTCCTAAAAGGCAATATAGTGGATATTTTATTCAAAAGTGGTGACTTAGTATTTTTTTTAATTTTCAGACATTTTATACTGAGGAAGTTAGCGTGAGCCGCGGTGATAAATGAAAAAACCTTGCTAAATTATGTGAATAAATTTTGTCAAAAGACGACATACGGTAAAGGTGAAATATCCGTTAATTTGTCATATGAAAGGATTTATTACATTAAAAAAAATGATTATTGCCGGGCTCTTACTGACTATTTCAGTAAATGGCTTCGCGCAAAAAAATGACCTGCGAAAAAGACTTCAGCACATTGTTAGTTCACATGCTGCAACTATTGGATTTTCATTAACAGATTTACAGAATGGAGATACAATTACAGTGAATGGAGCAAAACACTTGCCGATGCAAAGCGTTTACAAATTTCACCTGGCTTTAGCCATTTTAAATCAAGTAGACAAAGGTAAACTTCGGCTGGATCAAAAGATCCTGGTTAAAAAGAGTGACCTGCTGCCAGATACCTGGAGTCCGCTGAGAGATAAATATCCAAATGGGGAGGTTGAAATACCTTTGTCAGAAATTTTAAGCTATACAGTTTCGCAAAGTGATAACAATGGCTGCGACATCTTGTTCAGGTTAATGGGAGGACCGGCAAAGGTCAATCAATATATTCATAGTCTGGGCATCAAGCAGGTGTCTGTAGTGGCTACGGAAGAGCAAATGCACAAAGATGAAAATGTACAGTTCACCAACTGGACAACCCCTGTTGCTGCAACAGATTTGTTAAAGTTGTTTTATAGTCAAAAGATTCTTTCTAAAACTTCGCACGATTTCTTATGGAAAGTAATGACTGAAACAGTTACTGGCGCAAATAAACTCAAAGGTTTATTGCCTGCTGGTACTTCAGTTGCGCATAAAACAGGAAACTCTGGTGCAAATGCAGCTGGTTTAACTACAGCTACCAATGATATTGGTATAGTAACACTGCCGAATGGAAAACATTTTGCTGTTGCTGTATTTGTATCGATGACTAAAGAAGATGAAAAAGCAAGTGATTTAATCATTGCTGAACTGACGAAGGCTGGCTGGGACTATCTGACCGCAGGAAAACCTTAGATTTGAATAGATTCTGAAGGATTTTGGTTTAGGGCATGAATATATAGATTTAATTGCCCTAAACCTTTTATCTTTAATTTCTGATCGGTCTGCGGGCTGAGACCACTAAAAGGATATGGAAGCAACATTCAGAGAAGTACGTCAACTAATAGCAGGCAAACAATTCGGGGCACTGAAAGATATCATACTATACAAGCCGGAATTCTTTAACTGGGCTAATGATATTTTTGAAGGGATCCATGTCAAAGAACGACCTGCTGCAAATGCGTTGCTCTGGACAGACGGAAATATCGTTCATCGTTTCAGTTTTTTACAGCTAAGCAGGCAGGCCAACCAGCTGCTTAATTTTCTCAGGAAAAAGGGGGTACAGCAAAATGATGTCATTTTAACACAAATGTCCTTGCAGCCATTAACCTGGTTTAGCATACTGGCCACCATTAAGGGAGGTTTCCGGATGATCCCGGCGGCTAATATTTTAGGGGTTGCGGATATAAGTTACAGGTTTGATAAATTAATGCCCCAGGTGATCATTGCAGATGCAGACAATGCCGCTAAAATAGAAGAAGCGGAGAAATTAAGCAGGAAGAAGATCCTGGTTAAAATCATTGCCGAAGGACAAAGAGAGGGTTGGTATAACCTGGAAGATTTGCGGCAGGAAAAGGAAGAAGCTACCGGTGCAATAACTAAAGCAGACGATCCGCTGTTTCTGTTCTTTACTTCAGGTACAACGGGTATGCCCAAAGTAGTCATACACACACATCTAAGTTATCCTTTTGGGCATTTAACCACGAGTTCCTGGATTGGCCTGCAGGCAGATGATATCCATTACAACATCTCACAACCAGGCTGGGCAAAATTTGCCTGGAGCAGTTTTTTCGCACCCTGGAACATAGGGGCCTGTATTTTCGCCTTTCACCAAACCGGACGTTTCAACGCCAAAGAAACACTCGGCCTGATAGAAAAACATCAAATTACAACCTTTTGCGCGCCGCCTACGGTTTTGCGTATGCTTATTCAGGAAGATCTGAAGGCTTATCATTTCAACTTAAGGGAATGTGTGGCGGCGGGAGAACCATTAAATCCAGAAGTCATTGAAACCTGGAAAAATGGTACAGGCATACTGTTGCGGGATGGTTTCGGACAAACAGAGAGTACTTGTCTGGTTGCTAATTTACCCGGCCAGCCTGTGAAATCCGGCTCTATGGGGAAACCGACTTTCCTCTATGAAGTTGTAATAGCTGACGACCAGGGACTGGAGTTGCCAACGGGCGAAGAAGGAAGTATTTGTGTGAAAATGGACACAGGAAAACCGAATGGCATTTTTGATACTTATTTCGGTGATCCTGAAAAGAAAAATGAAGTCTTTAAACACGGCTTGTATTATACGGGAGATAAAGCCTATCAGGATGACCAGGGATATATCTGGTTTGTAGGCCGGGATGATGATGTGATCAAATCTTCAGATTACCGGATCGGGCCTTTCGAAGTAGAAAGTGTATTGCTGGAGCATGAAGGTGTCATGGAATCTGCAGTAGTGGGCAGTCCTCATTTACTTAAAGGGTTAGAAGTAAAAGCATTTGTGATTTTAAATGCGAACTATAAACCCAGCAAAGAGCTGGCAGATGAACTTTTTGCTTATTCCAGGAAAAAGTTGTCTCCATACAAGATGCCACGTATCATTGAATTTGTCACTGAGTTACCAAAAACGATCAGTGGAAAGATCAGAAGAATAGAGTTGAGAGCCATAGAGGCCGAACGCAAAGCAAAAGGCGTGATTACCGGACAGGAATATTTATATAATGTTAAACCTTAATCAGGGCTTAACACTCATTTTTTAATGAATGCAGCTTCACTAACAAGTGTATTAGCGAGTGCATAGAGCTTTGGAGAAATCTTAATTCTACCTGCTGCATCTTGTATTGTTTTCCTGAACAGGATAATCGAATTTGCGACACTACTGTTAGGATAATGTTTAATGATGGTTTCAAAATCCGTAACCACATCTGGTTCAATTTTGTTGGTTTCTGAATTTAAGGTTGGTGTATTTTCAAGACCAACTAACAGGTAGCTCATATAATCCCGGTATTTTTTTTCAGCTTCCTTCCGGTAATGACCCTCAGGATATTTTTTTAAATAAGATTCCCAGGAAAAAGCCCAGTCTCCAAGGGTCAGGCGGTCCACTGCCAATCCTGCATCATAATCAATTACAGGATTATTTTCGATCGTTTGCTGATCCCAATAGTGCTGATCGGCTTCTGTTAACCAGGATGCAAATAGATTTTTCCAGTAAGCAGGTTTAAGTTCAAAAGCAGGATCTTCTTCTTCGGCCTGCGTGATTTCAATCTGGTGAGCTGTGAGTTGTTGAAATAATGTTTTTTGAGGAGAATTTAATCTGGCAGGTAGTTCTTTGGCTATTCTGGTGCTATAATTCTTTGAATTTTCGCCTTCCAGATAGCTACTGTTTGAGCAGCTTTGATAAGTTGATAAGATTTGTTGTTGTTCCGGAGCTAAACGATTAATCATTGGGGTCAATGCTTTTTCCCATTGTGCTAATAATGCATACCGTTGTGCCATGTTTAATAGCGGAAGCTGCTGACGGATCGTTTTTTCCACCTCATTCATTGCTGCTATAGACGGCGATCTCAGGAACGAGCTGATTTTTAGATTAATTTGAGCTGTTTGTTCAGTAGCAGGTTCTGCTGATTTAACCGGTTCTTTTTTCAGTTCGGCAGCAGGAGACTGTAAAGTCTTTGCAAGTTGGACTGGTTCTTTTGTTGGTGAATGCAACAGGAATAAAATACCTGCGATCACTGCAACAATTACTGCTACAATTAATGAAATTCTGCCCTTACTCATTTATACATAATCTGCTGACCAAATGTAAATCAAAAATAATTGAATATAATTGTTGAATAATCATTCAACAATTATACCTTTGTAGCATTATGGCACGTAATAAAGAATTCGACGTCACTGAACGATTGGGAAAAGCAAAAGACCTTTTTTGGGAAAAGGGCTACAATGCTACTTCTATGCAAGACCTGGTTACTGCAATGGAGTTAAACCCTGGAAGTATTTACGGGACTTTTGGCGGTAAACACCAATTGTTTATCGAGAGCCTTAAGATGTATAGTAAAGAGAAGCTTGTGGAGTACGAAGACGCAGCAGCGAAATATGATTCTCCGCTAGGCTCTGTTAAAGCTATTATCCGGAAGGCTATAACGCGTTCATTTACGGAAAATAAAGCTTGTATGTCCGTAAAATGCTCCTTCGAAATGGCAAGTGCAGACGAGGAAACCCATGCTTTTCTGAAACAACAAACCGCTGAATTGATGTCTTTTCTTGAAAACTTATTAAGGTTGGGGCAGGCCAGCGGAGAGATAAATCCAGATAAAGATGCGAAAGCAATGGCGGCATTTATAGTTTCCAGCTTTGCGGGTTTCTGGCAGATGCAGGTGTTATTTAATGATAAGGATATGTCCTTCGCAATCAGTAATTTATTGATAGATAGTATCACTTAAAATTTTTTTGCTCAATTGTTGAGCGATCATTCAAAAATAAGTACAATAGAAATAAACAGAATATGAATAGAATTAAATATGTAGCTGCTTTAGGCATTTTTGGTATCATCACTACAGAATTTGGTGTAATTGGTATACTTCCTCAAATCGCGCAGCATTACCAGATTGGTATGGATCATGCGGGTTGGCTTTTAAGTGGCTTTGCTTTAGTCATTGCATTATTTGGTCCCTGGATCACTTTAGCAGCAGCCCGCTTCGACAGAAAAAAAATGATGGTATTAACGCTGTCGCTATTCATCATATCAAATGTGTTATCTGCTCTGGCACCTCCATTTGGATTACTTTTATTGGCGAGAGTATTACCTGCCTTTCTTCATCCTTTATATTTTTCGGCAGCTATTTATGCAGCGGTTACCAATGCGCCAGAAAAAGAGAAGCATAGTGCGACCGCAGTAATATTTGGAGGCGTAAGCATTGCAACGGTGCTTGGTGTTCCAGTGACCAGTTATTTAGCAAGTGTATTTACCTGGCAAACTGCTTTTGCCGCATTTGGTCTGGTTAACATTATTGCTATGACAGCTGTTATCTTATTTATTCCACCGATGCAGGCAAAACAGGAAGCCACTGTTGGTACACAAATGGGATTATTCAAAAACCGTGTTTTTCTCTTACAAGCTATTACAACCTCACTAATGATTGCTGGCATGTTTGCAGTATATGGCTACTTTGCAGAATTCATGGAAAAAATCAACTACTTAAATGGAGTTCAAATCAGTAAAATGCTGATGTTGTTTGGTGTTTTGGGGGTAGTTGGGAATTGGGTGGCAGGCAGGTTGCTGAGTAAAAGCCTGGTTGCTACTTTGGCATTTTTTCTACTGATGCTGAGCTTGATTTATACTTTGTTGTATTTCATCAATGGTTATACTATTTATACTGTTTTGCTGACCGCTCTATGGGGATTTATACACACAGGATGTTTTCTGATTGGCCAATCCTGGATTAGTTCAGCAGCAAAAGGAGCAGAGGAGTTTGCAAATAGTCTTGGTGTTGCTTTTACTAATTTAGGGATTGCGCTTGGAACTACTATTGGCGGTTGGGTAATTATCAATTTTGGTATTCAGTATACCGTTTGGGCAAGTATTGTATTGGTGGGAGCGGCATTAGTACTTACAGGTATCAGATTATTAAATACCTCTTCAGCAAAGTAAATTAATCAATAAAGCCTGTTTGATACTAATCCTATCAATTCTTATCAATGTCGAACAGGCTTTAAATTTTATAATAATTCTCTTTCAGCCCAGCGCGCTATATGGTGATAATCTTTTTCTTCCAGGCGTGCCGTATGAATATGGAGATGAAAGAGTGCATAATGAATCAGGTAGCATTCCAGTCGCTGGTCGAAATGAACAATTTCTATTTGTTGCGCTTCTATTTCTTCTTTCCAGGATGATAGATAGGAAATAGTTGTGTTTTCTGTATCCCAGGGCTCATTCATATGGATCAGGTCATACAGCTCATCACCCAGGAGCATCTCTCCCCAATCCAGTACAGCAGTTGGCTGGTGATCTGTATTTAATAACAAGTTATCATAGCCATAATCACCGTGCAGTATACTTTTTTCTTTTGGCAGATATTGAAACAGCTCTTGCATCCTGTTGTGCAGCCGGCTAAATAATACAGGATCAAGCCAACTGGTGCGGCCAAGATCTTGCCAACTCACCCGATATTTCTGATTAAACATGGAAGAAAGATATTCAGGCCAGGACCTCCAGCCCCCGTTTCCATGATGATCAGTAAATCCCCAGCCAGTTAGCTGTGAAGTATCTAGTTGATGAATATGGTAAAGTGGCTGAAGTATGGATGGAACAATTGCCGATGCGGTTTCGTGATCCAGCTTTGCAAGCAGTTTATCTGCAGTTAAGCCTTCACAGAAGACAGAGAGACAATAATGAAATTGCTGATTAAACTGGCCCGTTTCCAAAATCCGGGCTATTGGAACAGTTGTACTATTGAAGTTTTTATAGGCAAACTTATCTTTTAGAAAATCCTGAGGATGTGCACTGATCCGCATTACGAATTTGCCTTTTTCGCAACGAAATGAAAATGCCTGAGCCCACCAGCCTTCAGCCAGATGCTGAAGATGCGTTACGTTCTTAAATTTCTTAGACAGGAATATTGCTGCTTCCTCAAATTTTATATGCATAGCTTAATCGTGTGAATACATTTCCAGAAAGGCAGTTAACAACTTATCATTTATCCTTGTTTTTCTATGCACAAGGATAGTGGTAGAAGTTCCAAGTTCCTTCCCAATAGAAAAGGTCTTTAATCTTCTGTTTTGATAATATTGCTCAATTAATCCGGCAGGTAATATGGTGATGGCCAGATCAGCTTCAACAAAGTTTATAATGCCCTCCAAAGAATTAACTACTATACTTTTATAGTTTACAATTCCTTTAAAACTGAGCCATGATTCCAGTCTGGCTCTATAATTACATCCCTGATCGAATACTACTATTTTTACTTGTGTATCCTGAATAATCTCCTCAATCTTTTGGTACCTGATAGAAGTGACCATCACTAATTGTTCTTCTTTAATTGTTTGTTGTGCTAATTCAGGTATAGAAACAGGCGCTGCTACAAAAGCAGCATCCAACTTATAATTGAGTACATCCTGAATCAGATTTGAAGACATATCAGCTTTAAATTCAAGCTCAATTTCCGGATACATTTCATTAAATTTATTGATAATCTCCGGTGCTTTCAAGGCCATTGTCGTTTCGATACAGCCAATTTTAAGTTGACCAATTAATTGACCACTTTGAGATAATTCTCTTTTTGCCTCTTCTATTAACTGTCCAACCTGTTTAAAATAATGCATCAGCGTTTGGCCGGCAGCAGTCAATTCAACCTTTCTCGAAGTTCTGGTGAAAAGTGAAACTGCAAATTCATCCTCTAAACTTTTAATTCTCGCTGTCACATTAGACTGAACGGTAAACATCGCCTCAGCTGCCTTGGTAAAACTACCATTTGCTGCTACAGCTTCGAATATTTTGAAATCATTTGTATTCATTATGAATCACTAATTATGATTGTTTATATCTTTATTAATCGTTTTTAAAGATTAAATGTATGGATTACTTTTGAATTATAAAAATACATAGAAGAGTTATGATGATCGATAAACAATACTTAAAGCAGTTATTGGCTTGCTTAATCACCTTAGGGGCTAATCAAGTGTCAGGTCAGTCAAATACTCAGGTTAATTCAAAAAAAGAAATCATGAAAACAGAACAAATTCATTACCACAACATCAAAGTCAACGGATTAAATATATTTTACCGTGAAGCCGGATCAAAGGATGCTCCTGTAGTTTTACTATTACATGGCTATCCAACCTCGTCCTTTATGTTCAGAAACCTGATCCCTGAGCTGAGTGAAAAATATCATGTAATTGCACCGGATCTGCCAGGTTTTGGATATTCTGATGCACCAGCTCACGATCAGTTTGATTATACTTTTGATAACCTGACTAAAACTGTACAGGCATTAATTGATGAATTGGCTTTGAAACGCTTCGCTGTTTATGTCTTTGATTACGGGGCACCAGTAGGTTTCAGATTGATGCTTGCTAACCCTGAAAAAATTACTGGTGTTATTTCTCAAAATGGCAATGCTTATGAGGAAGGGTTGAGTAAGGGCTGGAATCCTATTCAGAAATACTGGCAAGATCCATCTGCTGAAAACCGGAACGACCTGAAAGAATTTGTGAGTTTGAAATCTACTAAATTTCAATACTTTGAAGGCATGAGTGATTCCTCATTGATCGCACCAGAAACATATACCTTAGATCAGCATTTTCTTGACCGGCCGGGTAATGTAGAAATACAGCTTGACCTATTGAAAGATTACCGCACAAACGTTGCCCTTTATCCAAAATTTCAAGCTTACTTCAGAAAGTATAAACCACAATTATTAGCTGTTTGGGGAAGTGAAGATCCTTATTTTTTACCAGCTGGAGCAGAAGGGTATAAAAAAGATAATCCAAACGCAGTAGTGAAATTTTATAAAACGGGTCATTTCGCGTTAGAAACCCATGTGAAGGAAATCAGCCAGGATATATTGAATTTTTTGGCGGGTTTACCTCAATAAATTATTAAGAAGTGCTGATGTGATTGACATCAGTGCTCCTTAAAGCTCAGGACTTTTTTAAAATTGCTGCCTCGTAGAATGAAAATACCAAAGCAGGTCTTAAAAATCAATATCTTTGGGTTCGCCGCTAAATAATGGCGGGCCGGAAATGAATACCAAGGTGAAGCAACCCAGAGAGCTCAATGTCGAATTGTTGAGGATAGTGCTGATGATTATGATTGTTTGTCATCACTTTTTGATGCGGGGGAGAGGACTTCATCTTTTATATACTTCAGAAAGCATACATATCAATCAGGACGCCTTGCAGGGCCTGTTCATTGATAGTTTTCTGATTATGACAGTCAACTGTTTTATATTTATCTCTGGTTATTATGGAATAAAATTCAGGGTAAAAACAATACTCAGCCTATTTATACAAGCAGTTACCTATAGTATTGGAATTGATATTGTATTTGGTTTATTTAACGGAGAAAGTCTGTCTTTTGATACTATACTGAACGGATTACTCTCTGTTCCCAATGGCCAGTGGTGGTTTATCACCACCTATTTCTTCCTATACCTATTAAGTCCTTTTCTTAACCTGGCTAGTAAGCACTTATCTAAATATCAGTTTTTATACATTTTAGGCGTGTTAACGCTCATTAACTTTATCATCGGTTTTACACTTAATCCTGATTCATTAGGCGTATTGAATGGATATTCTTTATTCAGCTTTATCTGCATTTACTTTTATGGACAGGCTTTCGGCCTTTATATCGACTTCAGAAAAGGAAAACTCTTCTATCTTACGGTATATGTGATTTGTTCACTTCTGATCTTTGGGATGTTTTTTACCAGTATGAAATATCTGAGTATAGGTCTGGCCTGGCGTGCATTTTTCTACAATAACCCGCTCGTGCTTATCTCTGCCATTTCTTTCTTCTTCTTATTTAAGAGTCTCAAAATATCTTATAGCAGGATTTCTTTCTTTTCTTCTTCGGTATTAGCTATTTATCTGATTCATGAACATCCCAGATCGGCCGATTTTCTAACTGATAATCTGAACCGGATTGCAACAACTTATGCGATCGGAAGTGTATACGTCACCCTGTTTATAATCGCTGTATTATTATTTGTATGCGGTACATTGATAGAAAAAGTACGTTCTGCATTTACTGAGCCATTTTTAAACTTCCTGATTGCGAAATTCAGGTTAGATCGCCTGGATGAAAAAATGAAGTAATCTTCAAATTGATCCAGGCATTTATCTATTGCAATCTGATACTCCCGCCAAACAGCCAGAATTGACGGGAGGGCCAGATTTATAACCGAAGCCATTAGAAGCCGGTTGAAGTAATCATCTCCTTTAGATTTTCAAGATCTCCTTTTACGGCATCCATTTTTGCATAAGCCAGGTCATAAGCATCCTGTCCTAAAAATAAATGAAGCGGAGGATTTTCTTCAGTTGCTACTTTAATAATTGCAGCAGCTGCTTTTTCAGGATCTCCTGCCTGGTTACCATCAATAAGGTGCTGATGCTGATTCTGACTTTCACGAACCTCTTTATAAGCTTCAATCTGCTGCTTAGGTACATTTAAAGAACCTGTAGAAAGAAAATTGGTGCGGAAATATCCTGGAGAAACAATCGTTGCATGGATCCCGAATGATTTAACTTCTGCAGCTAATGCTTCTGTGAAACCTTGTACTGCAAATTTTGTAGCGCAGTAAATTCCGAATCCAGGGAAATAACCTGTAAAACCACCAATAGAAGAGATATTAAAAATATGTCCCGATTGTTGCGCACGTAAATGCGGCATTACTTTACGGATCACATTTAAGGAACCAAATACATTGATGTCAAAATTTCCTCTTGCTTCTTCATCACTCAATTCTTCAAGGCTACCTGCAAGGCCGTATCCTGCATTGTTCACTACAAAGTCAATGCGGCCAAATTGGCTGATTGCTTTTTCTACCGCCTGTTCAACACTTTGCTCAACTCTAAGGTCAACGCTCAGTGGCAGGTAGTTTTCAGATGCCGTAGCACCTACACCTTCATTTAACTCTTCGATACTTCTGGAAGTTGCAGCTACCCGGTTTCCCTGTGCTAATAATTGTTTAATTAACGTAAGTCCTAACCCTTTGGAAGCCCCGGTCACGAACCACACTTTTTGATTTTTCATAATTTGTGTCTTTTTGTAAGACAAATGTACCTCGGATACCTTGGCAGGAGTTTGCACAATTCAACCCATTAATTGCGAAATTCAAACCGCGAAAATTTATTTAATCATAAATGCATATATTCAGTTCGATTTATGCTACCCACAGAACAGGATAAGAATTATTGGGAACAAATGCTGCTTGGGGACAAGAACGCCTTGTTTGGGTTATATAATAATCTGTATTTCCATCTCATCCGCTTTGGCTTAAAGATTAATCCTGACGATGAACTGGTCAAAGATTGCGTTAATCAGGTATTTCTTAATCTATGGGACAAAAGAACGCGGCTTAATCCGGTTGAAAACGTAAAATCTTATCTCATGACCTCTCTCAGAAGATGTATGCTGGACCAGCTGGCTTATATTGACCGTACCAATCTGGCAGTTAATAAAATGGGAAAAGGGGAGGCGGCAAACGAGTTATCCTACGAAGAGATCATGATTGGCATACAACAGGATGAAGAACTCAAAAATAAATTACGAGTTGCTATCGCACAACTTACGCCGAGACAATCAGAATTGATTCAGCTTAAATTCTTTGAAGGATTAAGCTATGAACAGATCGCAGAGCGGACTTCTCAAACCATAAAGACTGCCTACAATACCATTTATGATGCGATAAAAATACTGAGGAAGATCCTTAAATAAAGAAAACTGATTCTTTTTGAAAATAAATCTGCATTTCTCTTAGGAAAATTATGTCATTTTTCCGTCTATAAGATAAAACGGATATATGAAGCTTCCTGATAATGGTTTTTTAATAGAAGAATTGGTTTGTAATGACTCCTTTCAGCAATATTGTCTGGGAACAAGTCTGGAAAATCATATTTTATGGGAAGAGTGGATAAATAATATCCCTGAAAGAGCAGCGGACATAAAGCAGGCGAAAAATCTGGTGAATATTTTGACTATTAAACAAGGAAGCAGACTTGAACAAGTTAAAGCATTAAAAAACGGATTCAGACAACAGGAAATATTCGCACAATTATTGAATACAGTTCCGGATAGCAGCATTATAAATACCGATGAGACCAGAACAGTTAAAAGTATCATTTTAAAAACTAGTTTTTATAAATACATCAGCTTTGCTGCCGCGGCAGTAATTATCCTGGTTTCTCTTTATTTTATTCAGCAAAACTACTCAGTTTCAAAAAAATTCAAGGCTGAACACCCGCTTACGGCCTCAATTTTCTCTTCTGGCCGTTCTGTTAGAAAAACGGTGATTCTGATAGATGGAACAGTCATTACCCTTCATCAAAACAGTGAAATCAAACTGGCTGAAAACTTCAATCCCGCAAAAAGAGAGCTTTGGCTTAAAGGCGAAGCTTTCTTTGAAGTCAAACATGATGCAAAACATCCATTTATTGTACATACTCCTTTTAATGATATTAAAGTATTGGGAACGAGTTTTAATGTCAAAGCCTATCCAAATTCGGGTCTGATCGAAACCTCTTTGATTCATGGCAGTGTACAAGTTGAATCGAAAAGATATCCCGGATACCGGGTATTGCTGAAACCTGATGAAAAACTATCATTTCATAGTACCTCTGCTCATCAAGACGAAAATCTTAAAAATATCTTTAAAGTTTCTGCTCTTGAGCGCAATACGCCAGGCAATAAATCTGAAGAAATCCAATGGATTCATCACCCGATGCGTATTGACAATGAAACACTGGCTGCAATTGCAAAGAAATTACAGAACTGGTATGGTATCGAAATCTACATAGCTGATCCGGAAGTTGAGAATTACCGCTATTCCGGAGTCTTTGAAAATGAGAGTATTATGAAAACTCTCGAGGCGCTGCAAATGGCCTATCCATTTGCATTTAAAGCGGAACAAAACAGAATTATCCTGAGTAAATAAAACCTGCAATCACCAGCAAAACCTGCAATCACCAACAGAACCTGTAACCATCAACAGAACCTGTAACCACCAATAAAACCTAACCACCTACACAAATATATCAAACACCTAAAACTAACCAATATGAGAAAAACCTTACTCTTAGAAAGAGCCGGTAAGTATTTGATTAACAGCAGGACCTTGCTGTTCACCAAACTTACAGGCTTCATTTTACTGATGATGTGCATGCAGGTCTCGGCCACAGGCTTTGCACAACAGAAAATAACCATTAATGCAGATCATATCAGCATTAGAAATCTGCTGAAAACGATTGAACAGCAAACAGATTACCGGTTCGTTTATAGTGACCAGACCTTGTCAAAAGAAGAAAAAGCCTCATTAAATCTCCATATGGTTTCGCTCGACGAAGCGATGAAGTCTATTTTAAAGGAAACCAGGCTTACCTATATGCTGAAAGAAAACAATCTTGTGGTTATTTATCCGGCGGTAAAAACACAAAATGATCTGGTGATTTCTGGTCGTGTGGAAGATGAGGCAGGACTACCTTTACCTGGTGTATCCGTTAAATTAAGCGGATCAACCGTAGCGACTACAACAGATTCGAAAGGAAATTATTCAATCCGTGTACCTGATGCAGCTGCGATCCTTGAATTTTCTTACGTAGGCTATATTAAACAGACACTTTCGGCCAGCGTAAATCCAATCAACGTAATCTTGAAAAGTGATAACCGTAATTTACAGGAAGTTGTAGTTACAGGCTATACAAACTATAAACGTACCCAATCTGCAAGTGCGGCAACTTTAGTTACTGCAGAGAAAATTAACGATGTAGCAGGGCTGACCTTTGACCAGATTTTACAGGGGAGAGTAGCAGGAATGAGTGTAATTTCCAGTTCAGGACAACCAGGGCAAAGTGCTGCGGTGGTCATCCGTGGAGTTGGAAGCGTAAACGGATCTTCTGCGCCATTGTATATCATGGATGGAACGCCAATTGAGGCAAGTTTCTTCCAAACTATCAATTCAGCTGACATTGAGAATGTGACCGTATTAAAAGATGCCTCTGCCAAAGCACTCTATGGATCAAGAGGATCCAATGGTGTTATTGTGATCACTACTAAAAAAGGAAAAGCAGGTAAAATACAAGTACAGTATACTTCACAATATGGTTTTTCTAAACTAACGGACCCTAAATTCACCATGATGAATACCGCTCAGCGCTTATCATTTGAAGAAGGTGCAGGCCTTGACTTTGGGAGAGACCTTGGTCCGGGATGGACTTATTCTCCTAAAAACCCTGATTATATTTCCGGGACTCCAGCTTTCAGACAAGGTGCAGATCATATTTTAGATAGTATCAGAAATATCAATATTGACTGGAGGGATGAATTCTATCAGCAAAGCAAATTCCAGGAACAACAAGTGAGTGTGAGCGGTGGAAATGAGAATGTACGTTTTTATAACTCGCTGAATTATTATAAACAGGATGGGGTTGCTAAACGTACAGGGCTGGAAAGATATGCACTGAAAAGTAATCTTGATTTTAAATCGGATAAATTTTCGGGAAATGTAAACCTGAATATTGGCTATTCTAACCAGAGTTTTACTGAAGGAGAAGGGAGCAGCAGGGGTGGTACAGCGATGTCTGCAGTTTATTATGCGCTTCCTTATGAAAACCCTTATGCACCAGACGGTACTTTGATTCATCCAGGTAACCAGGATCAGTATTTTATTGCAGATCAGCGGGAAGGCAGCCAGGCATTAGAACGTTTATTTAATTCTTCCAGCAAAACCGATCAGTTAAAATCTATCATTGGTGTGGCTTTAGCCTATCAAATCCTACCAGAACTGAAGATTACGACCAGAGCGGGTATAGACTATAGAAATTCAACCGATCAGGCTTATATCAATCCGGATTCTTACTACGGATCAACCGATAACACCAATACGCTGGGTGGAAAAGGCAGATTTGATGAAGGCACCAGAAGGAATTTCAATATCATCTCTACAACAGGTTTGACTTATGCTAAAACCTTCAATGGAAAACATGATTTTGAAGCTTCTGCTTTTTATGAATACGTCTATAACAATTACAACTCTTTTGGTTTTACTGGCTTTGGATTAGACGGACGATTACCCGAAACACCCGCTGGAATTACCAATAGCGTAGATTATCTGCCTAATGTAGGTGGTTCAAAAACAAGCAGCGCTTTAGCGTCCTTTATGAGTGTGGCCAGGTATACTTATGATAGTAAATATACCCTGACCGGGAGTTACCGTTATGATGGGTCAACGAAAGTTGCTCCACAAAACAAGTGGCACGGCTTTTATTCCATAGGCGCTAACTGGAATGCTAAGAATGAAGATTTCCTGAAAAACAGTACGTTTATTTCAGCGTTGAGTTTCAGAATCAGTTATGGTACTTCAGCGAGCCCTTTTGGAACCGGGGACTTCTTATATCTGCCGGCTTATGGCGCAAATGTAACTTATGGAGGAAAACCAGGAGTTAGCCCGATTTCTGCTGGTAATCCCAACTTTGACTGGGAATATGTGAATGAATTCAATACAGGTTTTGAGCTGGCTTTATTTAAAAGTCAGCGATTACGGTTGTCAGCAGATTACTATAACAAGATCACCAATAATATGTTCATTGACCAGCCACCATCAGCAACCGCCGGTTTTCCACTGCTGAGTTTGAGTACTGGAAAGATGAGAAACAGGGGTGTCGAGTTTGATTTGAGTGGAGATATTATAAAAACCAGAGATTTTACCTGGACTGTTGGTGTAAATGCTGGCTACAATAAAAACGTAGTACTCCATGTAACCGACGTTGCGGATTCTTACCCTGATGGGGATACGAGAATCTTACAAGTTGGATTGCCGTATGGATCTTATTATGCACCGCAATGGGCAGGTGTGAATCCACAGACTGGTGAAGCACAATACTATAATCTGGATGGAAGCATTACGACAACTTATAATTCCAATACACAGAGTGTTGCGAAATCCGGGAGTTTATTTCCTTCATTCACAGGAGGTTTTAACACTAGTTTAAGCTGGAAAGGAATTACCGCAAGTGCATTGTTCTCTTTTGTATCTGGCGTTTCCCGTTGGAACAATGAAGATTTTTACAATGAGAATCAGCGCTATGCAACCAGTAACCAGTCTATCAGAATGCTGGATGACCGCTGGATGAAGCCTGGTGATGTGAAAACCTTGCAGCGTTTTGATATCCCGAGAAATTTTACTTCAAAAGATATCCAGGATGCTTCGTTTCTGAGGTTAAGAAATGTAAATATCAGTTATACTTTACCTAAAACGCTACTGGAAAAAATCAAGGTGTTCAGCAACTTAAAGGTTTTTGTACAAGGACAGAATTTAGTAACCTGGACCAAATGGAGAGGACTGGATCCTGAAAATAATGGTGTTGCGGGGCTTTTCCAGTATCCAAATGCAAGAACATATACCGCAGGAATTAGTGTTAACTTTTAAAATTACAGCCATGATTAATCCCATAAAATATACCCTGATACTCTCTCTGTTCATGTTCTTTTCTTCCTGCACCAAATTGGATTTAAAGCCTACAGATACTATAGATGCTGAAAAGGCTTACCGAAACCTGAATGATGTCAATTTAGGACTGATTGGAGTTTATGCACAACTCAATTATACTTTGATAGGCGTGAATGCTATCATTTCTGACGAAGTGATGCTGCCCACAGAAAATACAGTAAGTAATACAGATGCTCACCGGTGGCTTTATACTGCTGATAATGGATCTGTTACTGGTTCTTACAATGACTATTATGTTGCAATAGACAGGATAAACAGAGTTTTGGCGGGTTTGGATAAGCTCACTAGTAGTGAGAAGACAACTGCAGACCAGTATCGTGGAGAATTGCTTGCCTTAAGAGCTTTTTGTCACTTCGAATTACTCAGAATGTATGGTTCAGCCTATCAGAACGGAGCTCTTGGAGTTCCTTATATGAAAACCTCAGTAATCAGCTACCCGGCAAGAGATGCGTTTGAAGTAGTGGTAGCTGCCGCTAAAGCCGATCTTTTAGCAGCCAGATCATTGATCCCTTTATCTTTTGATGATAAAACAAGAGTTACCAGAATTGCGGTTTCAGCAATACAGGCAAGACTGGCATTATATGAGAAAAACTGGGCAGAAGCAATAACCTATTCTACTGAAGTAATCAATTCAATGCCGCTGGCCACAGCAGAACAATTTCCGGGCATATGGACTGATGCTGCAGATGATGAGGTGATATGGAAGCTAAAAAGGATGCCGGATGAAACAAGGACAGGTGAACTGTTCTTTCGTCAAACCGGAAGTATAGTTTTATATGCACCTTCCTTTAAATTGATCAATTCTTTTGATCACGAAAATGATATCCGTTATCAAGCCTATATCAAATTTGATAACACAAGAGGGTTGAAGAAATCTCAATACCTGGTTAACAAATATGCAGGTACAGCGCTTTCACCAGGGTTGGCAGATTTGAAAATGTTTCGCACAGGGGAGATGTATTTAATCAGGGCCGAAGCCGAAGCAGAAAGTACAGGTAATGCAACCGGAGATCTGAATACTTTGCGCGCTGCCAGAATAAAAGACTATACCGCAGTAAATTTTGCTGGTAAAGATGATTTGATTCTCGCAATTTATACCGAACGCTTTAAAGAATTAGCTTTTGAAGGTCATCGTTTCTTTGATTTGAAACGCAGAAACCTACCCGTAGAGAGATTACCCGAAGATGCCATAAATACCTCTGGAGCCATTAAATTGCTGCCTTCAAAAGCACAATATTCACTTCCGTTACCGGCATTGGAAATTTCCGTTAATAAAAATACTGTGCAAAATCCTAACTACTAATAAGTCTTTGAGTGGAGATCTTAAATTTTTCTCCACTCAAGAATTGTTATTATATTTCAAATCACCTTTAACCAAAATAAAAGAACCAAAATGATGAATAAGAACTTAAAAATAATAGCTGTCCTGCTGTGCTGTTTTGCAGCTAACCTGGCTTATGGACAAGAAAAATATGTAATGGTTATCCATGGAGGAGCAGGAACAATTACCAGGAAAAATATGAGCCCTGAAAAAGAAGCAGCTTATATTGCTGCATTAACCAAAGCATTACAGACAGGATATGAGGTATTGAAATCTGGGAAGACCAGTTTAGATGCGGTAGAGGCTACCATTCATATTATGGAAGATTCTCCATTATTTAATGCTGGAAAAGGTGCTGTATTTACCCATGACGGGAAAAATGAAATGGACGCTGCAATTATGGATGGAAAAACAATGATGGCAGGAGCTGTAGCAGGAGTAACTACAATTAAAAACCCTATCTCGGCGGCAAGGGCAGTAATGGAGAAATCCGAACACGTGATGATGGTTGGTCCTGGTGCAGAATCATTTGCGAAACAAGCTGGAATTGAAATCGTTGATCCTGAATATTTTTATACTAAAGAGCGTTGGGACGGCTTACAACAAGCGATAAAAGAGGACTCTACCAAGTCTGTTTTAGACCATGGCAATAAAAAATCAATGAAATTAGGAACCCTTAATCGTGATTATAAATTTGGTACTGTAGGCGCGGTTGCTTTAGATAAGAATGGAAATCTGGCAGCAGGTACTTCTACAGGCGGAATGACAAACAAAAAATATGGTCGTGTGGGTGATTCTCCAATTATTGGTGCAGGAACTTATGCAAATAATGCAACAGCTGGTATTTCATGTACAGGATGGGGTGAATTCTATATTCGCAATGTAGTGGCTCATGATATTTCGGCCATGATGGAGTATAAAAATATGTCTGTAGCAGATGCTTCCCGTGCGGCATTGGACAAAGTAGGGAAAATGGGCGGTGATGGTGGCCTGATTGCCCTGGATGCAAAAGGTAATGTGAGCATGCCTTTCAACACCGAAGGGATGTATAGAGGAACGGTTACAGAAAATGGTAAGATTGAAGTGTTAATTTATAAATAACGAGGATAATGACCTATAAAAATCACCTGCGTATTCATCATTTAATTTTCCTGGGTTTATTATTTGTGGTGAATTTATCATTTGCGCAATATAAAACCAAGCCAGGAGTTCCGGTTTTACCAAAAGGAAGCTTGTTTATTATAGGAGGCGGTGACCGTTCTCCTGAACTCATCAGCACGCTGATTAAAACAGCTAACCTCAGACCGAATGATTATATCGTAGTCTTACCTATGGCCACAGCCGAACCGGAAGCCTCATTTGAAGCAATTAAAAGCCAGTTGTCAGCAGCAGCTAAAAACAATATTTACAGTTTCAACTTTGCCGCAGAGAAAGTGCGTGATCAGTCCTGGCTTGATTCTCTGGCAGGGGCAAGACTGGTTTTTATTACCGGTGGAGATCAGAGCCGTTTCATGAAAGTAGTTCTAAATACTCCGGTTTATGGTGCAATTCATAAAGCCTATCAAAACGGAGCGACTATTGCAGGCACCAGTGCCGGGGCTGCAGTGATGAGCAAACATATGATTACAGGAAACCAGTTACTGGATACCAATTATAGGGAAACCTTCAATAAATTCAGAGCAGACAATATCGAGTTTGAAAGTGGAATGGGTTTATTGGATTCCGTAATTATCGATCAGCATTTTATAAAACGCAGTCGTTATAATCGTCTTTTATCTGCAATTACTGCTTATCCGGGGTATGATTGTATTGGAATTGACGAAGGAACAGCCATCATCGTACAAGGTAAGAACATTACTGTAGCCGGGGTGAGTCAGGTAATCCGGGTAGCTGATCCTGAAAAGATGAAGGTCCGGGAAAACCATCTGATTACTTTTGAGAATTTAAGATTTAGCGTTTACGGACCTGGAGATAAGTTTAAGCTGAAGTAGCTCAATCAAATCACACAGTCATTTTTTGGGAAATGGCTGTGTGATTCGAAAATACATTAACTTAAGGATGAAAAATATATTAACTTAAAGGTGCGAAATATAACATGAATATATTGGCTGAAACCAGTCGTTTAGTTTTACGGGAGTTCGTACGGTCTGATACTGATCGTATGTATGAACTATATACTGACCCTTTAGTTCTTCAGTATTTGGATGAAAAACCATTTAATGATATTAAACAGGCGGAGGAAGTTATTGAGTTTATCAGAAAGCAATACATTGATAATGGAACTGGGCGGCTTGCGGTGCTCAAAAAAGACACAAATGAATTTATAGGTTGGGCAGGATTAAAATATGTAACTGGAAGCTATAATAACCATAGTAACTACTATGAAGTAGGTTATCGGTTTATTCAGAGATATTGGGGCAAAGGTTATGCTACAGAAGCTGCCCAAGCTTCTCTTGACTTTGGTTTTAATGAATTAAAACTACATGAAATTTATGCCATGGCAGATTCTGGCAATGTAAGTTCAAGAATGGTGCTGGAAAAAATAGGGATGCATGATCTGGAGAAGTTTGATTTAGAAGGGCATGAACATGATTGGTTTAAAATTACCAGAACGCAATGGGAGAAATGGAAAACTTAGTGAATACCAATCCAAACTATCATTAACAAGTGGTTTTAGTTAAAATTTGTTAAATCTGTATTAACAAATGGCTTTTCATGCTAAACCGATCTTTCAAATACTATATTTGTAACAGGTTTGTTTCAGAACGCCTAACCATTTGACGCTCATCTTAATACTAATTAATGAATTCCATATCACTGTAATCAGCCTGCCTTTTCTAAAGGTTTATTAGCACAGTCCCAAATTATTTAATGATTCAATTTTTTTATGCATTGACATTATGTAAATAGTTTTTACATTGTGATTACAATCTACAAGAATTAAAACGCAGATCTCAGCTTTAACAATTTATTACTATGCAGGTTAAAGAACTCACCTTATTTTTATTTCATTTTCCTGGCAAAAAACAACAACTATGCATTGTAATCCTTGCATTAATGGTGACTGTTTTAGCCATCAACACTATATATGCGCAACAACCGGTGGTCATAACCGGAAAAATAACTGATGGACAAACCGGTGAGGCAATACCCTATGCCACTATCTTTGTAAAGCTTAAAAATGGAACAATTAAGGGCACTGCTTCCGATTTCGATGGATTATATCATTTAGCTATTCCTCATGATATTGCTAACGACTCTATCTATACGGCCTATGTCAGCTATTTGCCCGGCAAAAAACTGTTGCCTAAAGCTCCGCATACTATAGTTGATTTTCAATTAGCGGTTAATGGACGCATTTTAAATGGGGTTACAATCAGCCCTAAAACTTATGTGAACCCAGCCTGGGAAATCATGGATAACCTGGTTAAAAACAAACCCATCAATGATCAGAAGTATCTGAAAAGTTATCAATATCAAAGCTATAACCGTATTGAAATATCAGTCACTAATATCAGTGAGAAGATGAAGAAAAATAAGGTGATTAAACAGGTTTTGCCCTTGATGGAGAATCTGCAAAAGATTGCCGGGGAAGAAGGGACACCTATTTTACCCATATTTATGTCCGAAACTGTTTCTGATTATAAGTATACTACCAGCCCGGAACGCAAGACCGAAAATGTGCTGCGCACCAAAGTAAGCGGGGTAGGAATAGAAGATGAAACACTGATTTCTCAATTAGTTGGCTCTACATTTTTGCAGTATAACTTTTACAATAACTTTCTAAAACTCGCCAACAAAGATTTCATCTCGCCTACTAGTGACAACTGGAAAACGCATTATAATTATGAGTTGATTGATGCTTATGATAAAATAAATGGCAGAGAATGCTATAAAATTGAATTCAAGCCGAAAAGATCACATGATCTGGCTTTTGAAGGGGTGATGTGGATTACAAGAGATAGCTTCGCCTTATTCCAGATTGATTGTAAAGTTTCAAAAGATGCGAACCTGAATTTTTTAAACAAAATCAGGATACAGCAGGCGATGGTAAAAGCAGAAGGAACCACAGCATGGTTACCGGGACAAACCCGTATTGTCGTCAACGTAGGGACTACACAAAAGAAATTATCTGGTTTTATTGCCAAATTCTATTTATCCAATAAAAATATTGAAGTCAATAAAAACTATCCGGCTTCTGATTTTAAAGAGAGCCTGGTGATGAGTAAAGATGTCAATAAGAAAGATGATCAGTACTGGATAAAAAACCGGGCAGACTCCCTTACGGCTGCGGATAAGGCAGTCTATAAAATGATAGATACCGTTAAAAACCTGCCTTTGGTGAAAACCTATGCGGATATAGCTGGGATGTTAATCAACGGCTATTATAAAGTCGGTAAAATAAGTTTCGGCCCTTATCCTTACACTTACAGCTATAACGATTTGGAAGGAAATGTACTTAGAATAGGGGCAACTACCAATACTAATTTTAGTGATAAATTAATTCTAAGTGGTTTTTTAAGTTATGGATTCAGAGATGAACGCTTTAAATATAAAGCTGCTGTCGATTATATTTTTTCTCGTAAACCATGGGTACAAGCGGGTGTTTCCTTTCAGCATGATATCGGTCAGACAGGTTATCAATTTGAGAATTTCATTAATAAAACGAATAATGTATTTATGGCTTCTATCCGCAATGGCAGAGTGATCAGAAGAGGGCCATTTACTCAAAATATAAGTCAGGCTTACATTCAAACTGATATTACACCGACCATAAGAGGTAAACTGACTTTAGCTCACCGTACTTTTGACCCCTTATTTAATTTTCATTACCATGACCAGACAGACCAGCGGACTTATAACCGGTATGAGGTTTCTGAAATTACCTCAGAAGTACAATGGACACCAGGAAGACGTTTACTGGAATCTTCTAAAATCAACAAAAGATTAATTATTGGGAATGGAAACAGTAACCCGATATTAACCTTCAGATATATTAGGGGAACCAAAGCTTTATGTGGAGATTTCGACTACAACAAATTCTATTTTAACATTAGTCAGCGACCACGTATGGGTATTTTGGGAATAGGGGATTATTCGCTGACCGCAGGATATATTCCAAGTGCAATCCCTTATCCGTTACTTGAAAATCACCGTTACAGCTTCAATACAATGCGCTTTATGGAATTTACAAGTGACAGGTTCATCTCATTGAATTATACGCAACACATGGAAGGACTGATTACCAATAGTATCCCATTGTTGAAATCCTTAAATGTGCGTACTGTTGCCGTTCTAAATGTATTGCAAGGCAGTTTATCCGATAAAAACAATGAAGCCTTTTTAAGAGGGCGTACCAATTTGAACCGGAGTTTAAATAATGTGCCATACGTAGAGGTAGGTTATGGCGTAGAAAATATCTTTAAGATTATCCGCATTGATTTCTTACATCGCCTTACTCAAAAGGAACATTTAAGTGAGCCTGGATTAGAGCCTTCAAACTTTGCAATCAGGACAACCTTACAATTCCGCCTGTAAATTATTGATTTTACCCCAATCTGAAAGTGATTGGATTACCTGATCCATTGATTTCCCCAATGGTGATAATTCATAGGTATATAGTTTTTTTTTCAATATAGATTCCTGCTTAAGAATCAATCCGCTTTTTTCCAGTTCTTTTAATTGTAGCGCCAATACACGCTCAGTTATAGCAGGGAGCTCTCCTTTAAGCTCAGAAAATCGCTTACTACCTTCGCGCAATTTTACCAGTAATGTAAGTTTCCACCGGCCACTTAGTTGCGATAAAGTATACGCTGCATCGCATAACCCATGTAATTTTTGTGCATTGATATAATTGGTCGAAGTAATTTTTCTCATTTGATGAACAGGAAACCTGATCGCTTACAATTTTGTAAGTTCATTACTATAAGCGCTTCCGGCTGTAAATTTGAAGATAAATTCTTAAATTATGGCAACACTAAAAGATGATATCGGCCTGACAGGCTTACACCATATTGCAATCAGAGCAGAAAATTTTGAACAGACTGTTCAGTTTTACACCGAAGTCATGGGATATACCATTGGTCACACCTGGTCATTACCAGAGTTTAAACTTAAACAGGCGGCGATGCTCAAATCGCCTGATGGCTTAAGTTATCTTGAAATCTATGATAACCAAGCTGATATTCCCGCGCAGGGAAGGAAAAAACTAGCAAAGGAAGAATTCGTTCAAACGGCTTTACTGCATATTTGCCTGACCGTTAAGGATTCAAAAAAAGCCTATGAAATAGCTATTGCAGGTGGAGCAACAGCTTGTCTTGAACCGATGGTGCTGCATTTGGGCAATCCAGCTATTACGGTACGTAATTCATTGGTTTATAGTCCGAATGGAGAAGTTTTAGAATTCATGGAAAAGGCAGGGTTTTAAAGAGTGGATTAATCCACTCTTATCTTAAATATTCCAATACCTCTTCTGCATTTTTATCAGGAGGAAAAACAGGATAAAAATATTTGGTGATTATTCCGTCCTCAAAGATCAGGGTAACCCGTTTCAAATACTTAAGGTTACCTACCAGGTGAAGTGGTAGGTTTAAAGCTTTTGTAAATTCCAGGTTTTCATCGCTTAACAAATCAAAAGGAAGATGCAGCCTTTCTTTTGACTCCAGCTGATCTGTGGTTGATTGCGTGCTTATTCCATAAACCTTGGTATTCAATTGTCTCAATTCCTGATAATGATCGCGGAAGGAACAGGCTTGTGGTGTACAACCCCGGGCACCCGGAATCGCATCCCAGCCTTCAGGAAGCGGGACTTCTGCGGGCCCGGTCATCGGATAACAATAAATGACCAAACGGCCTTTCATCCCCGAAAGCGTTACTAATTCGCCATGCGTACTGCGCAACGATAGTTCAGGCATAGTTAATCCTAACAGATGACTACATGCTCCATCATCCTCAGGAACAGGCAAACCCGCAGGCAGGATCTCCAGATTCGTCTGATCGTTCATCTTGCTTAGTTTAGTTGAATTTCAAACAGACTAAAAGAACCGTGCTTATAATGCGCAGGTAAGCTGCTGACATCATCCAGTTGTGTAACACCCAGGTAGTTAAAGCCACAGCTGATATAGTAATTATTCAATTTATCATTACCACTTCCAGTATCCAGTCTGACAAAAGAACGTTGATTTTCCTTTGCATATAGAGTTGCCCAGGCAACAATATGTTTTACATATGAATTACCTCTTAATGAGGGGTTTGTAGCGATACGGTGGATGTAAACTGATGGATCTTTGTCTTTTTCTTTCCAGATGGCCGGATCATTAAGCGTAATGCAAAAAGTACAGGCGAGTTGTCCATCAACCATGATCTTATAATGCCTGTTTTCATCAATTTCTTTCTGAATAAGTGATCTTTCAAATCCTTGCCAGAATAAAAGACCTACTTTTTTCATATGTTCAGTTGCCTGGTCGTAAAGGCCGAATATGGCGTCAATGTCTTTAGTGGTGCTAGGTGTAATTTCCATAATGAATTTTCTGTATAACTACTTTCTTTATTAATTAAGGCAAAGTTAAGGTAAATATTACTATGAATGCAGATGCAGTTTTGTTATATTTGAGCATAGCAGTTGAGGATCATGCAAAATAAATTAGCCCAAAAGGATCATTTGTACCAACGGATAGCAAAGGCATTAGAACAGCAGATTAAAAATAATGTACTGGCTATTGGCGACAAACTTCCTTCACTCCGTGAATTTTGTAAACGCTATGGAACAAGTCAGACTACCGCTATAAAAGTCTACTACGAGCTAGAAAGTAAGGGGCTTATTGAAACCAGGCCAAAGTCAGGGTATTATATAAGCGGTTCTTTAAAGCGAATTCCAGCACTACCAAAAATCAGTGAACCCAACTCTGAAACCAGTCAGATCCAGATCGAAGACTTACTGGAAAAAGTTTACAATAATGCGGCTCCGATGCGTATTACATTGGCTCATGCTGTTGTGGCCGATGAACTGCTGCCCATAGCAAAGTTAAATAAAGGGATGATCCAGGCCATGCGGGAGTTAAAAGGCAGCGGTACTGCTTATGGAGAAATTCAAGGGAACGAGAAATTAAGAAAGCAAATTGCCCGGCATGCTTTCACAATACCAGACTTGAGCCATGAAAATATCATTACGACCAATGGTTGTATCAATGCTATTTCTTATGCAATGATGGCACTGGGCAAACCAGGGGATACTATTGCAGTGGAAAGTCCGGTATATTTTGGGGTTTTACAATTGGCCAGAAGCCTTGGCCTGAAAGTGATGGAACTACCTACACATCCGCAAACCGGGATCGAAATAGATGCCTTGAAAAAAGCGCTGGAAGCGAATAAAATTAACTTGTGTCTGCTGGTAAGTAATTTTAGCAATCCCTTAGGTAGTTTAATGCCTGATGAAAATAAAAAGGAAGTTGTGAGACTAATACAAAAACACAATGTGCCTTTAATAGAAGATGATATTTATGGAGATATTTACTTTGGGACCAACCGTCCTAACACCTGTAAAACTTATGATGAAAGTGGATTAGTACTCTGGTGCAGCTCCATTTCAAAAACGCTGGCGCCAGGTTATCGGGTAGGTTGGATATCACCTGGAAAATTTAAGTCAGAAATTCTGAGAATGAAACTTTTTCATGCAATTGCTTCTACAAATATTACGCAGGAAGTTATTGCAAACTTCCTGGAAACAGGGCGTTACGAACATCATTTGCGTAAGCTGAGAAATACATTGCATACCAATAGCCTGCAATACATCCGCGCTATTAATGATTATTTTCCCGAAGGAACAAAAGTGAGCAGACCGCAGGGAGGGATGGTTTTGTGGGTGGAGTTTGATCAAAAAATAGATACGATTCAGTTGTACGATCAGGCTGTCAAAAAAGGTGTTAGTATTGCGCCGGGCGGGCTGTTTACTTTACAAAATCAATTTGCTAATTGTATGCGTCTGAACTATGGGATGCCATGGAATGATCAGCTCGATAAAGGATTGAGGAATCTGGCTGATATCGCCACTGAACTGAATCGCTAAAATTATCCAAATGACAAAACTATGATATATAAAACATTTTAGTTTACGTTTATACTTAGTGAGGCTGACTAAATCAGGCTTCATTCAGCCTATGAATTTATTTAAGGTATATTTTTCTGAAGGTAAAGCGCATTCTCCAGAGCTTATGGAGATCAAAAATTTCCATGTAGATCGGATCTGTACAAAAGCCGGGGAGCTAAAATGGCTGATTGTCATGGCTGAAACTGAAGAGATGGCAATCAGGCAGGCTGAAAAAAGTTATGAAGCTATTGGTATTTCCAGATATAAATCCACTCATGGCTACCTGAAAGCCCATTGGCGAGACTCCGTTTCTTGAAAAACTATTCGCGCCTGGCAACCAGTATTAATTGATCGCAAATTACTAATTTTAAGTTATGCTCCATTCTTCCAGTGCATCTAATATAGGCAGCAGCAATTCACCTTTTTCAGTAAGCTCATAATCCACTCTGACAGGTACCCCTGGAATTATAGTTTTGGTAATCAATTTTGCGTTCTCTAATTCTTTGAGTTGACGACCTAGTGTCTGATCAGAAATATTGCCTAATACAGCTTTGAGTAAACTGAAGCGATTTGTTTTCTCTCCTATAAATATAATGATCAGTGCTTTCCATCTTCCTGAGATCAAGTCCATTGCTTCATTGACCTTACACGATCTGTGCAGAAATTCCTTATTTATTGCATTAGATGAATTCTCTTTTCTCATACGAACTTCTTTTTTTGTGAGTAACTCCCAATTTAGTGAGCATAGCAATCGCTTTAAGGGGTTATTTACCTTTACAAAAATACTTATAACAAAGATGAAAAAGATGAAAACAGTAGTATTAAAGGAATTTGGTGAGGTGAATAATTTTGAATTTGCAGAAGTTGACCTGCCTGTGATTAAAAGCGACGAAGTGCTGATACGAATCATGGCTACGGCTTTTAATCCGCTTGATTACCAGATGCGAAAAGGTCTTAGAGAAAAAGAACTGATGGTCGGTTCGATATTGGGCGTAGAATTCTCTGGAATTATTGCTCAGGCAGGGCAAGATGTGAAAGGTTTTAAAATAGGTGATCAGGTTATTGCCTGCTCCATACAAAAAGGATCGAATGGCAGCTATGCTGAATTTATAGCACTTTCTTTCCATGAGCTGGTGCATAAGCCTGAGAATATTGATTTTGAGATGGCAGCCTCCATACCAGTATCGGGAATGACTGCATGGTCATGTTACAATAGAATGAATTATAAAGCGGATGAGCGTATTTTTATTAATGGGGCCTCAGGAGGGGTAGGCCGTTTCCTGATTCTTTTGCTCAAACATTACAAAATAAACAATATTGTAGTTACGGCAGGAAATCCGGAGAGCATAAATACATTAAAAGAGTTGGGGATTTTAGAGACCAATATCATAGACTACAATAGCCCTGATTTTGAACAGCTTATATTGAAAGCTAATCAAGGGAAGGAATTTGATCATGTGGTAGATCTCGTAGGCGGAGAAATTTCCGAGACAACAGCACGGGTTCTGAAAATAAATGGTAATTATCTGGATGTTACCTTTTTTGGTACTCAGACTACACGGGAAATTTTATTCGACAAAGCAGCCAATATCTTAAATATCGCAGTATATGCGGAAATTGAAACTAATAAATTTCTTCGGATAATTACGGAATTAATAGCGGCTGATGAAATAACCGTTCCGAATGTAAATGTGGTTGGTAATTTAAGTGCTGAAACAGTTAGAAAAGCACATGATTTGATGGAGAGAAACCACACTCGTGGTAAAAAACTTGTGATGGTCAATAGCTAAAGAGATTAAATATCCCGAGCGTAATAGTTTGTCTTAAGGTTACTATAATAATACCCGTAAGGGTATTATTATGGAGTCAATTATTGCATTTATTAAAGAATCCAGAAAAAAGCACGGCCTTTCCCAAGAAGAATTGGCTTTTAAAGCTGGTGTTGGGTTACGATTTTTACGTGAACTGGAAAGGGGAAAAACGACTGTTCAGCTTGATAAAGTGAACAATGTGTTGAACATGTTTGGCAAACAAGTGGTCGTAATTGATAAAGAGCCGGGTCATGACGAATAAAGCAAAGATATTTTATAATGAGACGCTTGCCGGCTCTCTTGAGAAGAATGATAACGGCTATAGTTTCATCTATGATGAGGTTTATTTAAGAAGTAAAGATTCAAAACCTGTAAGTCAAACATTGCCTCTCATCGCTTATCCTTATTACTAGTCGTATTCTTTTCCCATTTTTTGACGGATGCAAGTTCACTTGGATTAAGTATGAAAGTTTTTACCAGGATCATACATAAGTTTACCGGTAAGCAGGTTGAAGTTTTTGATTTAATCGAGAGGTCCTTTTTATCGAAGGAATACAAAGCCCGGTATAAGAAGATATGGTTGGAACGGACTGCGAGACTGCATTAAGGATTTAACAACATTTCAAATAGAATGAAATTAAGAATTAGCAATGTGCAAGAAATGCACATTGCTAATTCTTACAAATCAGTAACACTTTTTAGCTACAGGAAAATATCACTCTAATTCAAAAACAGCCTGAATCTCTACAGCTGAATTCATCGGCAGTGAAGATGCACCAACAGTAGCCCTGGTGTGCATGCCTTTTTCTCCAAAGATCTTTACCAAAAGGTTAGAAGCTTCATTCATTAAAACTGCATGTTTCGTATAACCAGCTGAAGTGTAAAAATAACCAGTTAATTGTACTGCTTGCTTAACCTGATCCAGATCACCTCCTGTTGCTTCTTTTAAAACTGCCAGTACATTTAACAGCGTTTGCCTGGTCGCTAGTTTTGCCTGTTCTTCAGTAACTTCCTTTTCAATCAAACCCGGATGATCTACTTTCCCATTGTTTAATGCAATCTGATTAATGAAAACCTGTTTTCCTGAAATACGGTAAGGTTTATAATTTCCAACTGGTGCAGGTGCTTTTGGCAGAACGATATTCAGCTCCTTCAATTTAGCTTCTATCATGCTCGCTTTTTCGACGTCTTTTGATACTATCGCAGTCTGACCAGAATTTCCTCCTGTCAATTGATAACCTTTTGCCGCTTTAGCCAATGCATAACCTTGTAATCTGGCAATATGTAATTCCCCTTTCGAAGGTCTTACACTATTCGGGATACCTGCGAGGGAGGATGCACCGAAAGCAGTATTTCCCTGAGGAATAGTTTTATCTATTTCAGCTGTGCCCATAATTCCAGTAGGAACGATTATCATTCCATGGATAGCCAGGGTATTCCAGAAAGAAAGTATCGCAGCTTCTCTGCCTGCACCGCTACCCGCAGACATAAATACTGTCGAAGGTTTTCCTTCCAGCTTGCGCGAAGTCCAGATGCTAACTGACTGATCCAGGAAATAGCGCATATCAGCACTCATGTTTCCAAAATGGACAGCAGACCCGAATGCTATGGCATCATATTCAGGTAATTCATTTATATGCGCATAAGGAATGGCAGCGAAGGGCTGTTTTGCTTCATTATCTAATGGTTTTATTCTGGGTACTTGTTTTAATACTGCTTTTGCGCCTGGAAAATCTTCAATCCCAGCAGCGATTTCCTGAGCCATTTTGTAAGTCCCACCATTGACTGTATTGAACAGTACCAAAACCTTTAAAGTTGAATGTTCATCTTTCATTTTACTTTGTGCTTTTAAAAATGAGGCGCTAAACAAGCATAATAAGATCAGTAAGCTTGTTTTTATACGCATTGTATTTATTGAATTCATTTTGTGTTTATTAATTGATGACAAAAGTAGGGAAAGCCGGATGTCTTTAAATGTCTATATTTGCCAATAGCATGTTATAATACGACAAATGGAAAGATCAAGATTTTGCCACCTGACAGTTGACAGCGTTGAAAAGGAAGCCTATGTATGGCATGAAGCCGATTGGAAATTCTCTGACGAGTGGCATTCTCATCATATGGGACAACTCATTTTCGTGGAAAAAGGAGTGCAATATCTGCATACGCCTGAAAGAACGTACCTGCTGCCAACACACCATTGTGCATGGATACCACCCGGACTTTTACATAAAACTTCTGCACCAGTAAGCCCGGTATACCTGCGCTGTATTTTTTTGAGTAAAACTGCTGATCATCCTTTTTTTAAAGAACTCAATATCTTTCATACTCCTAAAGTGCTGAGAGAGATGATCCTTTTTACCGAACAATGGTCAAGACTTGAAGAGGAAGACCCACTGGAATTTGATTTCCTGAAAGCGCTGATTGGTATACTTCCTTTAACATTTGATACTTCTTTGCCGCTGGTTTTGCCCGTTCCACAAAATCCAAGAATTGCGAGTATGATCGACTATCTGACTGAAAATGTAGCTGAGGATATTAAAATACCAGAAGTTGCTGCTCAATTTAACCTTTCTGCACGTACGATGGAAAGATTATTTAAACAAGATATCGGGATTACTGTCGCCGGTTATATCAAGCTATACAAAATCATTAAGGCGGTAGAATTATTATCGGTTTCTGGCGAAAATGTGAAAAGTGCCGCGATCAAAGTCGGATACGATAGTGTCTCTACTTTCAGCAATACGTTTTTCAACGTACTGGGAGTGAGGCCTCAGGAGATGATTGCAGACTAAAAATAACAATTGCACCTAAAGTATAAGCAACCATATCTATCCAGCTGAAATGATTGCCTAAAATCAATGGAGCTATTTTTGACTGATCCAGTCCCAGATGATGGACGAGGTTAAAATATTGAGTTGCTTCGATCAAATAAGAGAAGGTTAAAACGCTGACGATTACCCGATTTGAAGGTGCTTTTACAAAGGCCTTAACCAGGCAAAACAGAAAGATCACAATGAGGAAATCTCCAGCATAGGGGCGGATAAATTGGTCATGTGCATATAAGGCAATCAAGGCTTCTGTCATAAATAATAAAACAGTAAGTCCAAAGTAATACTTGTTAAAACTAAACATATGGATTGGGGTTGAAGTTTAAAAAAATCAGAAGTTTAAAAAACCCGGAAAAGTCAGGAACCCTGGAAAGTCAGGAAACCTGGCCTTCCGGGATCCCTGACTTATAGGAGAATATCTTATTCTTGTTTTGTTGTTGGTATTATTTCTGCCTGTGAGGCCTTTGCTGTTCCTGTTTCCATAGTTGTTGTCGGATGTTCCATTTGTTCGGAATCTGAAATCTCTGCCAAAGGATTTCTGTTCCAGTCTATTTTAGCAGATAAATACATCAATGCAGCTACGATAATAAATAAGCCAACACTTCCGAATAACAAAGCCAGGTCCTGTAATTGGATGATCACGTAAACAAATCCGTAGAAAATAGTCAGGATCCCTACAAATATCATCGCAGGTTTCCTGTTCTTCAATAAAGCCGCGATAAAACTTCCAATCAGCGAAACCGTCGCAACCGAAGCAATCAGGTAAGCAAGGTTAAAACCAACACGCTCACTAAATGAGAGCAGTAATGTATAGTAAATAATCATAGCTGCACCAATCAGCACATATTGTAAAAGATGTACCTTTCTTTTGTTCAGCAATTCTGTGAAAAACAGGGAAATGAAAGTTAGCATAATAATTAGAATTGAATATTTACCCGAACGCATCGTCTTTTGATACTGATCAACAGGAAGAATGAACTGGACACCAAAAGAGCCATCTTTTAAAGGTGACTGTACTGAAATTTCCTGCATTGGATTTTCTTTGATTGCAGGAACGTTAACCAGGGTTGTATTTTCATTAATCCACTGCTGAGAGAATGGTCTGTTAAAATAGGGCATTTTCCAGGTTGCTGAAAATGCATTAGCCGATACATTGCGCTGTTCCGGAAGGTAACGTCCTGTAAATTTCGGATTACCCCAGCTTCCGTCAATTTTCACGGTTGTGCTCTTTCCAATATGGAGGAAACTAAGCTCATTACTACCTCTTAAATCCAGGTCGAAACTGAAATCCAATGCGGTGTTTTTACCAGCACTCAGATCAGGCTGGATAATCAGGTTATTCGTAAATAAAGAAAGTGTAGTGAAATCTGGCTCCACAGCATAATCTTTACCTGCTAATTTAATAACCGGATTGTTTTTTAAACCTTTCAGATCGCTTAACCCAATAGCTACCTTTGCCTTATCCCATTGAACCATATCGGGGTTAATACCAGACTTTCTCAATTCCATCGCACTGAATTTTCCATTTACCCTGATCTTTGAATTGTAAACCACTGCATCAAATATTCCGCGATGCAACAATTGCGGTTCTGCTTTCCCGGTAATATTTAAGGTCTCGGGCATGATGTAGATATTGGTTACCATTTCTTTTATAGTCACCTTTCCTGCGCTGT
The DNA here is from genome assembly GCF_040547305.1 of Pedobacter sp. UYP1. NCBI lineage: Bacteria > Pseudomonadati > Bacteroidota > Sphingobacteriia > Sphingobacteriales > Sphingobacteriaceae > Pedobacter > Pedobacter sp. UYP1. Next base: position 203,282 of record NZ_JBEPPL010000003.1, on the reverse strand, counting down.
CCTTGTGGTTAACTGTGGTTTTGTAAGGAATGACTAAAATCGGGCCCTCCACCAATTGACTCCCGGACCACTTATCTGATATTTCATTGTTCACTTCTTGTTGTCTGGCCTGTCTTTCTACAATTAAATTCTGTACCAGGCTCGAAGGAATGAGCAGGAGTAAAGTTAAAACGCCTATAAGACATAACTTTACGATCACGGATTCCGAGAACCAAGTTCTGAATCCATTGTTTTGTTTTTCTTGTTGATAGTTCATATTGATGATTTGAAAGTACTTTGAAATTCAAAGTAGATAGATAAAAAAAAGGTTATTTCCTTTGTTGTTTGATTAAATTTTCAAGTGCTTCCAGGTGTTTTTTAAACGCAAGGATACCTTTTGCCGAAGCAGCATATTGTGTATTAGGTTTACGGCCGATGAAACTTTTGGTAACAGTAATGTATTCTTCCTTTTCCAACGCTTTGAGATGGGAGGCAAGATTACCGTCTGTTGCATTCAGCAGCTCTTTCAACGCATTGAAATCGTAATACGCATTAGCAACCAGTACGCTCATAATTTGCAGGCGTAACCGGTTTTCAAAAGCTTTATCGAAAGATTCCAGGGAAATTTTCACTGATTGTATTTAAAGTGCATGATTGAACCATAAAGAATATGCAGGATACCAAAACCAATAGTCCAGAAAACAATTCCGTAACCTGGGACCAGGGCCGCCACTAAACCCAGAATAATCTCACTAAATCCAAGCCATTTTACATCAGATAAGGTGTAATGGCTTGCAGCAATAAGGGCGAGACCATAAAAAATCAAGCAAGCAGAGGAAATAATTGCATATTCACCGCGGATCAGCAAGATCAGGATAAATAGTCCGCCTGTTACCAGGGGGATGGTCATGTTTACTAATAAGCGTTTACTTACCGGGTTCCAGAATTTTTCCCCTTTTTTACGCGCCTGACGGATAGTCAGCCAAATTCCCGTCACTAAAGAAAGCACTAAAACACAAGCAGCAATACTAGTCAATTGCCATAAAATCTGTGATTCACTGATGTAACTGTCTCTATATTGCAAAATACCCTGCGCATTATAGACTATTTTATAAGCTACAAATGCACCGATTAATGAATATATTCCAGCCATAATCCCTGATAAACCACTAAGGGAGATGAATTTGGAAGAACGTTCCATCAGGTTACGGATAGAACTCAGCTCTGAATAAATATCTTTTTCTTGCATTTTAAAAGAACTTTGAATTACAAAGTAAAACATAAAAATTTAATTCTGCAAGAATTATTTACGGATACGCTTGTTTTAATTAAGTCTATGGAATTAGTAGATTAATCAGTATGTTTGCCGGATAATTAAACATTGCGTTCAAATGACGTCACTAGCTATCCCTAATTTATTAAGCATGAAACCTGTTCAGTATCCTCCTCTTAACGCGGCTATTCGTTGTTGTCGCTAATCAACTATTTCTGCCCATAAGGGCTTGATCCACATTGTCTTTTAATGTTTTATTTCATCAGCGGTTATCCTGGCCGGAGGAATTCCTATGTCAAAAATTTCCTGATTAAATAAGGCCATGATAATGTTTTTTTATCCATAATAAATCAAACACACAAAATTGATCATGAAGTTAAAATTTACTAAAATTTTATTATTTTCCGTACTCTTATTATTTGTGCCACGGCTGCTATCCGCACAAAACCTCACCATTTCCGGACACGTAAAATCAATCAGTGACGGTCTGGGAATTCCTGGCGTTTCCGTTTCTCTAAAAGGGGGGAAGGGGATCGCTACCACTGATAGCAATGGAAATTATACCGTCAATGTCCCATCTTCTTCAGTTTTAATATTCCGGGCAATTGGTTATTTAGACCAGCAGGCGGCGGCTGTGAAAGACGGCCCGCTCAATATTCAGTTGACCGAAAGTATTTCTTCCTTAGAAGAAGTCGTGGTTTCCGGGCTGGCTTCCAGTATTAAAAGATCTAATCTGGCTAATGCTGTTACAACGATTTCCAGCAAAGAGCTGACCGGTACTACGCCTCCTCAAACCATTGATAAAGCTTTATATGGGAAAATTCCCGGAGCTAATATCAGAGCAAACAGTGGTGCGCCAGGCGGTGGGATCTCTGTTCAGTTACGCGGAATCAGCTCTTTACAAGGTGCCTCTCAGCCTCTTTATATCATTGATGGTGTGTATCTGAACAACAATACATTGAGAACCGGAAGAGGGTCACTTACGGGCGCAAGTCAGAGTGAAGATGATGGCGCAAACAGAATCGCTGACATTAATCCTGACGATGTAGAAAGTGTAGAAGTTCTGAAAGGCTCCTCAGCTTCTGCTATCTACGGAACCAGAGCTAATGCAGGAGTTATTATTATCACCACAAAAAAAGGTAAAGCAGGTAAAACAAGAGTGAGCCTGAGCCAGGACATTGGATTTTCTAAAATACAGCGCTATGTAGGTATTGCTTCCTGGAACGAAGATAAAATTAAGTCCTATTTTCCTGCTTCAGCACAACCTGCCGAATTGAAACGTTATCAGGATGCGGTGGCCAACAATGGGATAACAGCTTATGAAAAACTGATTTATGGAGAAACCCCGATACTGCTGAATAGTAATCTGAGTATATCAGGTGGTAACGAAAAAACTAAGTTTTATATCTCAGGAAATGTCGCAAAAGAGAATGGAATTATCAAATACACAGGCTTTGATAAGAAATCTATCCGGTTAAATCTTGACCATAAATTCGATGATTGGATCAATTTTTCATTGACTTCTAATTATCTGAATTCCAATAGTGATCGTGGTTTTACGGGGAATGAAAACTTGTCCGGAACTAGTTTAGGTTATATTATTGGCTATACGCCAAATTATTTTGATCCAAGACCAGTAAACGGCGTTTATCCGGATAATCCATATTCTGAAAATCAAAATCCGCTCGAACTGAGAGATAAGGCCATTAATAATTCTAAAATCAACCGCTTTATTCAATCGGCTAACTTGAATGTTTATTTACTGCAAAAGAAAGATGTAAATCTGAAATTAGCTTTGCAAGGTGGAGTAGACTACCTGGGCAGCCGTTCCAAACAATATTTTCCAGACAATATTCAATCTCAAAAAAGTCTGGCTAATCCGGGTGATATCGTATTAGGGAATGAAACTGATATCAATGCAAATGTTCAGGCCTTTTTAATCTATGGGCAACAAGTTAATAAAGTGCATTTCAATACGCAGGTCGGTGCAGTCTTTTTACAGACACAAGCCAACTCGATTCTGAACAGAGGCAGAGGGCTTGTAGCCGGACAACAAAATCTTTCGCAAGCTGCCATCCAATCTCTGCTTCAGCAAAGAGACCAGACTGTTAAAGATTTTGGTACCGTTGCACAAGAAGAAATCAATTATGAAGATAAAGTAATCACTACTTTGGGAGTCCGTTTTGATAAATCCACACTGAACGGCAATGCGAATAAGTTTTATGCCTTCCCTAAGGCTTCCGTAGCTGTAAATCTGACCAAATTTGAGTTCTGGAAATTCCCGGTCATTAGTCAGTTGAAATTGCGGACTGCTTATGGACAAACTGGTGGCGTTCCGGGTTTTGGTGATATCTACTCTTCACTTAACCCTGTTGTTATTGGCGGGAATGTGGGCTCAGTAGTTTCTGCTTCAGCAGGAAATCCGGATATCAAACCAGAACGTGCTGGAGAGCTGGAATTAGGAGCTGATATTGGCTTTTTAAGTGACCGTATTGTGCTGGAAGGTACTTATTATAACAAAAAAGTAACTGATCTGATCCAGACCTTGACACTTGCAGGCTCAGGCGGGATCACCACTAAAAAAGTGAATGCTGCAGATCTGGTGAATCATGGGGTAGAGTTTGCCTTAAGTGGTACACCATTCTCCAGTAAAAACTTCACCTGGACAAGCCGCTTACTCTTTTGGAAAAATACCAGTAAGCTCACTAAGCTCGATGTGCCTTCTTATACCACAGGAGTTTATGGACCAAGTTATGGCACCTACCTGATTAAAGAAGGATATTCTCCAACTACAATCATTGGTGTTCCAAAACTGGCTAATGGAGACTATACTGTATATGGTAATTCTCAGGCCGATTTTCAGACTTCCTGGACCAATACAATTTCCTTTTTGAATGGATTTACCTTCTCTTCACTAATCGACTGGAAAAAAGGAGGGGATATCATGAATATCACTTTATATAATACTGATAACGGTGGAACTTCTGCCGACTGGAATGAAGATTATAACCACAATGGAATTTCAAATGGGAAAGACAGACAAGGTACCGGAGCAGGGGTTTATGTTCAGGATGCTGGTTATGTCCGTTTAAGAGAAGTCGCATTGAGTTATAGCTTGCCACAAGTATTCACGCAGAGGGTCTTTAAAAATACGGTTCAAAATGTTCGTTTTGGAGTTTCAGCCAGCAATTTATTCCTGATTACTAAATATAAAGGATACGATCCTGAAGTTTCAAGTTTTGGAACCAATGCTATTAATACAGGAACAGACTTGTTCAATTATCCTTCGTCAAAAAGGTTTTTATTTAACGTAAGAGTAGAATTTTAAGCTCAAAAAAATATTCAGATGAAAAATCAATCAATTATTACTTATATCACGTTTGGCTTTGTTTTATTTGTTGCGTCCTGCAAACTTGATAACATTCCGGACCCAAATAACCCATCTATTGTTAGTGTGACTGACAATGCAAATAGCGCACAATTACAAAATCTGGTTTCTGGACTGGAATCCAGGAGTGCAGATTATGTGATCGCTGCTCAAAATGCTTTTGGTACTTTCGCAAGAGACGTCTGGTACTTTAATTCCAATGATTCCAGGAACGTGCAGTTCTGGCTCGGCTTAGGTGGAAGAAAGCCGGATGGAGATTTCTTTGGCGTATCCAGTATTTATGTGAGCCCTTATCAAGCTATTAAGCAAGCCGATGTACTGATCCGTGCTGTAAATAATACTCCGGCAATTACAGCGGAACAAAAATTATCCTATACCGGATTTGCTAAAACTATCCAGGGTTATCAATACCTCGTGCCGGCAAATTCACAATATAAAAATGGAATCAGGATAGATGTTTCCAATGAAATGAAACCAGGTCCTTTTGTTTCTTATGAAGAAGCCTTAAAAGCAATTCAGTCTATTTTATCGGATGGTTATACTGATTTAATAAAAGCAGGGACGACCTTACCCTTTAAACTGACTGCCGGTTATGCCCCTTTCAGCTCGCCCGCCGGACTGGCAAAAGTTAACCGGGCATTGGCAGCGAGGACTGCGATTTATCAAAAAGACTGGCAAGGCGCATTAGACGCGCTGAAACTATCCTTTTTCAACCTTTCTGGTGATCTGGATCTGGGGCCTGCTCATGTTTACGGAGCTCCGCCAGAACCGTTTAACCCATTTTATTATGTATTGAATGCCAATGTAAGTAATTTACCTGTTGTACATCCATCTTTTGTGAAAGATGCTTTGCCGGGTGATTCCAGAATTACAAGGAAGATTTTTGTGAGGACTACCCCATTGATTAATACGGTGGGAACTATTCCGTTGTCCAGTTTATATCAGGATAAACGCTGGACATCAAATACTTCGCCTGTTCCTTATATCAGGAATGAAGAATTGATCTTGATTTATGCAGAAGCTTCAGCTCAGTTGGGCCGTTTCGATGATGCGGTCACAGCAATCAACAGAATCAGGACTTCAGCTAATCTTGCAGTTTATAGTGGCGAGAAGAACCTGGACGCATTAATTACTGAAATCTTATTTCAAAGAAGATATTCTCTATGGTTTGAGCCTGCTGGACATCGTTGGTTTGATTTAAGAAGATATAACCGATTGAATGAAATCAATATTACATTGGATGGAGGAAGCGTATTTACACAATTAGAAAGACCTTCGAGTGAAGTGAACTGGGATACTTACAACAAATAAATAAATTGAAAAAACTGACCGCCTTATTGGATGGCGGTCAGTTAATTAATCTATTAAATAATACTTTTTATTATTTGTTAGGGGTGAATATCCAAAGGTCATCGAAGTGACTTCCGTTTTTGCCAATGGTCACGTAACCCTTGTCTGCGATACCGAAACCAACTGCTGCTTCACGTGCAACCCCTCCAAAATCCTGGTGTTGTTCCCAATAATCTATCGATGGATCATAAGCCCAGGTTGTTCCGGTTATTCCGCTGGTTATTCCTCCGGTAATATAAGCCTTCTGGCCAATGGTAAAGGTCGCAGCAGATCTGCGTCTCAGATCATATTGATACTTTTTATTACTTTCAATTTTATCATCTCTATAGATATCATTCTTTTTTGTCCAGACATCATTGGCTGTATTGTAACTCCATAGATCTGACAGGTTTGCGCCGTTATTGGAACCACTGCCGATATAAGTAAGATCCCCGATTGTAAAAGTAAAAGCATAAGCCCTTTTTGTACCTGGTAAACTTGTTACCTGCGTCCAGCTGTCTGAGGCGGGGTTATAGCTGTAAAAATCTTTAAGATCACCATTAATTGAAGTTCCTGATCCAACATATCCTTTGCCACTGCCTGAAAAGGCAATTGCGCCATACCGTGCGTCACCCGGAAAATCTGCAATCTTTTTCCACTGTTTGGTTTCTGGCGTAAACTGATAGAAATCTTTGAAAGAATTAGTTCCATCTGTACCAGTTCCTACATACCCTTTACCACCTACACTAAATCCGACCGCATAATTCCTGGCATCACCTGGAAAACCAGTATCACCAATTTTAAACCAGTTTGTTAATTTAGGATCATACATCCAAAGGTCATTCAACCGTTTATCACCATTAAACCCTCCGGCTACATAAGCTTTTCCATCTATAATAAAACTCGCTGCCGCGCTGCGGGGAGAGCCTTCAAAATCCGATCCTTTTACCCATTCTTTAGGGTCTTCATTTTTGTCCTTCTTACAACTTCCCAATAATAAAATGGCGATCATAAAGGAAGCTGATAATAGTTTTTTAATCATTTTTTTAGAATTTAATATTTAGTGTATGTAATTATAAGCTTGATGGACAAGGCAGTTTCACTGGTAGAGAGCTGTGCCCTGTTTAATGAACCCAATAGCTGATCTGCCGGAACACTGAGCATTAAAGAGTTAGTCTTATAAGTTCCTTTTTTTAACTGGTCAGTATACTGTGTGAGCAGAAATTTGTATTTTCCTGTTGAGCCTACATCATTACCAGGCTCAAATGCTGCAATTTGATCCCCTTCTTTGTAATTGTTCGGCAACACCATTTTTGGGACATTGGCCGAATTTGCTACCCAGAGCAGGAGTGAAGGCGGTGCTTTGAAAATTGAATAATAGGTAGGCTTTGTTTCAATCAGTAACTCTACTTTGTTCACCACTTTTTTGCTTTCATTCAGGAAATTTACCAGTGTCGGGAATTTGAGTTTAGTTACTAAACCAGTACCTCCCTGTAAAAAAAGTTGCTGACCCGTACGTTCTGAACTGATTTCACGGTTGGTACGGCTCAGTGCACTGAGTTTGGTCTGGCTTCTGTCAGTATCAAAATGATTAAATTGATAATCTGTGAATTTTCCTGAGAAGGTTACCCTGCCTTTTTTGGAAAAGCCTGCCGCATCGAAGTAGTTGTAACCCAGGTACATTTTAACCTGGTCTGCTTTAAACCCGGTGATGCTATTGCCTTGGGTGGTTTTAAAAACCATTCCTTTGAAATATTTAAGAAATTCTTCTTCACTCGCAAAACGAGGATCTTTTTTAGTCATTAAATCCAGAAACTCTCTTCCCAGTGCTTCATTCAGCGTAATGATCACACTGTCTCCACTAGCAGGCTTTACCTGTAAGTCGAGATTTCCAATTGGGGCAGCATCGTGTTTGAAGGTCGTGGTACTATATAAAGCCTGTCCTTTTACATAAACGGGTACTTCTTCATTTTCTACCGGTCCGGGGATTTTACGCAAAATCATGTCTTCTGTCATCCGGTGGACAGCATATTTCTGGGGAGCGAGGGTATCACCAGAGAAGTACTTATTATACTTTAATACAATGGTAAACGTGTCGAAAGCAGCACCTTTTGGAATAAGAGCATCAGTTAACGCAGGAGGGGTAAGTTGCAGATAAGAGGAGGCCTTTAATTTTCCGAAATCCTTATCGTCTGTTTGGCCAATCAGTATCAACTTTTGATTTGAAGTAGGTACAGAATCCAGCAGGAAAGTTGAAGCCTTCACTGTAACGGTATCTACGGTTTCCACATGGATCTCCTCTTGATTTCCCGGGCTGATATGTTCTCCCTTTTTACAGGCGGCAATAAGGAGGGGAAAAACAATTGCCAGGCAGGTTAACCTGTAAATAGTAGCGGTATTTCTCATATTTTAACTAAAATTATTTGGTCAAATATGAGTTGGAATAGTGTTAATGAAAGTTACAATATGTTAAAATACGTTAAGTGATACGATTACTTAACAGATGAAAATTACATTTGCTGGCATGAGAAAAGCTAGCGGACTATGACTAACCGAATTAAATATATCTTAGGCTTCATGACATTTTGTATCCTTGGGGTGATACTTACACAAGGGGTCTGGTTGTACAAAGATTATACTTATTATAGCGGACAACCTCTTTTTTCTACAGACTTTGATGTGTTTATGCCTGCTGATGCCCCTTCGGTACTTACAAATGCTAAATCTATTATTGCTTATTCAACTACCATCAATGCGTCTGACAGTCAGGATTTTGCCCGCAGGACTGCAAGATTACCGGCTATTGTTGCCTACCCGGCAACTATAGCAATGAAGGTTGTGCCAAGATATTATCCAAAAATGGATAGTATGACTACTTTAAGCCCCAGGATTGCTGTTACAGCACCCGGATCTACACATGCTTCTTTCCAAAGAACTTCCAGTGGCCTCCGTGCTGCTTTACAAAGAGGACCCGGAACTGCGCCTGCTGCTTTTCAAAGCACATCAATAGCTACAAGTGATGTGCTTCAAACCATACCTGCGGCTACTACTCTTGATTTGCAGGCAGTACCAAGAGCTGCGACTGTTGAGCTCAAAAGACCTGATGGGAATTACGAAGTTACCGAACAGGGTAAAGCGGAAGTTTACCAGGCAGTTCCTTATAAAGCACCTTTATTCTATGTGCTGCAAAAGATGAAATGGCAATTTGGGGCCTCAATTTTACTGATCTTGTTTACCACCTCTTGTTTTATTTATATGCTGATCACCATTTTTATGCAAAGAAAACTATCAGTTGTAAAAAATGATATGATCAATAACATGACCCATGAATTGAAAACGCCTTTGTCAACGGTTTCTGTTGCCATTGAAGCAATGAGAAATTATGAAGTGCTCGAAGATAAAGACAAAACCAGCTTGTATTTAAATGTCTCAAAAAATGAGTTAGATCATCTTTCCAGGCTAATAGAGATGATCCTGGAACTTTCAGTTTTTGAACACCATAAAATGGTTTTATTTAAAGAGCAGATCAATGTGAATCATTTGATAGAAGAAATTATTAAAAAATATTCTTTAGCAGATGATCCGGCTAGTATAGAATTATATGCTGACAATTTTCCCGAAATTCTTGCCGACCCTATTCATCTTGGAAATGCAGTGAGAAATCTCATTGATAATGCGATTAAATATTCCCTGACCAGGCCCAAAATAACCATCAGAAGTTATCTGACTAAAAAGGGATGGGCGCTGACGGTGAGTGATCAGGGGATTGGCATTCCTGAAGTCTATCAGAAAAGTGTTTTTGATCAGTTCTTCAGAGTACCAGATAAAAGATTGCAGCGTATTAAAGGATTTGGCTTAGGCCTGGCTTATGTTAAACAAGTCGCTGAACAACATCAGGGTACGATTTCACTTTACAGCCGGGAAGGCAATGGCTGTATTTTTACTATTTTAATTCCTGTTAAACTTTTAAAAACATGACCGATATATTATTCGTAGAAGATGAAATAGATCTGGCTCAGATTGTTTCAGACTGTTTACAATTCAAAGGGTATGGTGTAACTCATTACACGAATGGCGCAGATGCCTATCAGCACTTTACAAAGTCCAGACCAGATATTGTTGTTCTAGATGTCATGGTTCCTGAACTGGATGGTTTTGATCTTGCCAGGAAAATCCGGGAAATAGATGACCAGGTTCCCATCATATTTGTAACTGCCCGGGTTCAGACTGCCGATGTGCTAAAAGGATTTGGAATTGGCGGAAGTGATTATATGAAAAAACCTTATAGTATAGAGGAATTGATTGTAAGAATGGAAGTACAGCTAAAGCGGTTGGAAAAGAATAGTACAAGTCTGTATACTATCGGAGCTTATCAATTTGATACCGTGTATAGTAAACTCTCTAGCAATGGGAAAGAAAAAAAGATATCGTACCGGGAATCTGAACTATTGAGAATGCTGGTTGAGCATCAAAACCAGATCGTAAAAAGAGCTGATATCTTATCTGAATTATGGGAGTATGAAAGCTTTTTTACCGGAAGAAGCCTGGACGTTTTTATTTCCAGGCTTCGTTCTTATCTTAAATCAGACCCCAATATAGAGATAGTGAATATCAGAGGGGTAGGCTATATGCTGGTTATTCACTAAGCCAGACTACTTTTTGTTCTGATTGATGTGGGCTTCCGATAATATCTTTGTAAAGCTCGGGTCTTCTGGCCTGGATATAACGATGCCCCCCTGCTTGAATTAATTTTTCAGGGGTAAGCACCGCTATTACATAATCATCACCTAAAGTTTTGCATTCGGTAAGAACATCTCCGAAAGGATCAATAATCATGGAACATCCATTTTTTAATTGGTCATCATCCATCCCGATCGGGTTAGCGAACACTGTATAAATTGCATTATCGTAAGCTCTGGCCGGTAGCCATTTCATTAACCAGTCGCGGCCTTTCATCCCTTCAAACTCCAGGCGGAGTGAGGTTGGATCATTTTCTCTATTTTCCCAGAGTGCCGGATCTACAAACCCTGCTCCAGGTCTGGTAGAAGGCGTACACATGGTCACATGCGGCATAAAAATAATATCTGCACCTAAAAGCCTGGTTGCTCTTACGTTTTCAATAATGTTATTGTCATAGCAAATCAAAATTCCGCACTTCCAGCCGTAAAGCTCAAAAACGCAGTATTCATCGCCTGGTGTAAGGAAAGAATTTATAAAAGGATGTAGTTTTCTAAACTTGGCAACCAACCCATTTTTGTCAACGCACACATAGGCTTTAAATAAATTATCGGCTTCATCTTTCTCAAAAAGACCAGCCAGAACGGTAATATTATGTTTGGTTGCTATTGCTGTAAGCGCTAAAATACTTTCTCCCGAAGGAATAAGTTCTGCCAGCTCAAGCATTTGTATTTTAGAAAGATTTCTGGCAAAAGTATAACCGGTTATCGAACATTCATGAAAAGCAATGACCTGTGCACCATCTTTAGAAGCCTTCCCGGCCAGATCATCTATAACCGACAGGTTGTAGTATTTATCTCCACTTTTGTGCTCAAATTGTGCTGTAGCAATTTTAAGGTTTTCCATCTTTATCTGTTTTAGACAAAGGTATCGGGTAGGGGTTCCAGAAAAATGTACAAATCCGACAAGTGATAAATTAGCCAGGTGACCAGATTAATCAGCTTTATAATCCGGTTTATGGGGCTAATAACTCAGAAAATTGATAGCCAGCGGATCAGCAATACTGCTATATTGACCGGGCGTTAACCCTGTATGTTTCTTGAATTCACGTATTAAATGTGGCTGATCGTAATATCCGGCCTCATGCCCTAATGCAGTCAGGTTTTCCTGAATTGGTTTATCTCTGAGTTGTTTCAGAAATACATGCAGTTTTACAATGGTACTGAATCTTTTTGGACTGATCCCGATATTGGTTATAAAGGCTCTTTCCAGTGTTCTTTCATGGTAGCCAGTAAAAGCGGCTAATTTACTGACCGGAAGTAAACCTTTATTTTGAGTAATAAAGTTAAGGGAAGCTAAGATTAATGGCTGATCAGGAAGCTGCCTGCTAGCCATTAGTTTTCTGAAAAAGTCTTCAGCCAAAGTAATTTTACTGGTAATTGCAGTGCTGTCGGACAGTTTTTCATAAAGTGCTGCACCCTTGGCCCCAAAGAGGTCTTCAGCATTTATACGTTGATTTTTAAGTTCCTGAGAAGGAACACCCAGCATTTGACTCAGCCCATGAGGATGAAAAACAATAATCATTAAAGAAGTTTCTCCCTGGCAGTATAAATCCTGAAAAGAATCCAGCTGACCGTAAATAAAGGAATCCGGAAGTTCAACAGGTATACCCGGGCCGGCAAAATGTGAAATCAGCGGGTTCTTGAAAGAAAATACCATTCCAGTATTTCCGTCAGAAAACAAACGCAGTTTTTTCACCTCTTCACTTTTTGTAGTTAAAAAGAGATAATGCTTAAGCGTTGCTGACAAATCTATGGAAGGCGATACCTGCATTTATTGGCTTGTTGCTGTGTTTATTGACTTATTGCTGTATTTATAACGTAAGCAAGAGGTCTTTGTTGTCGATCATCAGGTCTTTATCATAGCCGGGTCCAGGCTTCTCCAGCAATTGAATAGATTTAACATCTTTTCTCTCATCCTTATAACAGCTGATTATTTTTTGGCATTCAGCACTTCAAATGCTTTATAAACACTGTGGTGCAAAATAGTCAGGTGGTTTTCTGCCGGCATAGGGTTAAAGGTAATCTGGAAACTCTGGTCTGCCGATTTTTTTAAGACCCCTGCAAAGTTGGCTGCATCATTTTCCATAACTTTACCTTCTGTACCTACAGAAACATATACTTTGATGTTTTTAGCTGAACCTGATTTTAATAACTCAGGTGCTTTTGCAAGCAGAGATTCATTATCCCACCATAAGCTTGGACTGATAATTATATAGTTATTGAAAAGCTCAGGTTTTTTTAGCAAAACTTCTGTCGCAAACAAACCACCTAAAGATTGACCAATAATTGTTTTTGTGTCATTGGTTCTGTATTTCAGCTGAATGTATGGTTGTAAATCCTTTTCCATAAAGGCCATGAATTTTTCTGATTTTCCTGTCGTTGGGAAATCTTTTAAATCCTGCTGAACAGTAGTAGGGAAGGTGAAATCTCTTTTTCTGTCAATATTTGCGATACCCACAACAATCGATTTAGGCATGGCCTGTATCATCGTACAGTATTGAACAAGGCCTGCAATATGGATAAAATCTTCATTGGCAGACCCATCCAGAAGATAAATAACCGGGTATGTCGCTTTAGTATCCTGATCATAACCTTCAGGTAAGTAGATATTTAAAATTCTTTTTTCTGCTAATTGAGCGGATTGAATTTCATCAGTTATCCCTAATGAGAAGGGTTTTGTTGAAGTCTGTATGCTGGCAGTTTTATTCTGGCTTTTGGAAACGTTACCGAATAGGGCTATAAATAATAAAAGGAAAGTTAAATGCTTCATGGCGTAAAGCTACTACTTTTAAATACGATTAAAAAAAATGAAGGCCAGAGAATAAACGGGAAAACCCGCATTTCTGCGGTTATTTCGCAGGAATGCGGGTTTCTAATTTGAGGTTTGCTGGTTATCTTCCAGGCAGTACTAATCTGTTAAATCCGTACTGGCTGGTATAATATGTATTTCCCGTTGCGGATAAGGAATACCAATGTTATGTTGATCCAATGCCTCTTTTAGTAATTGAAAATTACGGTGATAAGTTGGCCAGAAATCGCCATTGGCAGACCATGATCTGATTGTCAGGTTAACCGCGTTATCTCCCAGTGAAGAGACCAGAACAACCGGAGCAGGGTCTTTTAAAATCAATGGGTCATTGGTCAATACATTCAGGATAACTTTTCTTGCGGTATCAATATTGGCATTGTAAGATATTCCGATACTATATTCTTGCATCCTGTTTATATTATCTGAAACATTATTGATAACTGCATTGGCCAGCGGGCCGTTTGGTGCATAAATCGTAGTCCCGTTGCCTGCTTTTAAAGTAGTATAAAGGATATCAATTTTTAGTACCGTACCACTTACGTTGTTGCTGGATGAAATAAAGTGACCTACTTTAAAAGGCTTGAACAACAAGATTAATACCCCACCCGCGAAATTCGAAAGACTCCCCTGAAGGGCCAGACCTACAGCCAGACCAGAAGCGGCTAAAATTGCTACAAAAGATGACGTCTCTATTCCAAGGGTTGATGCAACTGTAACCAATAAAAGGATATAAAGAATGACTTTTAAAATACTGATTAAAAAGTTAGAGAGTGAAAGGTCAATTTTTCCTTTATTCAAGTGATTATTTAAAAACCTGACTAAAAATTTGATGAGCCAGAATCCTATCAATAATGTAATCAGTGCTAAGAAAAGGGTGGGGAGTTTGCTGATAAATGTATCTAACAAACGTTCTAAGTTGAGTTCTATTCTATCCATATGTTGTTTATTTATAGCTGTAAAGCAATTATTGCAGATTGTTTTAAATTTAACATTTATGGTGCCATGTTTTTTTCCACATCACAATAAATTGCCTGTTTTTGAACTTATGGCACGATATATATGGCTTAATAAAAAACAAAACATCTACCCGTAAAAAAACAATTCATCGCTATGAAAGCAGTTGTAGTCAAAGCATTTAAGGATGCTCCGGAATTAATAGAAACTTTAAAGCCAGTTGTAAAACCAGGATATATCCTGATTAAATTGAAAGCAGCAGGGCTTAATCCAATGGATTGGCGTATTGCCGATGGGATGCTCGATGGAAAAATGGCGCATATATTTCCAATGATATTAGGTGCAGATGGCGCCGGCGTAGTTGAAGAGGTTGGTGAAGGTGCCGATCGCTTCAAAGTTGGAGATAAAGTATATGGGCAGATGATGCATAAACCGGTAGGAGAAGGAACTTATGCAGAATATATTGCAGTACCTGAAAAAGCTATTGTAGCTAAAATGCCTCCAGGCTTATCTTTTGAGCAGGCAGCTGCATTTCCAATAGCTGGTATGACCGCTTTTCAACTGATCAGAGAACTCGGTCTGGTCAAAGAAAAAACCTTATTGATTGTCGGTGCTACAGGTGGAGTCGGTACATTTGCTACCGTATTTGCAGCTTTAAACGGAATTAAGGTTTTGGCAACAGCCAGAGGCGATGAGGCAGAAAGAAGCATTAAAAAAGCAGGTGCTGCAGCTACGTTTGACTATTCACTAGGCAATCTCGGCGCACAAGTCAAAGCTGCTTATCCTGATGGAATAGATGCTTTGATAGACCTGGCAAGTAATCCGGAAGAATTTGATCAGCTTACGCTACTGGTTAAACCAGCGGGTATTGCTTTGACAACCATCGGATCAGCTGATGAAGAAGTTCTAAAAGCAAGAAATATCCGCGGAGGTAATTTTGAAGTCAAAGGCAGTGTCGCTTTGCTGGAAGGTGTAAGTGAAATGATCGAAGCCGGTCAGATTGAGATTCCTGTTCAAACGATTCCTTTAAGCGCAGCTCCAGAGGCGATTGCTAAAAGCCGGACAGGAAAAGCATTAGGCAAAACGGTTATTGTAATTTAACTATGGTACTTATTTAAGCGTTCCTGCTGAACCCATTTTTACTGAGCTCCGGAGGTTATAAATGTAAACTCCGGGGTTTATTTTCCTGAAATTCATTTTCACTTTTTGCAATCACTAAAGTACAGGCTGCGTTTCCTATGGTGTTGGTAATAGAACGGGCCTCATTAAAAATCTTTCAACTCTGATTATATGATTCAGCGGATGCGTCTGGCCGATATCCTATGGGTAGAAGGGTTTGGAGAATATATCAAACTGGTAGGCAGGTTTAAGAATTTTACCTTATTGCAAAGGATGACGGAGTTCGCTGAACAGTATGCTTATCTGGGTTTTATCAGAATTCATAAGTCTTATCTAGTACTTGCGCAGGATATCGAATCTTATTCTTCCAGTACGGTAAAGTTAAAATTAGGGCATGAATTGCCAATTGGCAGGGTTTATAAGCAGAATGTGCAGCCTGGCGGCTAATTCTCTTGAAGCGAACAAAAAAATAATGAACAAAATGGCGGTAACTTTTGTCTTTATATTTGTTATAACACTAAATAATTGAAAAACGATGAAAGCAGTAAAATCCTATGCAGCGCAGAGCGCTGATAAACCACTTGCTCCCTATCAGTTAGACCGTCGTGAGCCAGGAGCTGATGATGTAGAGATCAAAATTTTATACTGTGGTGTATGCCATTCAGATATACATACCGCCAGAAACGAATGGGGTGGATCAATGTACCCTGTAGTTCCAGGACACGAAATTGTTGGAAAAGTAACAAAAGTCGGAGACCAGGTGACCCGTTTTAAAGTGGGAGATACTGTTGGCGTAGGCTGTTTTGTAGACTCTTGTGGGCATTGCAGAAACTGCGAAGAAGACAATGAGCAATATTGTGAAAATGGACATTCACAAACCTATAACTCACTATTACAGGATAAAAAAACAATTACTTATGGTGGGTATTCCAGCCATATTGTAGTGACACAGAAATTTGTACTGAGTGTGTCTGATAAATTACCTCTTGAAAAAGTAGCCCCGTTATTGTGTGCAGGAATCACTACTTACTCGCCATTGAAACACTGGAATGTTAAAAAAGGAGATAAACTGGCGGTTGTTGGTTTAGGTGGATTAGGACATATGGCTGTGAAAATTGCTGCTTCAATGGGAGCAGAAGTAACCGTATTGAGCCGTTCTAAAAGCAAAGAAAAAGACGCACAGCAATTAGGAGCACATCATTTCGAAATCACTACGGAAAAAGAAACGATGGAAAAACTGGCTAACAGTTTTGATTATATCATTGATACCGTGTCAGCAGAACATGATTACAATGAGTATCTGGCATTATTACGCACCAATGGGGTAATGGTCTTGTTAGGTGTACCACCTAAACCTTCTGATGTGCAGGCGTTTCAATTGATTGGTGGCCGCCGTAGTCTGGTAGGCTCATTGGTAGGAGGAATTAAAGAAACTCAGGAGATGCTGGATTACTGTGCGGAGCATAATATCACTTCGGATGTAGAAATGATCAATATAGATCAGATCAACGAAGCCTATGAGCGTACACTTGCCGGAGATGTTCATTATCGTTTTGTAATTGATATGGCTTCTTTGAATTAGGAAACCATAATTTTAATAATAGATATAAAAAAAGGCACTTTTAGAGTGCCTTTTTTTATATCTCCCTGATAGTTAAAGTCTATAAATATAATAGACTATTGATGATTATTATTACTTTTGCGCCGAACATGATTGTATTAAAAAATATAACTAAACAATTTCATCAAAAAAACAGGGAGATTACGGCTTTGTCGGACGTCTCTCTGACCGTACCCAAAGGTAAAATCTATGGGGTGATCGGGGCATCGGGTGCGGGAAAAAGCACCTTGATCCGCTGTGTGAATTTGTTGGAAAGACCAACATCAGGTGAGGTTATCGTAGATGGACTGAACCTGATTGATTTATCGCCAGCAGCACTGGCTAAAGAAAGAAGACAGATCGGTATGATCTTTCAGCATTTCAATTTATTATCATCCAGAACGGTTTCTGAAAACATTGCATTTCCTTTAGAGCTGGATAAGGTTCCTAAAGATCAGATCCAAAAAAGAGTTGCTGAATTGCTGGCGCTGGTTGGGCTTGAAGATAAAGGAAAAGACTATCCTGCTAATTTATCTGGTGGACAGAAACAAAGGGTTGCCATTGCCAGAACGCTGGCGAGTAATCCAAAAGTGTTGTTATGCGATGAGGCTACAAGTGCTTTAGATCCGGCAACAACAAAATCTATTCTTACCTTATTAAAAGATATCAATAAAAGGCTGAACATTACTATTTTACTGATTACCCACGAAATGGATGTGGTGAAAAGTATTTGTGATGAGGTTGCGGTCATCAGTGCGGGTAAATTAATTGAGCAAGGAACTGTCAGTGAAATTTTTGCCCATCCTAAAGCAGAACTTACCCGTGAATTTATCGCTTCATCTTTGAAAATAAATATCCCGGAAACCTATCTGGAAAGACTGAGTTCTACGCTGACTGCAGATAAAAAGCCATTATTAAAGCTTGAATTTACCGGACAGTCTGTAGATGATCCTGTACTTTCAGAAGTGAGCAGGTTATTCAACCTGAATAACAATATTATTTACGCACAAATTGAATATGCCGGAGGTGTTAAATTTGGCGCTATGGTAATTGAAGTTTCCGGTGCACAGCAAGACAGCCTGAAGGCAATAGCATATTATGAAGAAAAACAAATCAAAGTGGAGGTTTTAGGGTATGTCTGATGCGATGATTTTAATGATGTTCAAAGGGACATGGGAGACTATAGTGATGACCTTTGTCTCGGGTTTTTTCGGTTTTGTGATCGGATTACCAACCGGAGTGATGCTTTATCTGACCAGAAAAGGTCAGGTGCTGGAAAACAGAACGCTGAATAATATTGTATCAGTTTTCGTCAATGTTTTCCGCTCTATTCCGTTTATTATTCTGATTGTATGGATGATTCCTTTTACCCGGATGCTGGTTGGAACTTCTATCGGTATTGAAGCTGCTTTAGTTCCTTTAAGTATCGGAGCAGCACCTTTTATTGCCAGAATGGTAGAAAATAGTTTAATCGAAGTGCCGGGTGGACTGGTTGAGGCGGCAAGGGCGATGGGGGCAACTCCTTTTCAGATCGTTTGTAAAGTATTATTGCCAGAAGCATTGCCTTCCCTGATTAATACGGCTTCCATTACTTTAATCACACTTGTTGGTTATTCGGCTATGGGTGGAGCAGTTGGTGCAGGAGGATTGGGACAGATCGGTTATCAATATGGCTATGTAGGTTATGATGTACTGGTAATGAACACGGTGTTGATCGTACTGGTTGCTTTAGTTTTCGCGATCCAGTTTACCGGAGATTTTCTTGCTAAACGTGTAGACCACAGAAAATAAAAGCTTTTACGCTAAAAATAAATAAGACGGACCAGGTTTGCTCCTGAGGTCAATTAAAAATATAAATACTGCGAACAACAACAAATATTTACTGATGAAAATGAAAATCAATTTACTGGCAGCTGTGGCTGTAATCGCTTCAGTATCCTTATTCAGCTGCGGCGGAGGTGCTAAAAAGAATGACCCGAACCATATTAAAGTAGGGGTAGAATCAGGGCCGGAATTTGCAGTTGCTGAAGCTGCTCAGAAAGTTGCCAAAGAGAAATTTGGCTTAGAAGTAGAATTGGTACAATTCAACGATTTCGTGATGCCTAATGAAGCACTTAGCCAGGGTGATTTAGATGTGAATGTGTTCCAGAACAAACCTTATCTGGATGTACAGACTAAACAACGTGGTTATAAATTTGTGATCCAGGGCAATACTTTTGTTTTCCCATTAGCTGGTTATTCTAAAAAAATTAAGAAAATTGAAGAGTTAAAGGAAGGCAATACGATTATCATTCCTAATGATCCGACAAACGGTGGCCGTGCTTTACTTCTTTTACAAAAATCAGGCTTACTGAAATTAAAAGATGGTGTTGGCTTATTACCTACTGTAAATGATATTATAGAAAATCCTAAAAAGATAAAGATCCTTGAATTGGAAGCTCCGCAATTGCCAAGAGCACTGGATGACCAAAATGTAACTATCGCTGTGATCAATAATACTTTTGCGACTTCTGTAGGCTTAATTGCAGACCGTGACGGACTAATTGTAGAAGATAAGAAATCACCTTATGTAAATATCATTGTATCCAGAGAAGATAACAAAGATGAAGAGAAGATCAAGAAATTTGTAAAGGCTTTTCAATCTGATGAAGTGGCGGAAGCTGCTGCTAAAATATTCAAAGGTGGTGCTGTTAAGGGCTGGTAAAAACTAGTTATCTCCAAAAACGATATAAGTATCAGGCAAAGTCAGTTGAACGAGTTGTGCATCCAAAGAAGAAAAACTGTGGTCCTTAAAGATGGGCTGGTCAAAGAAGAAGGTACACACCAAAAACTATTGGCGGTTAATGGTTTGTACCATCAGCTATGGGAGATTCAACAAAAACTGGGAGGCTGGAAAATCAAAAGCTAAGCTAGCTTTCACTGACTCCTGCTGTCCAGTAGACTGTTGCCTTTAATTCAGTTTTGTCTAGTTGTAGTTCGTTTTTCGCATAAGAGCGGATGTTTTTAACTGCGTTAGCTTCAGCAGCAGCCCACAGTAACCTGGTTTCAAAGCCGGGAGCAGGAAACTCAGTGGCTTTAACTGCATCAAAAAGTAGGGTTGATTCTGCGGCAGGTATGCCTTTTCTGGTTAACCACAGAATCTGGACGGCAGAACGGGTATGGATTGTAAAAATATCTGCACTACTGTCTGCTTCTAAAAAGGCGAATCCTCTGGTACTTTCTGGTAAGGCCTCCAGAATAGCTGCAATAGCTGGAATAGCAGTTTCATCGCCTGCTAAAAGATACCAGCTGGCAGGATTAAATCCTCTGCCTGGTTTCATACCTATGCCAAGTTCGTCTCCGATTTTAGCTTTCATCGCCCAGGCGCTTCCAGGGCCATTGTCTCCGTGAAGAAGGAATTCAATTTCCAGTTCGCCTGTTGCTATATCCAGGTTTCTGATGGTATAGGTCCTCCTGATCGGTTCCTGCTCCTGTTGCGGAATAAATATTTTAAGGTTAACACCAGGTTCCATATCAATTGCAGTTTTGAAGATTTCATCCTGAAAAGTGAAACATCTCAAATGCGGGGTAATATCTTTGATGGCAGTAACTTTTGTAGTGGTCCGTATAATTTGCTTCTGTGGCGCTTGTTCTTGTTCTGCTGGATTCATTGTTTATTGTTTAATAATTTGTGTTTAAGGCGGCTCAGCGCTTCCTGAGAAATGCCTAAGTAATTGGCAACCATTCGATTGGAAAGACGTTGCAAGATGGTGGGATGTTCAGCAATTAACGACTGATATCTCGCTGTAGCATCCATGGTAATAAAACTCATCAGCCTTTTGGTATTGGTTACGTATGCACCTTCAAGGTAACTCCTGTAAAATTTCTCCCATTCAGGGATCTGATCCAGCAGGGTGTAAAAATCTTCTCTTGCGATATACAATACCTCTGTTTTTTCCAGTGCCTGAATATTTTCCTGTGAGGGCTGCTGACTAATAAATCCGGTTAGACCAGTGGCGAAATTGTTTTCAAAAGCCAGGTAACGGGTAGCTTCAGCGCCATCTGCTTGCAGAAAATAAATTCGCAGACAGCCACTCTTTACAAAATACATCCTTTTAGAGGATTCTCCTTCAGCGAGTAAAACCTCTTCTTTGCCTACTTGCTGTTCTTTGAAATAGGAAAGGACAGTATCCAGATTAGGTTGACTAATGGTTATTCTCTTTAAAATACAGTCGGACAGGGCTTGTTTGTACATCGTTATGGATTAGATATACTTTCAAAAGTCGCAACTTTTAACTGATTTATGTTGAATTCTCCATATTCTTTAAACAGGTTAATATAAAATGGCTTGTTTTTCAGGTTGTAATTCCCGTTGGCTGCGGTATTGGGCTATATCTTCAATTGAAACGACTGTAAACTCATGAGAAATGGCAAATTCACTGATTTCTCTCAAGCGGGACATAGTACCGTCGGCATTCGTAAGTTCACAGAGTACTGCTGCTGGGCTTAGTCCGGAAAGGTGCATCAAATCTACACTACCTTCGGTATGGCCGCGCCTGCCAAATACACCTGCTTTATTGGCGATTAAAGGGAATACATGGCCTGGTCTGGATAAGCCTTCTGGTAAGGCGCCGGGCTTGCTGGCGGTTTGAATGGTATGTAATCTGTCTGCTGCGGATACGCCTGTAGTGACTCCGGTGGCAGCTTCAATAGAAACTGTAAAGGCGGTTTGATAGCGGCTTGTATTGTTATTGACCATTGGGGCAAGGTCAAGTGAACCGGCTTTTTCAGGAGTGAGGCATAGACAGACTATTCCACTACAAGAGCGGATCATCAGGGCCATATCCTGAACAGACATCTTTTCTGCTGCGAAAATTAAGTCGCCTTCATTTTCCCGGTTTTCATCGTCAACTAGTAAAATACCTTTTCCTGCTTGTAAATAATTGATTGCTTTGTTTACTCTTTCTATATGATCGTTACCAAAATAGGTTAAATAGCTATTCATGACTGTAATTTGTTTGGATCAAATTTCAGGTCTGTTCGGGTGCGAAACATTGATGTAGATCAAAAAAAGAGGTTAATTTGAAGGTATTGATATTGATTTTTATCTGATCAATGCTAATTGAAAGATTTTCTAAATGCTAATGGCGAGAAACTGGTTTTTGCTTTAAATAGCCTGTTAAATGATTGCGGATGTTCAAACCCTAAAGCATAAGCAACCATTAATAGGCCTGAATAGTGCTGTAATTGCCATCGATAGTACATTGTAACCTGAATATTTAATATCTTCCTTTGTCTATAATCTAAAGTATATGAGAATAGTTACACTTGAGGAACACATTTCTTTCCCGGAAATGTCAGACCAGATACCAAAAGATGCTTTGGGCAATTTTGGTCAGTCAGAAGTCATGCAACGTCTGGCTCCAAAACTAGCAGATATTACTCAGGACCGTTTGCGTTCAATGGACGACAACGGAATTACCATGCAGGTACTATCTGTGGACAGTTCCGGAGCTAATCTGCTAAATTCACAAGCAGGGCCGGCTTTTGCCACACAATACAATAACCTGATTGCAGCAAGAATTGCAGGCTTTGAGGATCGGTTTACAGCTTTTGCCCATTTGCCAATGACAGCGCCTGTTGCCGCTGCAGATGAGCTGGAGCGGGCAGTAACTGAACATCATTTTCGTGGTGCAATGATCCGGGGACTTACACAAGATCAATTTTTAGATCAGCCGCAATTTGCGCCGATATTTGAACGGGCTGAGCAACTTGATGTTCCGATTTATTTGCATCCAGGCCTGCCTCCAAAAGGAATCGCTGATATTTATTATAGCGGATTACCCAATCATTCAGGTATGGCAGAAGCACTGGCATGTTATGGTTGGGGATGGCACTCAGAAACAGCATTACATGTTTTACGCCTGCTATTTTCAGGTATTTTCGATCAGTATCCTAAGTTAAAACTGATTATTGGCCATATGGGAGAAATGCTGCCCATGATGATGGCAAGGTCTGAGAAAGCATTCAAACCCGGAAATGGAGGCGCCAATCAGCGTTCGCTTACCGATACTTTTCATCAGCAGGTTCACATCACTACCAGTGGCTTTTTTACGCAGCCACCCTTAAGAATTGCTTTAGATACTTTTGGGATTGATAATATCATGTTTTCTATCGATTATCCGTTTAGTACAAATGAAATGGGGATTGAATTTTTGAAGGCGATTGACCTTCCACAGGAGCAGGTAGCGAAAATTGCGCATGGTAATGCAGATAAATTATTGAAATTAACGCCGTAATTTACAGGGATGAAAAGTATTCCGGTAGATCAGTTACAACACAAGACCAGTGCAGGTGTGCAGGTCAAGGTTTTCCTGTCGGATGATAAACAGCAAAATAATGCACAAGTTGCCCACCGGGATGATCATTATATTTTTTTTCTGCTGACAAAAGGCTCAGGAACTGTAAAGGTCGATTTGCAAAATATAATGGTAACCGCGGGGCAACTATATTATATATTACCTTCGCAAATACACTACCGGATCAAAGCTAACCAGGCTGAAGGATGGTTTCTTGCAGTAGATACCGCATTAATTGCTGCGGATTTCAAAGCTGTTTTTGAGCAGGGGCAAAATTTACAAGTTCCTTGCGATTTGACGGATTACGAATTAAAGCAGTATGCAAGTCTGCTCCGGGTTTTGCGAAATGAGTTTATTGAACGTACAGATGATAAATATTATTTGCCGGTTATTCATACCCTTGTCCAATCATTTTTGGCAATGGCAGCGAGTACTTATGATGGTTTGAAACCGATCGCAAATAAACATACCCGGTCAGCGGAACTTGCCCGTCAGTTTAAAGACTTATTAGCGGCACATAGCCATACCATTAAGAATCCGTCAGCTTATGCTTCAAAGCTTAATGTTTCATCAGGTTATTTAAATGAAGCTATAAAGAAAGTTACTGGTTCAACAGTAAGTTATTGGATTCAGCAGGAAATTTTCAGTGAGGCCAAACGCTTGCTGTATCATACGAATGCAGATATCAAACAGATCGCCCAGGAATTAGGGTATATGGATTACTCTTATTTTAGCCGTTCGTTTCGTAAAGTATCAGGGTTATCCCCTTTACAATTCAGGGCACTCAACCGGAAGTCTTTTTAAACGATTTCCATTTGTGCCAGCTATTCGATAAGTTTAGATTTTCAGATCATCCCGTTCATGAGATATTTTAAACTAAACCCAAACGTTACCAGTAAAAAATGGAAAGGAATTTTAAACCTTGGTGAGCTGCGTCACAAAAATAAGGAGCTGGATGAGGTTGAACTTGCTGAACAAAAACAAGAGATCATATTAACTCCATTGCATTATGAAGTGCTGATTGCCGGGGAAATTTCTCCTGTAAATACAATAGGAGCTGACTTTCTGGTGTTTGATGAAGCAATTCCTGGACTTGAAACGCTGCATACCTACGGAGTGCAGTACGTGCCTTTGCTGAACAAAGAGCTAAAACATCGGTATATATTGATGCATGTTTTTAATCATATTGATTGTGTGGATTGGACTTTGTCTGCTTATGAGCCCTGGCCAAAAGAGAAGGAAGTAAAAGACTGGCAGAATCCCAGAGGCAAATTCTTTTTTAAGCCTGTGCTGATTCAGGAAAAAATCCCCGGACAACTGCATGTATTCCGTTTAAAAGAATGGGGTGGTGCATTTAATATCATTGTTTCTGAGGAATTTAAGCAAGCTGTATTATCCCTTAGTTTTGATCACTCATTTCTGGAATTTCATCCGCTATCTGTTCATTAGGTGAACAAGAGCAGTGAATATCCTGCCTGATCATGAACACAAACGTTTGCGTAATCTTTTTTTATTTTTCCTCTTTCTACAGCCCTTAAATATCTATACATTAGGTATAAATCAGGTCTTTGTATGAACGGTATCTGAGGTGCGAATTTTATTGATAAGTTAATATTCAATTAATCGCAGGAACCTACTTTTGCGGTTTAAAATTAGTCCGCAGGCACTTACCATTTAAATAAGAGAAGATTAAAATGTCAGTTACTTTAAGCCATTCTGGAGATGACTAAACCGTTTAAAAGTGATTTTTTTTATCTTCTTGCCTTAGACAGAAATAAGGCATTCGAAAAACTATTTGAAGAATTCTGGCAGCCTTTGTATCGAAAGGCTTATAGTAAGGTGCAGTCTGAAGATCTGGCAAAGGATTTGGTTCAGGAAGTTTTTATTGCCTTTTGGGATAACCTGGATAGCTTAACAGCTGATTATAATATTCCGGCTTATCTGCATGGTATTTTACGGAATAAGACGCTTAAGGTTTTTGAAAAAGATGCAGTGCGTTTAAAGTATGCTTTAGAAAGCTGTCCTGTAGATTTTCCGGTAGAATTTTGTGCACATGAAATGCTTTTGGGAAAAGAACTCCAATTAATTATTGAGAGTGAAGTGAACCGGATGCCTTCTCGAATGAAAGAAATTTACGCGCTAAAGAAGGATGATGATTTCTCTATTAAGCAGATTGCAGATGAATTAGGCCTCTCAGAACAGACGATTAAGAATCAATTGCAAAATGCATATAATCGTTTAAGATCGAAATTAAGAGAGTATAATCCTAACCTGGTCGGATTATCTGTTGTTTTAATAAAAATCCTATTTTATTTTAAATCCTTATAGTACTTTCTTGTTCCTGAACGGATATATAAGAAACAAAGCTTATTTTGGACCCGGAACAATTTAGAATACTGATTGCAAAATATAACAGCAATACAGCAACAGCAGCAGAAAGAGCGCTGGTGGAGAACTGGTATGACCAAGCTGGTGGCAACGAATTTTTACCGGAAACAGGTGATTTGAAGGAAGAGCTTTATAGCGGGATAAAAAAGCACATAGTGGCTAATCAGCCGGTTCGGACATCTTTAGAAACAATTCAGCCCGCTTCAAAAAAAGACAGGAAATTATACACTTGGATTAGCTCGGCTGCAGTTTTGTGCATCGTGTTCAGCATTGCTGTTCTTTATTTGAAACCAGTAAACCGCATTCATAAGAGTTTAGCTTCTTCTAAAGCAATCAAACAAATCTCGCCAGGAACAAATAAAGCGATCTTAACTTTAGCTGATGGAAGCAAAATCAGCCTTTCTGATGCTGGAAATGGTCAGCTCGCTAAACAGGCTGGGGTAAGCGTGACGAAAACGAAAAATGGTGGGTTGATTTATCGGGTGATTGGTGATGATCTGGCAACCGCTAAATACAATACAATTTCTACACCACGGGGCGGGCAATATCAACTGCTGCTTGCTGATGGTACAAAAATCTGGCTGAATGCCAATTCTTCTTTAACATTTCCTACTGCATTTCCCGGAGCTACACGTAAAGTTAAACTTACAGGTGAAGCTTATTTTGAAGTGGCAAAAGATAAATCAAAGGCTTTTTTTGTAGAAACAGCACAAACACAGGTCAGGGTGTTGGGAACACATTTCAATATTATGGCTTATGCAGATGAAAGTTCTCAGCAAACTACTTTGCTCGAAGGCGCTGTTGAATTGAGTAAAGGAACCGAAAAATCAGTATTAAAACCTGGACAGCAAGCAAGGACTACAGGTTCTTCGTGGCAGATTAGTGTGCGGGACCTTGAAAATGCGGCAGAAGCAATTGCCTGGAAAAATGGGTATTTCCAATTTGAAAAATCTGATCTCCATTCTTTGATGCGGCAAATTTCAAGATGGTATGCGACAGACGTGGTTTATGAAGGGGTTATGCCTAAAAAAGAGTATTCAGGTAAGATTCCAAGAAGCGTAAATGTAAAAACATTACTAGAGATGCTTGCATATTCTGGTATTCACTGCCATATAGAAAACAATAAAATTGTAGTTAGTCAGCGCTAAAAAAATTACCAATTCAAATAATAAATGAACCTCTTTTAAACCCGGCTATATGAAATAGGATTACTCTGAATCTTCTTTAAAACGGTTGACCTATAAAAAACGGGAAGTGTTCGAACCACTCCCCGCTAAATATCGGGTTCAACTCCTTATGGGCCAAAGGCCCATATCCGTAAAAAAATTATCTAAGCAATAATGATTTAAAAACCCAAGCGCAATTTATGAATTTTAGTGCATTCTTCAAGACTGTACCACGAATACAGTTCAAATCTTCTCAATTCTTATTAGTGATGAAACTATTTGTAATCCTGCTGTTTACAGGCCTGATGCAGGTCCATGCCAATGTTTACAGCCAAAAAATCACACTCAGGCAAAAAAATGTTTCTATTGAAACTGTCTTGAAAGCAATAGAAAAACAAAGCGATTATCTGTTTTTATACGATAATCTGGAAGTTGCCGGAGCTGCCAGAGTTTCTATTGACATTACTCAGGGAACAATTGAGCAGGTTTTGCAAGCTTGTCTGAAAAATCAGTCTTTAACGTACAAGATTTTTCAAAAAAATATTGTCCTCAAAAAGAGTATCCCTGCAATTGAAAATGTGATTTCAGATCCTGTCAAAGGAAAAGTACTGGACGAAAATGGCGTGCCAATTACTGGCGCAAGTGTTTTAATCAAAGGAACCAAAGTAGGGGCAATGACTGATAATAATGGTAATTTTAGCCTCAATGCGCCAAAAGGAGCCACGCTTGTCATTTCTTTTATTGGTTTTGGTGCGCAGGAGATCGTTGTGGGCAATGCACAGCAATATACGATTTCGCTAAAGCCGGAAGAGAACAAATTGACTGAGGTGGTGGTTACCGCTTTAGGGATCAAACGTTCTGAAAAATCGCTGGGTTATGCGGTCCAGAAAGTATCCGGTAAAGAGTTACAAACTGTTAAAGGTGTTGATATCGGAACTTCTTTAACTGGTAGAGTGGCAGGTTTAGTCGTGAAAAATTCTACGGAGTTTAACGCCAGGCCAACGCTTGAACTTCGGGGAGAGGCTGCTATTTTAGTGGTTGACGGTGTGGATTATGACAATTTAACCCTGCGGGATATTCCTACGGACGATATCGAAAGTATAGATATTTTGAAAGGCCCTACGGCTTCTGCATTATATGGTGCCAGAGCTAAAGGTGGGGTATACTTGATTACGACCAAAAAAGGAGCAGCTGGGAAGGGTTTTTCTGTGGATGTGAACAGCAATACGATGTTTCAGCTGGGCTACCTTGCAATTCCTGAAGTGCAGAGTTCTTATGCGCGTGGGGATAACGGCAACTTAAACAATGATTATGTATGGGGGCCTAAGCTGGATATTGGTAAAACAGGAAGAGACTGGAATCCTGTCACTAAACAGTTTGAAGACAATATGCCTTTGCGTTCGGTAGGTAAAGATAATCTGAAGAATTTTACCCGTACAGGGATTATTGCCAATAACAATATCACAATAGCACAAACTGGTGAAAATGGAAGTTTCAAAATTGGTTTGAATCATGTTTACAATAAGGGACAGTTTCCAAACCAGACTTTAAATATGATCAATTTAACCTCTGGTGGTGAAATTAAGATCAATGATAAGTTTAAGATAGAAAGTCATTTTGGTTTAAGCCGCCGTACAGCGCCCCAGGTGTGGGGAGGTGGTTACCAAAATCAAGGATATTTATATCAATTGGTGATGTGGACGGGTACTGAATATGATATCCGGGATTATAAGGATTACTGGAAAGTACCTAATCAGACCCAAAACTGGATGTATACGAACTGGTATGACAATCCTTATTTGATTGCGAATGAGAAACTTGATGCGATTCAGGAGAATACTGTAAATGCAAGTCTGACTGCAAATTATAAAATCACATCAGATTTGAATTTGATGCTCCGCCTGGGTTATGACAATTACAGTAACCGCGAAACGATGCGTAATCCTACGGCAAATATTTACTCTACCCGCGGAGGATGGGATGCCAAAGGAATGTATAGTATCAATAATACAAAAGGCTATAGTACGAGTAATGACTTAATCTTATCTTATAATAAAAGAGTGAACAAGTTCTCTTTTGAAACACTTGCCGGTGGGAACTTCTTCCATAAAGAGGATGAAGGTTTATATGCGGTAACTAAGAACGGATTGATTTCACCAACTTATTTTTCTTTGAATGGCTCGATTGAACCTCCGCGTGTAACGCCTTATTTTTCACCCAAAGAGTCCAGCAGTTTATATGCAAGGGCTGCGGTAGGCTGGAATGATGCTGTGTTTTTAGATTTTACGGGACGTAATGACTGGATCTCAACACAACCAAAGGCCACCGGTTCTTATTTATATCCTTCGGTAGGTTCAAGTGTGGTGATTTCACAGCTGGCCAAATTACCTGAAGTGATCGATATGTTTAAAATCAGGGGGTCTTTTGCAGTCTTTAAAACACCAGCAGGCATTTTTGAAACCAATACAGTATACAAGACTAACAGTGCTGCATGGGGTAATTTAAATAGTGCAAGTTATCCGTATAAGTTATCCGGAGCGAACGATATTCTGCCAAGTTCTCAGCGTACCTGGGAGATCGGTGCTGCGGCATACCTGTTTAAAAAACGTTTACATTTTGATGTGGCTTATTTCAATAAGTACTATTATAACCAGCAGACGAATGCAAAGTTGCCGGCTACTTCTGGATTTGCCACTACTTTGGTGAATACGCAGGAAACTTTTACGCGCCGCGGACTGGAAATTACAATGGATGGTTCTGTGTTGAAGGGCCGGAACTTTGAATGGTATTCTACGGTTAACTGGGCAAATCAACACCGGTATTATGATCAGCTGGATCCAGTTTATTCAAAAGATAACCAATGGGTGAAAAAGGGGCAGCGTTTAGATACGTATACAGCTGAATACTGGCTGACAGATCCTTCGGGCAATGTGATCAACAATAATGGGATTCCGGTGAGCAGTGATTATGATAAAAAATATGGATATAGTGAGCCTGATTTCAGCTTCGGTTTCATCAATAATTTTACCTATAAAAACTGGATGCTGGGTGTCAATATTGATGGCAGGATTGGTGGATTAATGTACAATTATATTTATGATAAAATGTGGGATTCGGGTACGAATCCGGAATCTGATAATCAGTACCGCTATGATCAGGTAGTCAATGGATTGAATAATTATGTGGGCAAAGGTGTGAAAGTTGTCTCCGGGGCGGCTACTTATGATAAGTATGGAAACATAACCAGTGATACCCGTAAATATGCGCCAAATGATGTGCAGGTAGGTTATCAGGATTTTGCACAGAATTACAGGGGCGGTGATATGGGGATACAAAGTGCTTCTTTTATCAAACTCCGGGAAGTTTCTCTGGGGTACAAAGTGCCGGCTTCTTTTACCCGTAAACTGGGGGTTAAATCGGCGTCTTTAGCATTAACCGGACAGAATTTGTTCCTATGGACTAAATTCAAATATTCGGATCCTGACGTCAATAAAGAAGATCTGAATTCACCTTCTATGCGAATGGTTGGATTTAATTTAAGAGTAGGATTTTAATTAGCATTTTTTAAAGAAAGATAGCATGAAGATTTTAAAATATATGATATTATTTGCCGGTTTAGCAGTTGTTGCCGGTGGTTGCCAGAAGTACGAAGAGATCAATACCAATCCGAACGCGACGACCCAGGTCAATTCGTCTATGTTGGCTACAACCTTGATTTTGAACATTACCAGGAATTCAATCAGCACGCAGAAGTCCTTTATGCAACCTTTTTTGCTGGGTAAATACCTGACCTGGGGTGAGGGACAGGAAAGTTATCAATATAATAAATTAGGCAGAACTGATTTTGATTCTGTGAAGGTGTTAAGGAATATCCCGCCAATGCTTAAATATGCAACGAGTGATGGATTGAGAAAATCGTATGAAGGATTAGGGCATTTTATCAGTGCTTATCAGTTTTTCATCAATACGATGCAGGTTGGCGATATGCCATATTCGGAGGCAAACAAAGGGGAGTCTGATCGTATTTTACAACCCAAATATGATACACAAAAGGCAGTTTTTCTGGGGATATTGAAAGAGTTGGATCAGGCAAATGAGTTGTTTGCAGCTGGTGCCAATTTTGAGGGTGATCCGGTTTATGGCGGCAAAACGGATAGCTGGCGCAGACTGGCCAATAGCTTTGAGCTTCATGTACTGCTGAATTTATATAAAAAGACAGGTGACGCGGACCTGAAAGTTATAGCGCGCTTTAAAGATATTGTGGCTAACCGTCCGCTAATGCGTGATTATAAAGATAATTTTGCTTTGGCTTATACAGGAATGGCTGGTCAGAATTATCCTTGGTCTGATGTTCCTGCGGGATCTGGAAATCCTTTTGTGAAATCAAATTATACGATGCTAACAAATGTATTGATTGATCCTTTGAAGGTTTTGAAAGACAGGAGGTTGTTTTATTTTGCAAAGCCTTCTGCTGTGAAAGTTGCAGCTGGTTTAACGCAATCAGATTACAATGCTTATGTAGGTGTCGAGCCTTCAAATGCTTTTACTACACTACAAACAACCAGAGGAAGCAAGGATTATTCTGATTTAAATAACAGGTATCCTCAGCTGGTAAATGCCGAGCCAGTTAGTGTTTTCAGCTATTGGGATTTACAGTTTGTTTTGGCAGAAGCGACTGTAAGGGGCTGGATTAGCGGTACTGCTGCGCAGACTTATTATGCTGCGGGAATTACCAATTCCATGAAGTTTGTTGCTGTGAATACACCGGATCTTGCAGATTATCATCATAATATGAAAATGGACGATGCTTATATTAATGCATATCCTGCTTCGGCAGAGGTGGTTTTAAGTGGTTCAGATCAGCAGCAGATTGGGCAGATTATCACGCAGAAGTACCTGGCTAATTTCTTACAGGGAAGCAAATTTATCGCCTGGTTTGAAAACCGGAGAACGGGATACCCGGTTTTTAAACTCAATGCTTCAACGAGTTTAAATATTCCTTCTTCTAATTTTCCGGTTCGCTGGTTTTATCCTTCGGCAGAGCTGGATTATAATGCGGCGAATGTGACCGCGGCCATTGCGAGTCAGTACAATGGAAGTGATGATAATAACCAGCTGATGTGGATCTTGAAATAATCCGCTCTGGATCTTGAAATAATTGAATGAAGGAGTCTGTATCATTAATTTAATTCGGTTTTAAGAAACAGAATTAAATTTTGTAGATTCCTAAGTGAATTTTAAAAACAATAAAAAACGCCAATCTTCAACTTGAAGAATGGCGTTTTTTATTGTTAATTTAGAGAAGCTCGAAATTTTATTTTGCGGCTAAATTGCAAAAATGACTTATGATACAGCCTCTTTTTTTTGTTCCTGATTTTAAATAAACATTGGAACTAAAATTGTAGTAATTTTACCACACACAGAGTTGAATTAGCTAAATGAGTAAAGTATTTACGATTACTGAGGGGCTGGAAAACATGGGCGCATTGCGTACCGGAGGCCAGGGTTCAGTTTACAAGGGGAGAAGATTTGGTCCAATTATAACGGCAGTGAAATTATTGCCAACACCGGTTCATACAGAAAGTACAGAAGATAAAAACTTCAGGAGTTTCCAGAATGAGGTGGAGAAATTGAAAAAGGTAAATGAGGAGCCTAATCCTAATATAGTTAAGATCTTAAATTCAGGAATTACAGAAAGCGGGTCATTTCCATTTATAGAAATGGAGTTTATTGATGGACCTGATCTGGAAGAGTTACTGAAAGAGCCTCATGATAAAATATTCCCGGTCAAGGAAGTGATTAAGGTGGCCGATCATCTGGCAAATGCTTTAGCGCATTGTCATAAGGTGACGGTAAAGCATGGGGATATCAAGAGTAATAATGTTAAATTTAATATCCATACGGGCAATTATGTCTTGCTGGATTTTGGTTTATCGGCGATGTCTGATGAGCAGCGCAGAACGAGTATCCGCCATGCGGGTGCGATCGAATTCATGGCTCCTGAGCAGAGTGAGGGGCAAATGTTGCTGGAAACAGATATTTACAGCTACGGCATAATTCTATATGAGTTATTGGCCGGGCAGGTTCCTTTTCCTTTAGTAGATAATGGGCAAAAGTCAAGGAATGATGTCCTGGTTGGCCATTTAGAGTCGCCAGTTCCTGACTTGCTGACTTTAAGGCAACAGAATTTACCTGAAGACTGGTCTGAGGAGAAAAAAGCACATGAAATGCAGGTTCCGGCCTGGTTGCTGTCTGTGATTAGTAAGTGTTTGGAGAAAGCACCTTCGGCCAGGTATAAAAGTGGAATGGCCTTACAGTATGCGATTGTCCACAGCAGTATTGCTGATGCAGGCAGTACGTTCGTTGATGCGCCAGGTACTGCTTTATTGCAAATGGAGAATGAAAGGTTACAAACTTTGCTGAGGCATTATCAGGAAGCACAGGAGGAAAAGCCTGTTGTTCGTGATGCTGGTATAATTGCGATCTCTAAGCCTGTATTTTATGTTTTATCGGCAGGAGTGGTTTTCATGATTGCCCTGCTGAGTTACTTTCTATTATTTAAAGAACCTGTCAAACCTGTTAAGAAGGAGCTTCCGGTGAAAACAACGACAACTCCGGTTACTACAAATCCAGCTGAAGAAGATAAAGGTTATGCCTGGGATAAGGAGCGGGATTCTTTAAAAGATAGTGGAAATACGGAAACGCAGCCGGTACAGTTGAAGCCTGTTCCACAAGCTCCGCGTGATACCACAACGATGAATCTGGATACTACGCTTCATTTCTAAAATTGGATTCCAGGGGTTTCCTACATAAAAAAGAATAACATGGCAGAAAAATCAACTTTCTGGAAAAAGACAGGTCTTCAGGACTGGTTTCTTCCGACAGAAAAAAGTAAAGCTAAAAAAGTAGTCAAAGGTTTAACACCTGACGAAGTTTATAAATATATACTGGATAAGTTCAAAGAGTCTATTACTCAGCTTTCTTTTGCGAACCGGGTAGTTTTTTATCATGAATACATTATTTGTTTCAATGAGGAGGATTATAAAGAGTTTCTGGATCATAAACAGGGCTTATTCGGAATCATTGTACACGAGTCGGTGAACCAGTTTTATGAAGTTTTAAAGGAATACCGCAAAGCTGGTAAAACGGTAGAGCCTTCGAGTTCTAAATGGGTTTTCAGATTGGCTTCTCACCCGGATTATGAGCGTGGGGATAAAGGGTTCATTGGAAAATTATTGCCTGGAAGTACTAAAAAAGAGGAGAATTTAAGAGTCACCTTTATTCCAAGGCAAACGGGAATTGCAGAAACGCTTGATGTGAACCAGGATATTTTAAATGGCTTCACCTATTATAGTGAGGGTTATTATGAATTGCCTTATGCAATGGATCTGGAAAATGCTAAATTGGTTAAGGGGAAGTCTGATAAGGTTCTTGCGCGTTTTGAAACGATTATGCCAGATCAGAATTTCAGGGGTAAAAAGCTGGAATACCTGATGACCACGCAAGAGATATTGGTCTCTGGTAAGGATGAAGAGCGAAAGGAGCCTTATATTTTTAGTATTCCTTCAGATTGGGTGAATACGCCTCATTTAAGTATCCGGTATGCAGAGAGTGAGGGTAAGTTTTACCTGGCATCTTTTGGAGAGAAAACAATGGTGAACGAGGTAGAGGTATACCGGAGTTCGGTAGATGCTCCGGATTGGGTAGCACTGCCTTTTAATTCAAAGATACTGCTGAACGGTATTATCGGGATCAACATTTTTAAGCCTTAGATCCGGATGGGGAATTATTTATCAATTGGATTGCTTGCTGTAGGCGTTTTATTGCTGTTATGGCATTTTACAGATATTAAAAAATCACAGAAATAATGGCGGATCGTCTATTTGGAATTACTGACGCGGGCAGGGTAAGAGAGAATAATGAAGATGAATTCATTACCCAGGAGGTCATGCAAAATAAGTTCATGATTGCAGGTGTGATTGATGGCGTAGGTGGATATGCCGGTGGTGAAATTGCGGCTGCGTTAACTAAAGAAGTTATTTTAAGGGAGCTGGAAACGATTGAACCAGATCTGATCAGTCAGCTGAGCAGAGTTTTTTACCTGGCTAATGAACAGATTGCTACGCATAAACAAGGTGACCTGGAATTGATGGATATGGCATGTGTAGCAACACTTGCAGTGATAGACAGACAGAATAATCTGTTATATTATGTGCATGTGGGGGATACCAGGTTATATTTATTTCGTGATCATTCGCTGATTAAGATCTCACATGATCAGTCTTTTGTGGGTTTTCTGGAAGATTCCGGCAGGCTCACTGAAGAAGCGGCTATGCAGCATCCTAAGAGAAATCAAATTAACCAGGCTTTAGGACTCACGAGTCGTGAGGGGATGACGGATGCTTATTTTGAAACCGGTTCTTCTCCTTTTTTACCGGACGATTTGATTTTGCTTTGCAGTGACGGGTTAACGGATATGGTAGATGCGGCATTGATTACTGCGGTATTGAACGGCCCGGAAACGCTTGCGGTAAAGGCAGCACGTTTAGTGGAGGAAGCAAATCTGGCAGGTGGTAAGGACAATGTAACGGTGGTACTGGCAAAAAATGATAAAGTCCGGGCGTCTTACGAATTTCCAAAGCCGGAGGTGGTTAAACCGGTAGCGGTCAGTGCTGTTGCCGCTGCACCTCATGTCGTTACTGAGTCTTTTAAAGAAACTGTTAAAGCTACGCCTGAACAAATTATAGTTCAACACAAAAGTGGAAAAGGATTGATTCTATTGCTTTCTGCTTTATGTTTGTTGTTTTTAGGGACAACAATCTGGTTGTTTTTATACCATACTGCTGAAGGGACAAAATTGGAGCAGCCGGGAACAGTTTTGGTTACGCCTATCAAACCGGGATTAAATCCTCAGGAAAAAAAGATCAGCGACATGCTCTTAAGTTTAAAGGGGGATACGCTATTGCTTGCGGATACAGTATTTAAAGTGCCTGTTCATTTGAGCCAGGCGCTGACTATAGACAGGGATACGCTTATTCTGAAAACTAAAGGGAATATCGTTTTTCAAAGTGACTCGGCTTATAAGGGGCCTGCATTGATTCTTTCTCCAAAATGTAAGTATGTAAAGATCGATCAGCTGGTGCTGGAGAATTTTGAAACGGGTGTCGTGTCTTATAACAATGCGCTGGACTTGAAAAATATACGATTTAATAAAGTTAATTATCCTGTACAAGTGAGGTTTGTTTTTCCAGACCAGTTTTATGTAAATGGCAGGTTGTCAAAGCGGAATTATGCAGCTGATTCGCTGGCTAAGAAATAGATATGGATAAGAGAGAGACTGAAGCTAAAGGAAGAGGACAGGAACGTTTGTTTTTAGGGCTGATCGCAATTTTAATGGTGGTGCTGTTCGTCAGGTTATTCGGTGTATTGCAGGGACGGATAAAGGATGTTGACCAGCGCCTGAAAGATGGAACGGTGGTGAATTTGAATGCACCTGAGCCTGCTAAAGCTGTTAAAGGATTACTAACCAGAGGATATTATCTGGAGGATCCGCTTGATATAGAAGTTGTGAGTAGTTCTATTGCTGCACAAGAGGCGAAGGGTTTGTCTTTTACCAATGTCGGTGATCTGAATAAAAGAAGGTTTAATGTGCTGGCTGATGATGCTTATCGCAGCGGTGGATCTGCTTTTAAGAAAAGAGTGGCTGTGTCGAGATCATTACTAGGTTTTACAGGGGAAGATGAAGCGCGCTTTGCACAGGAAAAAAATAATGCACCTGCAATGTCTGCGGTTAAGGCTTTAGGCATGGGTAGTGGGGTGATTAAGGGCAGGGTAGAACATAAAGGGGATGCGGTAGCTGGTGTTCTGGTGAGGCTGTCTACTGTTCTTCCTTCGGATAGTATAGAGGCGAAATCATTTAAGGCTTATGCACGTACTGATGCTTCTGGTCAGTATTCTTTCACGCAATTACCGGAAGGAAAAGCTTATGAGGTTATTCCTTTAAAACCAGGTGCTGAATTTGGACAGGTTAAGGGTGTACAGGAGCTCAATGGTTCAAAGCAACTTAATTTTAGTGAAATGCCACATATGGTCAGATTGCTTTCTTCGCGTGAGTTTATGCTGCTGAAAAATGACGGGGCTTTAATTGTACGGACGCCTGAGCAGTTTAAAGTTGGATATTGGTGCGTTGCGGGTGGTTTTTTACTAGCTTTTGTACTGATACATTTGCTGTTGTCTTTTAAATTTCCGGGGTCCGATCAATTGATCTTGCCGCTTTTAATGTTATTGACTGGTTTGTCTTTTCTGACTTTGCTGAGTTTGCAGGATCCGGTAAGAGATCGTTTCCTGGCGGTTGATTCTTTAGGGTTCTTGTATTTTGGTGTTGTTGGTTTAGGTGTGCTATTATTTTTGAATATCAAACGCTTTACGGCTGATTCTGGTTTATACCGTTTACTGATTTTCAAAGACCGTTCTGCAGCTAATGGGTGGCCCTGGATTGCATTGGCAATCGCACTTTTAGGCGGTACCTTATTATTTGGTGGGGGGCCTGAGGGGAGCGGTGTAAAAGTGAATTTGTTAGGTGTGCAGCCGAGTGAGGTAGTTAAATATATTGTGGTCTTATTTTTAGCTGGTTTCTTTGCGCAGAGTGAGCAGTTCATTGCTACGTATTCGAGCTGGAAAAAACGCTGGTCATTTTTCTCTTTTGCATTGGCAGCAATCTTATTTACGCTGTTCTTGTTTTTATTGTTAGGTGATCTTGGCCCGGCAATCGTAATCTGTTTCACTTTTATCCTGCTTTTTTCCTTTTCAAGAGGTGACTTTATGGAGATGGCGGCATTTGTGCTGCTGTATGTATTGGTGGCCTGGTTTGTAGGGAATGTATGGCTGGACGCGCTAATTACTTTTGCTGTTTTAGTGTTATACCATTCGTTGAAACGCAAATCTATGAGCGAGTCGGCGGTGATGGCGCTGATCGTGATTACAGCCTTCTTAACGATTGATAAAATTCCTTATCTGGATAAAATTGTCCCTGGGCCGGTAGCGAGATTGGCTGATAGAAAAGCAATCTGGCAGGATGCGTGGAATAATGAAGTTTATGGGGGAGATCAGGTTGCAAATGGCCTTTGGGGTATTGCTACTGGTGGAATTACCGGACAGGGTACAGGTGAGGGCTTTGCGAAAACTATACCTGAAGCGCATACGGATATGATTCTTCCTGCGATTGGGGAAGAGTTTGGCTGGACTGGGATTACCTGTGTCTTCATCTTATTTTTAATCTATTTGCATCGTTCGATCATTATTGGCCGGCGAACGGGTACCCCATTCTTGTTTTACATTTGTGCGGGCATCGGTATTTGTACTTTTATTCAGTTTTTACTGATTGCTGGTGGGTCGATTGGTGCGTTACCTTTATCTGGAGTATCGCTCCCGTTTGAGAGTTATGGTGGGTCTTCTCTGGTCATTAACCTGGTGGCTGCAGGTTTTTTACTGTCAGCTTCTTCGGTAAGGGGAACAGCTGTGCAGATGAAATATTTGACCGGGCAGCAGGATAAAAACCTGGTTCCGGCCTTATTAGCGGCTTGTGTGGCTATTTTATTGTTAATGGTCAATGTTTCCCGTTATAGTTTTAACACACCTGCATGGGTAGTTAAGCCTGCTCTGGTGGCTGATAAAAGTGGAAGCCGGATGTTCAGTTATAATCCCAGGATAGGGATATTAATGAAAAAACTGGAAGCGGGAACTATATATGACCGGTCGGGTCTGACTTTAGCAACGAGTGATCCTGAATTGGTTAAAAAGCAAATGCAGGAATTACGGGAGGCTGGTGCGGTTGATTACAAACTGGATTCTGCCAGACATAAAAGGGTGACGCGTTACTATCCTTTTGAGGAACAAATGTTCTTTTGGACTGGCGATGCAAATACTGGAGTGTTTAGTGGCGGAATCAATGGCTATTTTGCGGAGTATGAGCATGCGGCGGAGTTAAGAGGTTTTAAAATGCCTTTGACAAGTTATACCATGATTGCTTCCCGTTATAAGGAGGATCGTTTTTTGCCCAGAGGGCCAAAGGAGATGACAGTGCTTAAAAAGGATTATTCGGCATTGACTTCTTTGTTGGTTTCTGGTTTAGACAGTGCAGAGATTCAGACTTTTAAAAAGCGCAACAGGGAGGTCAGGTTGAGTGTGGATGCGAGTTTACAGACGCATTTGCAGGCTGGTTTAGCAAATGATCCTAAGCTGAGTAAGAACCGGGTTTCTGTCGTAGTTATGTCTTCTAATACAGGAGATGTACTGGCTTCGGCGGCTTTTCCTTTGCCTCCGGTTAAGAATTGGGAGCAGTTGACGATGAGTCTTCCGGATCAGAATAAGCTGGATTCCTGGACAACTACAGCTGACCCGGGTTTCGCAATTGCAACTCAGCCAGGTTCTACTGCCAAGTTGTTGACCGCTATGGCTGGTTTTAATAAATTAGGTTTGGCTGCCGCGCAGCAAACTTATTTGGTTAAAGCAAATGAAAGAATCCGTATACGTGGTGCTGAGCCGGATGAAACAGGGCAGATTGATATGGAACAGGCTATTGTGAAATCAAATAATGTTTATTTTATCAAATTGGCAAATCAGCAGCATTTGCAGGAGCAAATGGGAGAGTTGTATTTGAAAACGGGTATGTTTTTGCATGGGGTTGGCGGTTATTATTATGGCCGGAAATCTGTGAATGAGGAACAGGAGCAGCGCTGGCTTGATTTATGGCGTAAAACTGAATTCAGCAGCGCTTATAATCCGGATAATATTTACAGAAACCGGGCAACGGGTATTTCTGGTATGGCCTGGGGGCAAGGAGAATTGATTTCTACACCTGCTGCTATGGCACGTTTAGGTTCTGCTATTGCGAATGGAGGGGTTTTAGTGCCTAACCGTTATGTCTTGAAGTTGGCAGATTCGACTATCAAGCAAAGAGATGGTGTGGTATTAGCTAAGGATCCGGGAGCAGCAGCTTTGTTAAAACAGTATATGATTGAGCAGAGTGCACGTAAGGCTGGGGTATTCGGGATCGCTGTGGCAGGTAAAACGGGTACTCCTGAGCGGATTATTAAAAAGAAGAAGGTTAACGATGGCTGGTATGTGTTTTTTGCGCCTAAAGCTGCTGAACCGGGTTATACGGTAGTTTGTATCCGGGTAGAGTCGGCAAGAGGCTCTTCGGAGGCTGTGAGGGTTGCGGCCGAAACTGTAATTCCTTTGCTGGTACGCAAGGGATATATGAAAAGTATAAATTAATTATATAAAGATGTTTGATTTTTTCAAGAAAAATAAAGGCAATACGCCTTTAGATGCGAAGGGTTTAAGGGATGAGATTTTGCAGTTTATTAAAGAAGAATTGCAGCAGCTGGATGGTGGGGAGGGAAAGTATTTAAAAGCATTAACGCTTTTTGTACGGGTGAAAGCTGAAGAGTTGTTTAGTTATGAAACTGCTTTGTATAGTGCTGCTCCTGAAAAGTTTCAGGAGGAAGTACAACGTATTGCTGATAATTTTGCTTTGGATCTTCCTGAAGGATGGAAGTTAACAGTACTTTACGTGGATGAGTTTCCGGAAGGTGTGATTCTGCGTGCACAGCTTAAGGTGGGGTTAGTGTTGAAGGGTTCTGGTTCACCTGTTGTGGCTGAAAGTGCTTTAACTGCAAGTTTAAAGGTGATTACCGGCCGGGCCGAACAGGAAGTCTATGTGATTGAGGCGGGAACTGGACGGGTTAATATAGGCAGGGAAAGTAGTGTGCAGGGAAGTGATGGGAGTTTCAGAATCAATACGATCGCTTTTCCGGCAGAGGCTCAGGAGAGTAATAAATATATCAGCAGGCAGCATGCGCATCTGGAATGGGATCAGCAACAAGCTTGTTTTAAGTTATATGCGGATGAAGGTGGAGTTCCTCCGGGCAATAAAACTAAAGTAAGAGCAGCGAAAGATGAGACTACGCATAAGTTAAATTCAACGCAAATTGGTTATACTTTAAAACAAGGAGATCAAGTCATTTTAGCTGATGTAGCGGTGCTTGAGTTCACTATATCATCTTGATATTTAACAAATAAGAAATATTTATTTGCAGATTTAACAAATTCTGCGTGCAATTTTATTTAGTTTAGCGCATATTTCCAGAAACCGTTTAAATTAAATGACTATAAAAGCACTGTACCTTATACCTTTGCTGATTTTTCTAACTATTTTTGAGATCAGCGCGCAAACGAAACATACCATAAGTGGTTATGTGAAAGACGCCCAGACGGGTGAGCAATTAATTGGAACGACAATCAAGGTGGAGGGAGCCACCAGCGTCTCTACAACTTCCAATGAATACGGTTTTTTCTCCCTGACCACGCAAAGCGGGCCTTATAAATTACTGATTGGCTCTGTAGGATATATTTTAGATACCAGAACAATCAATCTGGAAAAAAATATACAGCTTAAAATTTCTTTAGTTCCTCAGGATAACAACCTTTCTGAGGTCGTGATCTCTGCAGCGCCAAAGGATGAGCATGTGCGCTCTGCAAAAATGGGAGTTGAAAAACTCAGCATGAAAGAGATTGACCGAGTTCCTGTTCTTTTCGGGGAACGTGACCTGATCAAAGTTGTACAGCTTTTACCAGGGGTGAAATCGGCGGGTGAGGGAAACAGTGGCTTCTTTGTGAGAGGTGGTGCTGCGGATCAGAACTTGATTTTACTGGACGAGGCTATTGTTTATAATCCTTCCCATTTACTGGGTTTCTTTTCTACTTTTAATTCTGATGCGATTAAGGATGTAACCTTATATAAGGGGAATACGCCTGCGCAGTATGGTGGACGTTTGTCTTCGGTGATGGATGTAAAGATGAATGAGGGAAATAACCAGAAGCTGAGTGTGAATGGGGGAATTGGGATTATTGCTTCAAGGCTGACTGTTGAGGGACCTATTGTGAAGGATAAGGGGTCTTTTTTAATTAGTGCCAGACGTACTTATGTAGATGCTTTTTTAAAGGCGAGCAGTGATACGGTGATCAAAAAGAGTGCTTTGTACTTTTATGATTTAAACCTGAAGGCCAATTACCAGTTTGGGGAGAATGATAAGGTTTTCTTATCTGGTTATCTTGGTCAGGATAAGTTAGGTCTTGGTGGTTTATTCGGCCTGGATTGGGGAAATAAAACGGCTACTTTAAGGTGGAATCACCAGTTCAGTCCGAAGTTGTTTTCTAATACTTCATTGATCTATAGTGATTACCGTTATAATATTGATTTGACTAATTCTTCTTCATTCAATGGAAAGATCACTTCTCAGATTAAGGATTGGAATTTAAAAGAGGAGTTCAGTTTCTATCCGAATACAAATAATACGTGGAAGTTTGGGATAAATTCTATTTATCATACGATTAAACCTGGTGAGTATAGTGGTGATTTTACTTTGGAGAGTCAGCCTTATACTCATAGTTGGGAAAATGCTGCTTATGCAAGTAACGAGTGGAAGGCTTCTGATCGCTTAAAGGTTGAGTATGGTGTACGTGTAAGTGCTTTCTCTGTTTTAGGCGGAGACAATAATTTTTATACGCTGAATCCAGCTGGTGCAATTGTAGATACGCTTCATTATGGTAAGGGTAAAATTGTAAAGACTTATTTAAATGTGGAGCCGAGGTTTTCTGCAGCGTACCAGCTGAATGCTGTGTCTTCTTTCAAGGCTGCTTATGCGAGAAATACGCAGTCTCTCCACCAGTTGTCAAATTCTGCAACGAGCAGTCCGACTGATAAATGGGTAGCAACGAATAACATTATCAAACCGGAGACTTCTGATCAGGTTTCTCTGGGTTATTTCCGTAATCTGAAGGACAATGCTTTTGAGTTTAGTGCAGAAACTTATTATAAGGTGATGAATAATCAGGTGGATTACCGGGATGGAGCGAATGTGAGAAGTAATGATCCGATTGAGCCTCAGCTGTTGTTTGGTAAGGGCAGGGCTTATGGGATTGAGTTGTTGCTTCGTAAAAAGACGGGGCGTTTGACGGGCTGGATTGGTTATACTTTATCGCGTTCAGAAAAAATGATTGATGGCATTAATGATGGGGATTGGTATGCTGCCAGACAAGACAGGACGCATGATCTTTCTGTTGTGGGAATGTACGAAGTAAATAAAAAGTGGTCACTTTCGGCAACTTTTGTTTACTATACGGGCAACGCGGTTTCTTTCCCGAGTGGTAAATATTATTCGGATAACCAGGTGGTTTTCTTGTATACGCAGCGTAATGCTTATCGGATGCCTGCTTATCACAGGTTAGATCTGAGTGCTACTTGCAAGTTAAAGGAGCGTAAAAATTTCTCTTCTGAACTGGCTTTTGGGTTGTATAATGCTTATGGGCGTGAAAATGCTTATGCGATTACTTTCCGTGATAATCCTGATGATCGTTCTCGCACGCAGGCTGTACAGACTTCTTTGTTCAGGTTCGTTCCTTCTTTTTCTTACAACTTTAAATTTTAAAAATGATGAGACGCAGTATTAGTGTTTTCTGTTTATTGATATTACCGTTCATTTTCAGTGCTTGCGAAAAAGTGATTGATGTGAAGCTGGATGGTTCGGCTATTCAAATTGTGATTGAGGGTGAGGTTACTGCAAATTCGGGGCCTTATCAGGTGAGTGTTTCGGAGACGAAGGATTTTAGTGGTGATAATAATTTTGTGGGCCGCAATGATGCGGTGGTCGAAATTAAGGATGTAACCACTGGGGTGAATGAAACTTTAACGAATAAGAGTGCTGGTGTTTATGCAACGAGTGCGTTGCAGGGGGTAGCCGGACATACTTATCAGATGACTGTAAAGTTGAGTGGCAAGACTTATGTAGCGACTTCTACGATTCCTTTGAAGGCGGTTAAGGTGGATAAGCTTTATGCGAAGCATTTTGAGCTTGATAATGACAAGATTTTTATGGTGCCGGTTTTTACTGATCCGGTGGGTAAGGGAAATTACTACAGAATCAGACAGTGGGTAAATAGTGTGTTGGTGAAGGGTTCTTTTGTACGTAATGATGATGCGATGGATGGCAGGACTTTCGATAATGATCTTTATTATGAAACGGATAAGAAGTTTGGTAATCCGCTAATTAATAATGGGGATTTAATGCGGGTGGAGTTGCAGTGTATTGATAAGGGGACTTATGATTATTACCGGACTTTAAATGCGACGATTGGTCAGGAGACTGATAATCCTGCGAATCCACTGAGCAATATTTCTGGTGGTGCTTTGGGGGTGTTTAATGCTTGTCAGTCTACGAATATAACTGCGATAGCTAAATTTTAATTGTAATTTCGCGGATCGGGCGGTTTGCCTGTTTTGTTGTTATCATTTATTTATTTTATTTGAAAAATGCATAAGTCTGAAGTTGAGCAGGTGTTAATCACAGTGAAGTCGGGTACGGAAGAGGCACTGAATATAAAAATTTACAAGAGTGGAATCCTGGCCCGCAGGGGTTGTGGTGGTTTGCCAGGGGTAAAGGTTTCGGGTATGAGCTTTACGGGTGATTCTACTTATTTTGATAGGTTAATGAGCAGTGTTTCTCAACAGGTGCTGGATGAGAATATAAATTATGAGGAGAAGATTG
The DNA here is from genome assembly GCF_040547305.1 of Pedobacter sp. UYP1. Classification (NCBI taxonomy): domain Bacteria; kingdom Pseudomonadati; phylum Bacteroidota; class Sphingobacteriia; order Sphingobacteriales; family Sphingobacteriaceae; genus Pedobacter; species Pedobacter sp. UYP1. Next base: position 158,594 of record NZ_JBEPPL010000003.1, on the reverse strand, counting down.
TAACGGGGTCGCTTGAGTATTTGGTGGCTTTTTACGGGGTGAGTAGTAATGGTGATGTGGGGGAGCGTGCGGAGTGGACGAAGTCTACGGGTTTAAGGTTTTTTATGGATGAGGGTACTAGTTTCAGACATAATTTACTGGGGTTTGTGGATGGGTTAGCTATTGAGGCTATGAAGTTGACGGATTCGTGGTATTTTGATATTATGATGTTGGGGTTGGATAAGATGAGGTCGTCTTCGCTTCCTGTGCAGACGCTTGCGAATGCGCCGAAGGGTGTGGAGGGGTTAACGCAGGATTTTCAGAGTTATTTTGAGCAGGTGAGTAAGAAGGGGTTGCCTGGTTTTGCAGAGGGAAAGGTTTATGTGAGTGAGGATGGGGGGGAGTATGGGTTGTCGTTTTCTGGTGAGGGGGAAAAAGGGTTGACGTATAAGTTTACTGCTATTTAGGTTTTTGAAATTATATATGTGTTTTCTGATTGGGGTTTCCCAAATGGGGTCTTTTTAAAAGGGAAAGGGTCTTTGTAAAAGGGAAATAATAAAAACCATATATGTGTTTTCCGACTGGTATTCCCCAAACGGGAATAAGGTCTGGAAAACACATATATGGTTTTTATTATTTCTCCAAACTGGCGACTGGGTTGTTTGTTGGATTGCGATCAGAATTGTTTATTGAAGTATCTGGTGCGAATACTCTTAGGATAGCTTCCAGGATTGTTATTGGTTTATGCATTGAATAGCTTCCAGGATTGCCAATGATTAACTAAATAGTTCGATAAGGTCAGCTTTTGATAGTGACTTTAAGAGGGAGGTATCGGTTTGTATGATATCGTTAACGAGCTCCTTTTTTGTTTCCTGAAGTTTCATGATTTTTTCTTCGATGGTGTCTGGACAGATTAATCTGATAGCAACCACATTTTTCTTTTGACCAATCCGGTAACAGCGGTCTATTGCCTGGTTTTCTACGGCTGGATTCCACCAGGGGTCTACGAGGTATACGTAGTCTGCCTGGGTAAGGTTGAGGCCGGTTCCGCCTGCTTTCAGGCTAATCAGGAAGACTCGTATGTTGTCGTTCTGCTGGAAGTTTTCTACTTTCTTTTCTCTGTTAGTTGTTTTTCCACTAAGGTATTCGAAAGGGATGTTTTTGTGCTCGAGTTCTTTTTTGATCAGGTCGAGCATGGTGACGAATTGCGAAAATACCAGGATTTTATGCTGGGGTGAGTGACTGTCTATTTCTTCCATCAGTGTCGTGATTTTAGAAGAGGTGGCACCGTGAAGCAGGTTGTCTTTGAGCAGGGCAGGGGAGTTACAGATCTGTCTGAGCTGGGTTAAGCCTTTGAGGATGTGTAGGGTGTGCTTCTCTGCGTGGTCGTCTTTTTCGGATAGCAGAAAGTCTTTGTATTCGTTTTTGCAGGCGTCGTAGGCATTTTTTTGAGTGGTTCCCATTTCACAGTAGATCACCATCTCGGTTTTGTCCGGGAGTTCTGAGGCTACTTCTTTTTTTGTTCTGCGCAGGATAAATGGACTTACTTTTTTCTTTAGGTTGGTAGCCGCACGGGTGTCTTTGAATTTATCTATTGGGGAGGAATAATGATCTCTAAAGTATTGTTTGCTGCCGAGTAATCCGGGACAGGCAAAGGAGAGTTGTCCGTAGAGGTCAAAGGTGTTGTTCTCGATCGGGGTACCAGTTATGGCAATTTTATTCCTGGATTGCAGCAGACGGACTGCGCTGTAACGCAGGGAGTCAGGGTTTTTGATGGTCTGGGATTCATCCAGAAAGATGTAGTTAAAGAGGTACTTTTTAAGCCAGCTGATGTCATAGAGCAGGGTTCCGTAAGAGGTTAGAATGATCTCGAAGTTGCTGAAGTCTTCGTGGTCCTTTATTCTATCTGCGCCGTATATGGTGTGGATTTTAAGGTCGGGGGCAAATTTTGCTATTTCTGCCTGCCAGTTAAAGATCAGGGTGGTGGGTACAACAATGAGGTTGGTGTTTTGAAGTCCTTTGTTGCGCTGGGAAAGTATGAATGCAATGATCTGGATGGTTTTTCCAAGTCCCATGTCATCTGCCAGGCAACCACCGAAGTTAAATTCATCGAGGAAGTTCAGCCAGTTCAGGCCTTCTTTCTGGTAGTCACGGAGTGTTGCGTTCAGGGCAGCTGGGATTTCTACTTTTCTGATGTTTTTAAAGTCAGCGATCTTAGCTTTGTAGGCTGATAGTTCGAGTTTTACTTCTGCTGATAGTACTTCGTCTTCGTAGAGGTCTGTGATTTCGGTGAAGTTTACTTTTGGGGTACGGATAGATTCGTCTACGACCTCTCCGGCATTGAAGTATTTGGTCAGCCGGTCAATCCATTCCTGAGGGAGCAGGCCCATGGTGCCGTCACCGAGTTTGACAAATTTGCTTTTGTTCCTGATTGATCTGTGCAGGTGTTTGAGCGGCACTTTCTGGTTGCCGAATGCAACTTCGAATGTGGTGTCAAACCAGTTGAGGCCACTGTTTACGGCTATGGTTATTTTCGCTTTGTTAGGGTTAACGTGATTGCCTTTCAATTGGTTAAAGCCTAATATGGTGATGTTTTGTTGGTGCCATTCTTCAAACGCGGCCAGGAACCATCCTTCGTCAAGGAAGCGTTTTTTATGCAGGTAAAAGCAGTCTTTGTCGAGTTGTTCTTCAAAGTGGGGGTGTTGCCGGGTCATGGAAGTGATGAATTGAAGCTCTTCATGTTCATCCCGGGTTACGGTAAATATATTGCCGGCATGGTCTGCGGCATGAATTTGCTTTCTGGACAGAACCGGAACTTCAACGTTTCCATATTTCATCACGGGGGTGATTAAAACGTAGTTTTCGGAGTCTGAGAGATAAATGATCTTTTCTGTAGACTGGTCAAAGTGGGTTTCTTTTAATTGTTCGTGGGTAGCAGGTTTCAGGTAAGAGTAATTGATATGAATTTTATTCTCCAGCTTAGAGAGGATGTCTTCTTTGAATTCTGCATATTTCGATTCATGGATCACCAGGTGATTATTATTCTGCCTGAAGAAGTCCACAACTCTCAGGAAATCTGGGTTTTCAATGAGGTATAGGGTGCCGTTGTAAAAGATAAAGTAGCTGAATTTTATGTGGAGTAGTTTTAAATCGTAGGCTTTGTTTTCTAAAATCAGTTCACCTGAAATGGTATAGAAGCCATTGGTGAGGTTAACTGCCAGACGAATGTCAAGTTGCAGGCTTTCGAGTTTGACTGGAATAATGGAGCTGATTGTCAGGTTAGGAGAGATCTTCGGGTCATGATAAAATACATCCAGGTAAAGAGGATTTTTGACCAGGGCTTTTAGTCCATTGATATCGGCTTCTGCCTGAGCGGTTTCATAATTCTGCTGGAATTTGGAAATAGCAGTATAGAATTTTAGTTCCTCAGGGTTTTCAGTGGCCCATATGTAATCCATTGCATTCAGTTGCTTCAGGGGGTTACGTATTTTTCCGGTCGCTGTTAGTGTGCATTCCAATAGGTCGGCCTGGAAATGGGAGTAGTAACGGTGTTGTTTTAAAACAAGAATTTTATTGGTGTCTTCTTCTGGGTTATGTTTTAGGAATGAAATCCCTGGTTTCGGTAACAGGAGCTCCTTGATAAGGTTATTATTCTCTTTTGTAATAGGAAGGAGGTCTTTGATCACCGGAATGATCCCGAATTTCTTATTTCCATATTCAAGGGTAAATAAATCATCAGGACTTTCATTCTCCAGGCCATAGGCGATTGCGAATGCTCTTATTTTTTCATGTCTGAGCTGCTGGTCAAAAAAGATCCTGAGTTCCGGGCGTTCTATCAGGTTAAAGAGTACCTGCATCTGATGTTCGCATAGCCGGTTTTTTGTGGTGGCACAACGGCAGGATAAAATCAGGTTGTTTTGATGAAGCCGCACGTCGACTTGCGGGAACTTAATGGCATGGCTATGATTTAGAAAAGAAGCATAGCCAATAGAAATATGCTGTGGGACGAGATCAAAATAACCCGGTGCTGTTGTATCGGCCTGGGCAGAACTGTGTTTTAATATAAAGACAGTATTGAAAAGGGCTGGTTTAAAATCAGTAATTATATAAGTGTCAGACGGGTTTTTAGCAGTTTCAAATTGGTTTGGGAAGTCGGCCATAGTGTAGTTGATAAAGATAAGGCTTTCCGCTGAATGCTTAAAATATGAGAAAGAATAAAAATATTTAAAATAAATTCTACTATTTAAGTAGACATTATTATATTTGCTGTCAGTAAGAGCGAATTGTAAGGATTTACAAAAGACAAAAAAGAAGATTTGTGTTGTTTTTCTCTGACAAAATAGTCATGTGGCCGAGTGGTGAGGTGTGGGTCTGCAAAACCCTTAACGGCGGTTCGAATCCGCCCATGACGTCAATTGCAATCTTAAGGATTGTGCACGGTACTTGATTTTGGTTAGATCTAAGTTTTGTTTTGTTGATACTCCAGGTTGGATGACCTGGAGTATCTTAGTTTATAGACAGGCCATATTAGGGATTTTGTCACTAAAGCAAATCTAGAACGGATTGGAAACTACCTCATGTTGTTGTTGGCGTAGGTCAATGACTTGTTGACGTAAAAATATTTTAAGATCAAAAACTCTTCCTTAGCTTTATACTTAAGCTCAGTTTAATAAAGGTTTGACTTTGTACTGTTTTAAACTAAGCCCTCAAATTGGTGTGTTTGATATACTAAAGGGGAATCTAGGTTCCCCTTTAGTTATTTATAGCATTTCCCACTTATCTCTCTTCTTTTTCTTCTGATATTCTCCTTTTCTATGCGAAGATTTAATTAAGATCAATTCATAAACTTGTGGATCAGGGATTAAATTTCAAGTTTTGGGTTTGATATTTTTTGAGTTCAAAGCAGCTGGTTACGCTTCTTTACTAAGCTAATTACTTCCTGATTTTATAGTTCAATTTATCCTTATTAAACGCCCTGATTACTTTGATAAGAGATCGGCCAACCCTTCAGCGGAATTCTCAGGGCGAGGAAAGATCCTGATTTTTCCAGTCTCGCTACTTTTACGAAAGTTCTCTGATGCCTTTCGGTTTCCATTGATTGTTTCATTATGCCCCTTACAGAACTTTTGAAACAACCTGTACTCCAAACTGCTGCTTTAAAAATGAAATCGCCCAGGATTCCCTTTAAAAATTTACCCGTTAAACTTCCCATAATAAATAAATGCCTTTCCACCAATGTAGGCTATTAGCGTTAAAGATTATCCTGATGCGTAAAAAATGTCCGTAATTGTCCGCAGCTGTCTGCAATTGTCCGCTTTGTCCGTGCGTTAGTCCAATGGAAAATTATAATTTCATTAATCTTCATCCGGTTATGATTGAGTTGTGCCTGAATAGAGCTCGGGGTGACACCAGGTTGTAAACGGGCTGTAAGCATGGCAGGTCTAGGTCATTTCAACTAGTTGTTTTGACTTAGACTTGCCATGCTCTCGCGTTACTTTAGCACTGCTCTTACCCTAACGACTACTCAGGCAGTACTCAGGCAGTACCCGGCCGGTATAGATTTATTATTTAGCTGTTTTGAATTTATTTACTAACAGCCCGGCCTTGTTTCCCCTGAGTCATTTCCATGCAAATTGAAAGCTTTTAGCACAACTTCCAGAGGCATAAGCACATCCGTGATCGCAAATACTTTCTGTTTAGCGTGTCCAAAATTTATGCTTAAAAAAGAGCCTGCTCCACAAGTCTATGACTTGGTCCTCTTTTTCTTCTGTTATTCTCTTTTTCTATGCGTAGATTTAATTATTGCGGTTTCTGAATAGATCGTATTTAGTCGTTTGAATTAATGAATTTTAGTTTAATGTAGGTATTGAGGTGTTTTTAATCCATTTGTCTAATTATTATCCGAATAATTTATACAAGTGTGTATGGTATTTGGGACATGTGTCTTTTGGTGTAAATAATATTACATATATAGGTGTATTAATTAGAATATAACTTCATATTTTGCCTATGTCAGTCAACTGTCAGCCAAATGTGCCAATAATTGGTATGCACTTTGTATTTATGTTTATATATAATCTGAAAAACATAAACAATATGAGTAGCAACGACTTTAATTTTCGACTTTACAGTTACAAGGATTCTTTACAATCATTTGCTATTTCTTTCACCAGGGATATGGAAGATGCGAATGATTTGGTACAAGATACCATGTTAAAAGCTATTAATTATTCCAACCATTTTAAGGAGGGAACAAATTTTAAAGCCTGGTTATATACCATAATGAAAAATACCTTCATTAATAATTACCGCAGAGCAACCAAAACTAATTCTATCATGACAGTGACAGATGAAATCACTTCAGATAAATTACATTTTAGTGCTTCGGTAAATGATAGTGATGGAAAGTTTGTCATGGAAGACATTTATAAAGCACTTTCTAAATTACAGCCGGAATATTATATCCCATTCCTTAAGTATTTTGAAGGTTTTAAATATCATGAGATTGCCGAACAGCTGGAAATTCCAATCGGTACTGTTAAAACAAGAATTCATATTGCGAGACAGTTACTTAAAAAAAGTTTAAAGATGCATAGCGATAGTTTTATGCGCAAAACTAATTAAGAATTAGTTGCTCAGATTTTAAAAGTCTCTTCAGGTATGATCAAATAAAAGCAGCAATATCCTTGCTGCTTTTATTTTTAATTTGACTACAATTGTGTAGTTAATTCAAATTATCTGTTATCTTCATGAATATAGCCCGGGTGGACGCTCACCATAAATTGTACTTATCATTAATTGTAGCATTGGTCGTTTTTGTTTTGTGCTATGGAAAGATGTCTGCCTCAACACAATTCATTTTAGTTTGGATTGGTTATGCTGTAACACAGTTAGGACTTTCGTGGGCAACTATTTTTACAGTACATCCCCTTGAAATGAAGAAGATTTCAAAGGTTCAGGATAATAACCGCACGCTTATTTTTATGTTCGTATTAGTGGCTGCGTTAATGAGTCTTTTTGTAGTGGTTCTTTTGTTAAAATCAACCCAGCATCTTACAGGATCTGCACTTACCTTACATATTTTATTATCAATAGCGGCCGTAATATGTGCATGGGCATTAGTGCATACTATATTTGTATTCAGATATGCGCATCTTTATTATGAATTTAAGAGTAAAAGCATAGCTAAATCTGCCAGGGGTGGGACTGTTGCAAAAAAATCTGATGCTGTAGAAAAGGAGGAAGATTCTTCTAAGTATAAGGAGGGATTGGAATTTCCTGAAGAGAAGACGCCTGATTATCTTGATTTTGCCTATTTCTCATTCGTAATCGGCATGACGTTCCAGGTTTCTGATGTGGAAATCAGCTCCAGAAGGATCCGCCGCCTGGCGCTAATGCATAGTTTAGTCTCTTTTGCTTTCAATACGGTCATCGTTGCTTTAAGTATTAATATTATTTCGGGGTTAATGACCAAATAGTCTTTTTATTTAAGAAAAACCATTTCATATAGCACTTGTTATTGGTGTTTAATGGTTGAAATAAAAAACTAACGGAATGAATTATAAAAAGACAATTATCCTGAGTGCTTGTACAGTAATTCTGCTACAGGCATGTAACCAGTCTGCTAAAACTGAAAGTCAAGGAACATCAACGTTATCCGCTGATACAGTTTTAAGTAAGTCTGTTGCTGGTGGACAGAAAAATAAGTCGGCAAAACTAAAGCCGGAAGAGTCTTTATTTATAGAGAAGGCCGCAATAGGTGGATTGATGGAAGTTGAAACTGGTAATCTGACGCTGCAAAAAACGAAAAATGATCAGGTAAAGGACTTCGCTAAACGAATGATTAAAGATCATACGCAGGCTAATAATGAACTTCAGACCCTGGCTTCGGGCATGGGAATCAAATTACCTGACGCATTACCTTCGGCAGAACAGGGGCACCTGGCTGGGATGAAGCAGATGATGGGGAATGAGTATGATCAGAATTATATGGACATGATGGTTAGTGATCACGCAAAAACCATAGATTTATTTAATGGTGCCAGCAGATTTGATCATGCTGAACTAAAATCTTTTGCGTTAAGATTGCTGCCTGTATTACAAGAGCATAATCGAACGGCTCTTGCACTGGACTCTTTGGTCAAGTTGAAAAAGCAAGGCCCCAAAGGTGATGATTTACCTAATGTAGATAAAAAACATAAAAACTAATTTTTTTATTCAGTTGAAAATCTCCGAAGCAACGCTCTGGAGATTTTTTTTGTTTAATGATTTTGATTGTTTTATTATGATCGTTTTAAGGGTGGTTTGTTAATTGGAACAGAATGTTTGATTAAGTTGATTTTTAATCAATTAATAGTTGATAAGATATAGTCATGCATTGTAAATTTTTTTTATGGTTAAAATTAAAGAAAACTTAATTTTAAGTACTTAACATGTTGTTAACCTTGACTTAATGCACGACATTTACCTTCGTGCTGCTTTTAATTCAGAAAGCTAAAACATTTAACCTAAAAAGAATTTGCACTGCTTTAGATTCATCTCTAATTCAGCACAGCCTTGTGCAGGTTTTAATCCAAACAAAACATCTATATGAAAAAAACTTTACGCTTATTATTAATGCTGCTGACCTTGGTCTGGGCTGGAAATTCTGCGCTTGCTCAGGGGGTCACAACTGCTTCCATTAATGGGGTAGTAACTGATGGGAAAGCGCCGGTACCAGGTGCAACTGTAGTATTGACACATGTACCGACCGGGACAGTTTATGCGGTTGAAACCCGTAGTAATGGACGCTATAATCTGATCAATGTTAAGATTGGCGGGCCATACACATTGAAAATATCTTATATTGGTTTTAAACAATATGTTCAGAATAATTTAACGCTTTCAATTGGACAGGATCAGGCTATCAATGTTAAAATGGATGATAGTTCTACAGATCTGAAAGAAGTAAAAGTAGTGGGCACACAAGGTAAAGTAATGAATTCTTCACGGACTGGTGCGCGGGAAACAATTACCCGTGCACAGATTGATGCTTTACCAACTATTAACAGGTCTTTAGCAGATTTTACTAAGTTGACTCCTTCTGCGAGTACAACAAGTGCAATGAGTTTTGGAGGAAGAAGCAGCACTTTTAATAATATTACTGTTGACGGTGCTTTGTTTAACAATTCTTTTGGTCTATCTGGTACGCTGGGTGGACAGGCAAATTCTCAGCCGATTTCTTTGGATGCAATTGATCAGATACAAGTTGATCTTGCTCCATATGATGTGCGTCAGGGTTTTTTTACTGGTGCTGGTGTAAATACGGTTATCAAATCGGGTACAAATGATATTAAAGGGTCTGTGTACTATTATGGTCGCGGAACTGGATTAACTGGTTATAAAGCAGGTACTTCTGAAGTGACTAAGGTTCCTTTTGATTACAATACCAGGGGATTAAGTATTGGTGGGCCGATTATTAAAAATAAACTATTCTTTTTTGTATCAGGTGAGCAGGAAAGAATCAGTAATCCGGGTACTACATTTATTGCTTCAAGGCCAGGTTTAAGTGGTGGAACAGTTTCAAAGGTGAGTGCATCAGTTTTAGATGATATCGCAAATACCCTTAAATCAAGATATGGGTATGATCCGGGAGCTTATGAAAATTATAGTTATAAAACACAGAGTGATAAAATTACAGTGAAGCTGGATTGGAATATTGATAAGAATAATACCTTAAGTGCAAAGTATTTTTATCTGAAGTCATCCAAAAATCAACCTCCGAATAGTGCAGGAGGAATTATAAATGATAAAGTCGGCGCTGGGTCAACACGTGGTGCTGGTCCTGGTTCGCTGCCATTTTTTGGAGCGGGCTATACGATCAATAATAATTTTAATATAGGAATGCTGGAACTGAATAGTAAGATCAGTAACACCGTCTCTAATAAATTAACTGTTGGCTATTCTGCTTTACGTGATTTCCGTGATCCTTTATCTTCCAAAAATGTACCAATGGTTGATATTGATAATGGAGTAACTGATGCTACAGGGAAAATTATTACTGCTCCAAGTGGGGTTTTAACAAGTTTTGGCTATGAGTTATATACTGCTGGTAATTTGTTGAGTTCAAATATTGGTCAGCTTTCAGATGACTTAACCATTTTTGCGGGTAAGCATGAAATTACATTGGGTACGAGTAACCAGTCGCAGAGTTTTGTAAATGGTTTTGCGCCTAATTATAATGGTTTATATACCTACAACTCTGCTTCCGATTTTATCAATAACCTTCCTGCTGCGTCTTATAATTACAGGAATGCTGCAAATGGTGGTGATTTGCCGTTGGTCCGTATTAAATCCTATAACTTTAGTTTATATGCACAGGACAAGTTCCGTGTAAGGGATAATTTTGTACTGACTTATGGTTTAAGAGCTGATTATAATTATTACCCGACCAAGCTTGACCCGAATCCAAATGCTGCTGCATTAACTTTTCAGCAGGGTATACAGGTTGATGTTTCTAAATTGCCTAAAAGCAGAATTCAATTGTCTCCACGTGTAGGTTTTAACTGGGATGTAAATGGTGATCATACGACTCAGGTTCGAGGAGGTACAGGATTGTTTGCTGGTTTAACTCCATTTGTATGGATTTCTAATCAAGCTTCAAACACAGGAACATTATTCAGTTCTGGTACTGTTAATGGCACTAAAACACCTAATGATCCACGTTTGATTTATAATCCGGACGTAAATGGCAATCGTCCTTCGAGTGCAGTTGCAGCGAATACTTCCTATGAGCTGGATGTGACAGATCCTAATTTGAAATATCCGAAAATCTGGAGAACTAACCTTGCGGTAGATCAGCAATTGCCATTTGGAATTATCGGTACTTTAGAAGGATCTTTTACGAAAGATATTAATGCTATTTACCATCAGAATCTGGTTCTTCCTGATAGTTATACTACTTTACCTGGTGTTGAAGGTCAGATCCGTTATACTTCTAACAACAGAACTTCTAACAATGGTGCACCTGTTAGTGCTGCTAATCCAAATATTTCAGGACTATATTATCTGACCAATACGAATAAAGGTTATTCTTATTTTGTAACTGCACAATTGCAGAAGAGCTTCCTGAATGGTTTTTATGCGAATATCGCCTATACACATACGGGGTCTAAAGACGTGAATGATGGAGGATCTACAGCAAGCATTATCTGGGCCGGCAGACCAACAACTGGTAATCCTAATGACCAGAGCCTATCGAACAGTACTTATGTAATGCCAAGCCGCTTTATTGCTTCGCTGGCTTACAGAAAGGAATATCATAAGAATTATGCAACTTCAATTGGTTTATTCTTTGAGGCCGCTAATAACGGTGCGGTTTCTTATATCACCAGTGGTGATCCAAATAATGATGGCGCAGCAAATGATTTGATGTTTGTTCCTAAAAATAAGGGTGATATTAATTTAGTTGCTGATTTTGCCGGTGATACCAGGACCCCTGATCAAATCTGGAATCAATTAAATTCATTCATCAGTCAGGACAAATATCTAAGCCAGCACAGAGGGGAATACACCAAAAGAAATGGTGTGATTTTACCATATTTTCAACGTGCTGATTTAAATATTACTCAGGATTTCTTTGTTAAATCTGGTAAATCGAGAAGTCAGAAAAATACAATCAGAGTTGAGTTTAATATCATCAACCTGGGTAATTTCTTAAACCGTAACTGGGGCTTATATGAAAACTCATTCAATGGATTTAATACGGGTTCTGTAGCGGTTCTTAAATATCAGGGTACTGATCCGGTTACAGGCAAGGCCAATTATTCGTTCCCTTACCTGGACAAGGATAACTTAATTCCGGTAACGAATTCTACGAAAGTGAATACGGACCAGGTTTCACGCTGGCAGGCACAAATCGGAGTAAGGTATATCTTCAATTAAGCATTTTTGTTTTTGATAAAAAACAGGCTATCGTCAAAAGATAGCCTGTTTTTTTATGCGTAACGCCCTGATTGCTGTACTGTAGCACTTAGCCCGAAAATACCCTGAGGTGTAAAATAAAAATACAGGGTTTTTGTAGGCAATTAGCTAAGTTTACCTGAGTAAAAGAACTTGTTAAACTTACTTTATGGAAACTTCAGAACCTAAGATACTTTTTTTTGATATCGGTGGCGTATTGCTAACCAATGGCTGGGGACATGATTCCCGCAAATTAGCTGCGGAAAGATTCGGACTCAATTATGATGAGCTAAATACACTGCACAATTATATTTTCAATGTTTTTGAAATCGGAAACATTACGCTCGATGAATATTTGGATACTGTTATTTTTAATCATCCAAGGGATTTTACCCGCGAAGATTTTAAAGAGTTTGTGTATTCAAGATCCAAAGAACTTCCTGGTTTATTACAATGGATGAAAGAATGGAAAAGAGATTGCGGTTTCCGTGTCATTTCTATTAATAATGAAGGTAAGGAGTTGAATACTTACAGGGTGAAGAAGTTTAAATTGCATGAGTGTTTTGATGCCTTTGTTTCTTCCTGTGATGTGAAGATGCGTAAACCAGATCCAAATATCTTTTTACTGGCTTTAGGGATTGCACAGGCCAGACCTGAGCAGTGTTACTATTTTGATGACAGAATATTTCAGGTGGAGACAGCAAAAAGCCTGGGGATGCATGCTTATCACCATACGAGCTTTGAAGAAACGAAAGAAATTCTGGAAAGAATAAAAAAAGAGATTTCCAAGCCTCAATAATTATTTAGCAGCAACAGTTTCTACAATACCTTTGACCAGGCTTTTCCATTGTGGATAGGATAGACCAATTTTCGCAGTCCAGCCAATAAGGGTATTTCTTATATTATCGGTCAGGTTTGAGGTGTCTGTATTAGGCACCTCATTTCTGCCATGTTCTTCTGCAGATACGGTTGTGCCTGATTGTTTAACCAGGAAAGTTGACGTCGCCTGCTGGCTGAAAAAATGCGCAATATCTGCATCTTTTTGTGTGGGGTTAGCTGCTGGTCTTGCCTGTAAAGTGATCACTGAGCATGGAGTTGTAATTTCTTCTTCGATTTTTTCGATGCGTACCCAGTCAAAGCCATCTCCGGTATGCGTTGCTGGTCCGGGAATATCAATCTTCAGATAATCACCTTCCTCGGCTTCCCTGATTACTTCATGGCCATTTTGATCTGTTAAAGTAAAAGTCGATAAAGGGACTTTACAGATTTCTGCCCAACACGACACATTTAATAACCTGTTTTTTGCAATCTGATAGAATGCTTTAGCTTCTTCTGGAGTAAGAAATTCAGTTTTTGCAGTGGTATCTAGTTGACTACCTTCTTGTTGCTTTGGAATTTGATTTTTCATCGTGTTTTTATCCTTTAACGGTTAAGCGATGAAAATGTTTAAGATTTTATTTGACGACCCAATAACCAACAGCCAGCCAGATCAGTCCTTTCACCAGAAAGAACAGGAATCCCCATATGCCGACTCTTCGAATCCATTTTAGGAAGATGTCCTTTTTTGAGTCCTTTTTCTCCTTGTTCATGATGATATAAAATTAAACAAAATCTTTAAAAAGAGTGATTGTAAAAATAAGTTTGACTCTTTTTTGTCATATAAACGATTTAGTGTAAAATTTATTTTTTTGAGTAAACTTTATGGCACAACCGTTGTTCATTAGTTGACAAATCACCATTATTATGAAAGATCAAATTAAAATTCAAAGTACGAGCGGCAAAATTAACGAGGGAGGTCTTTTTATTGGAGATCAATTGCAAAATCAAGGACATAGTGCACCAGTTTCCTTTAAAAACACCAGTAATATCAAGAGATCTTTGCCGTCAAGTATGCAAAAGAAAATCAATCCAAGACTTTTGATTTTGTAGCTATCGCTGTTTAAAATCTAAATATAGGTTCTCGCTAATCGGTGCGGAGAAAGGGAGTTTCAAACAGGGGCTCCTTTTTTATTGGATAATGTTTCTAAATAGAAATGATATTTCCGGCTTTCCATTCAGACTTCTACTTTTGTGGCAAACAAACAAATAGATGTCGAAGACAAAACTTACAATCAATAATAATGGGTCTGTAAAGATCGAAGGCGATTTTGAAATCGTTGACAGAAGTGGAAATGTGTATGGGCTGCAGGGCAGAGAAGTACTTTCAATTTGCCGTTGTGGACTGTCAAAAAATAAACCTTTCTGTGATGGTGCACATAACGGCCATTTTGAGCATGAGGCTATTGCATTTGATCTTCCTCCTAAGAAAGTTTAAGAAATTTAAAAAGCCGCTTTCATTAAATTGAAAGCGGCTTTTTTGTTAATGATTTGATTTAAAGTTCTCTGATCCAGATATTACGGTAGCTTACTGGTTCACTTTTGTCCCCATGGGCTTGTAATTTAACCGGTAGCGGACCGTGCGCTTTTTTATAAGATGCTTCACCAACGTATTGAGTTGGTCCTTTTAATTCAAAGTTATTCTGAACTAAGACACCATTATATAAGACAGTTACTTTTGCTGGTGTATTTACGGTACTGTCTGCTTTAAAGGTCGGTGCAGTCCAAATTACATCATAAGTTTGCCAATCTCCTGGTTTTAGGGAAGGGTTAACCAGTGGGGTAGTCTGTTTATAAATACTTCCTGCCATACCATTGGTATAAGTGTTATTGTCATATGAGTCCAGAATCTGAAGCTCATATCCTAAATCGCCTTTACCCATAGAAGCCAGAAAAAGACCGCTATTGCCGCGAAGTTGTCCTGTTCCTGTAACATTTTTTGGTACCTGCCACTCGATATGTAATTGATAATTACCAAAGGATTGTTTGGTTTCAATATTACCGGCTTTTTTATTAACGGTTAACTGGCCATTCGCCACTGTCCATTGTGCAGGTTGCGTCCGGTCATCAGTCATCACCCAGGAATCAAGGTTTTTGCCGTCAAATAAAACTACAGCATCAGAGGGAGCTGCATTTATTGTTTTCCCCGGAGTCACTTTCTTTGGTACGGGTGTGTAAAATTCTGTATCCTCATGTTTAGCTTGGGCATTTGCTGTTGCAAACCCTATTCCGGCGATCAGTGCTGAGGCAATAATTACTTTTTGTAGATACATGTTATAACGATTTAGTTTTCTTTTAAGGTTTATTTTTGATGGATCAATATAAGAAATTAATGCTGATTAGCTGTTTCATCACGAAGTTGTTGCTTGATAAATTTCACCTGTTTTTTATTTTCGGAAAACCTATTCAGGTATCCACACTTATTTGCTTTTTATAGGATGAGGGCGTGCAATTGTATTTTGATTTGAAGACTGTAGAAAAATAAGTGGGGGAGGAAAATCCAACCTGGTACGTGATTTCGGAAATAGAGAGGTCTTCATTGATCAAAAGATATTTAGCTTTTTTGAGCCTCCGGTTTAGAATATAATCATTGATTGTGCAATCCAGGAGTACTCTTGTTTTCCTGTATAGTTGAATTCTTGAGATTCCGAGGGCGCTGGCAATGTCGTCTACATTAAATTTATCATTAGCGATATTTTGTTCAATCACATTGGTGAAATCATGCATGAATTTCTTATCCGGCTTGCTTAATGAAGTTGTTTGTTGTGTTGCAGGGCTTTCATTCCCGAATTTTCTTTTGATTAATTTTCTATTCCAAAGCAGACTTTTTACGCTTTCTCTAAGTAGTATGAAATTGAAGGGCTTAGTCATATAAAGATCTGCCATTTGTTTAAGTTCACTGATTTTATGTGCTTCATCCCCATTTGCTGTTAATATGATAATGGGTATATGAGATGTTCTGTCGTCATTTTTTAGCGCAGGTGTGATTTGCAGCGTAGATTGCTCATTCAAAGTTATATCTGTAATAATAAGGTCTGGAATCATCTCATAGGCTAACTTTAGCCCTACAGAATTACTGCTTGCAGTCAATACTTCATATTCTTCTTTGAAACTGTTTTTTAAATAGTCAAGCAGCTCTTCATTCTCTTCAATAATGAGCAAAGTTTCTTCATTTAAGTAGCCATCTTGTTCAGAAAAGACTTGCTCTGGTAAGTTATCTGGCAGAATACCTACAGTATACTGGCTTAATTGATCGGTATTTACGGTGAAATCACTGCTTATAACTGATGTTTCAGGAATGTTGTACTGTTGTTTTAAAGGAAGTTTGATGTAGAATGTAGTTCCATATCCTTTTTTACTTTGAATATCTATAATACCCTGATGTAATTCAGTAATTTCTTTAGAGAGAGAAAGGCCAAGGCCAGAGCCAAAGAAATTACCTTTGTCTGCCTGATAAAATAGTTCAAATACGTGTCTGATCTCTTCTTCATTCATTCCATTACCTTTGTCTGATACGGCGATTTCTACGTTTTGGGCAGCCGGATCATTTTTTATCCTGATTTGAATTTTCCCATTTTCAGGACTAAACTTAATAGCGTTAGACAATAGATTAAATAACACCTTATCAAACATATTTTTGTCAAACCAGACCATAATTTCCTTATCAGAGCTGGATAGTTTTAATTCTATGTTTTTTCTTAAAGCAAGTGCTTTAAATGAAGAAATAATATCTCTGGAGAAGGCAACAAAATCCTGGCAGGTCAAATCAAGCTTCATTTTATCGTATTCTATTTTTCTGAAATCTGTAAGTTGATTGACCATCAACAATAAACGCTGTACATTTTTATGAATCAGATTCAATTGTTGTTTTGGGATATTCGGCGAATTTCTATGGTCAAGCATTTCGTCCAGCGGAAGGAGAATTAAAGTAAGTGGAACCCGGAATGCATTAGAAATATGTGTAAAGAAACTAAATTTTGCTTCTGCTGTTGCCTGCGTGGTTGTCGACAGGGCAATGAGTTCTTCCTGTTGTTTTAGGATTTCTTTGTTTTTTAATTCTAATTGTTTGTTTTTTATGTGGTTTTGGTAAAGTAAATAACAAGCGATACAAGCGAATATAGTTGTAACTATCAGCGCAGTTACCAGAAAGTTCAAACTGTCTTGTTGTATAAGCTGTATGGGTTCCTTAATCAGGGTAGTCTTATTTGTCATTTTTTCCGGAGAACATCCGGAAACGAAAGTGCTGGTCATCAGTATTGAAATCGTGATGAAAAGCATGCCTCTCTTTTGGTCTGCTTGCATAGGTTAGGGTAGGTAGTGATAAGCTGATAACAAGGTATATAATTTTTTTGTCATACTGTATTCAATACACTATGTCTGGTAATAATTTATGATTTTATCATTATTGTATTCGTCTCTACAATGTTACAATTTCTAAATATATTAATAAAAGCTTAAATATTTTAGCAGATATATTAATATTTTATTTTTGTAATGTGTTGTTTAATAGTATTTTGTGATTTGTTTGATGATAAATTGATTTTAGTTTTAATTGATACAGAATCAATAACATGAGAGCTTATTTACACATATATTGCTTTGACTAGCCGGTATAGAAAGGCTGGTAATATTGTGAAATCGAATTGTCCATTATCTAATTAAAAAACACATCAAAAAACAGAAAGCCTTTCTTATCAACTAATAACTAAACCAAATAATTATGAACGAGTTTTTACTACAAAAAAAGTGGTTTATCTTTTTAGATAAACCCAAATCTCAGCTGCTGCAAAGAACAATTTTCTGTTGTCTTGCTTTACTCAGCTTTAACTTCTCTTCGTATGCCCAATCCGTAGTTAAGGGTGTGGTGTCAGATAACGAAAAGAATACTTTAATCGGTGTGACCATCTCTGTTACTGGTACGAATGTAAGAGCAATGACAGGTGCTGATGGTAAGTACATAATCAATGTTCCTGCAACAGGAAAATCATTGACTTTCAGCTATGTTGGGCTTCAGTCACAAACAGTAGAGATCAATAACCGCACTACGGTTAACATTACTTTATCTTCAGGTACTGATCTGGATGCGGTTACTATCGTTGGTTATGGATCTGTAAAGAAAAGTGATTTAACCGGTGCTGCAACTACAATCTCTGCTAAAGATTTCAATAAAGGACCACTCATTGCTCCCGATCAACTGATTCAGGGTAAGGTTGCAGGTGTTCAGATGATTAACAATAGCGGACAACCAGGTGGTGCCTCTACAGTTAGAATCAGAGGAAATACAGCCGTAACTGGTTCTGGACAACCGTTATATATTGTTGATGGGGTTGCACTTGATGGAAGATCTGCCAGACCAACAGGTAATGGTGGAACAGCTACAGCTCCTGGAGACAATAAATTGGCTGCTTCTGGTACTTCATCGGCTGGAAATCCACTGAACTTTATTAATCCTGCTGACATCGAGTCGATGGAAATTTTAAAAGATGCATCAGCGACTGCGATTTATGGTTCGAGAGCTGCTTATGGTGTCGTTTTAATTACGACCAAGAGAGGTAAAAGTGGCGAAACAAAAATTGATGTAAGTGCATCCGCAGGAGTAAGTACGCTGGCAAGAAGCCTTAAGACATTGGATGGTGGTGAATTTCGTAATGCTTTAAATAAGTACGGCTTAACTGGTCTGGATTATGGCGATAATGTGGATGCAATGAAAGCGATCACCCGTACCGGTTATAACCAAAACTATTCTGTTGCAATTAGTGGTGGTAGTGATGGAAATGTTTTCCGTGCTTCTCTAGGTTATCAAAATCAGCAAGGTATTATCAGAAAGAGTGATTTCAAAAAATATAGCGGCGCGTTTAATGGAAACTTCAAGTTTCTGGAGAGCAAAAAATTAGGATTGGATGTCAATATGATCAGTAATCAATATATTGAAAATCTTCCCCCAATATCTACGGATGCAGGTTTTACAGGTAGTTTAATAGGACAAGCTTTATCCTGGAATCCTACCCGTTCGATGTATAATCCTGATGGATCATTATTCATCGATCAAACATCAACCACAATTAACCCGATGGTGATGTTAGCGGCTTCAAATGATAAGTCAAAAGTAACGACGGTTTTGGGAAGTGTCTCACCTTATTATAAAATCACGCCTTGGTTAGAGTTCAGAATGCTGGCGAGTATAAATTATAGTACTGGGATCAGAAGAGCTTCTACCCGTAGCTTTTTAAATCTGGAAGGAGTTAAACCAAATCTTCCATTTACTGGTGGGGTAGCTAGTTACTCCAATACAGAACTGATTACGCAGCAGTTTACCAATACTTTGAATTTTAACAAAGAAATTGCAAGCAAGCTTAATCTGAATGCAATTGTTGGTTATGAGTTTACCAACTACATTAATAAAGGGCAGAATATGACTGCAAAAGGATTTGGAGACGTAGATGTCGATTATACAGATATTTTCCACGCTGTTGCACCTGCAAACCGCACGGCGAATTCTTATTATGATCCGACTTATCAGTTGCAATCCTATTTTGCAAGGGCGATTTTTAATTATGATAATAAGTATTTATTAACTGCAACTTTCAGAGCAGATGGTTCCACTAAATTCGGTTCTGATAACCGTTATGGCTACTTCCCTTCATTTGCAGCAGCGTGGAATATTAAGAACGAAAGTTTCATGACCAATGTTGCCTGGCTAAACCAGTTGAAACTGAGAGTTGGATATGGTAAAACCGGTAACCAGGAGTTCCCGTCAGGATCTGCTCAACAACGTTATGATATTGTTTATTCAGGAACAAGTCAATCACTTGTGGGGGTAAATAATGAGAATAAAAAATTAAAATGGCAATCTGATAAACAAACGAATATTGGTGTTGATTTTGGCCTTTTTAACAATAAGATTACTGGATCAGTGGATTACTTTGATAAAACAACAACTGATCTTTTGTTTCCGCAAATTCCATTGCAGCCAGCGAATCCGGGCGTAACGGTAACCTGGATTAATTTACCGGGGCAAATCAAAAATAAAGGTATAGAGCTTACTTTAAACGCGAATATCATTGATAAAGAAGACGTTTCTTTCTCTGTAGGTGGTAATGCTACTTTTATTAAAAATAAAGTGCAAAACGTTGTCGGTATCATTAAAACAGGTACACTCAGCGGACAAGGATTGAGTGATGTTACGTTAGAGGTGATTCAGGACGGTTTGCCGCTGTTTGCCATGGTAACCAGAGAGTATAAAGGATTAAATGCTGCTGGTATATCTCAGTATACTGAAGACGGTTATAAATCTTATTATCTGGGTAATCCGAATCCAAATGTTATCCTTGGATTTAACTTGAATGCGAGATATAAAAAACTAACATTCGGCGCAAATTTCAATGGATCATTAGGTCAGAAGATTTACAACAATACAGCCAACTCAGTATTACCAATCTCTAATCTTGGAATCGGTAGAAATATTGCCTCTAATCTATTGAATTCTTCTATTCAGGAGTCTTTGGCAAATCCAATTGCGGCTTCTTCCAGATATATTGAAAATGGTAGTTATTTGAAATTGGCCAATGCTACAATCGGCTATTCAATCGGTAATCTTGGGAAAACAATCAAAGGAATGAACGTTTTTATCAATGGACAGAACTTATTTGTAATTACTAAATATACCGGTTTTGATCCTGAGGTAAATGTTGACAAAAGCTTAAATGGAGTGCCTTCAGCAGGCGTGGAATATATTCCTTATCCAACGTCAAGAACGTTCAATTTAGGTGTAAACTTTTCTCTTTAACTAATGATAACTCAAATGAAAAATAAATATATAATCGCTTTTATGGCATTGACGATATCCTTGTCGGGCTGTACAAAATTAGATGAGAAATTAAACGGACAAATTGGTAATGGCGGAATTAATAGCGGGAACGTTGCCGATTTGTTAAACGGAAGTTATAAGGCTATGCGTAACCCTTTTCAGGGGCCGTTCGGTTTTTGGGCACTGCAGGAATTTCCTTCAGATGAAGCTATTGTGCCCACCAGAGCAGGTGACTGGGATGATAATGGAGCCTGGCGTGCTTTACATTTACACCGCTGGGAAGCAGATCATACCCGTATTTCCAGTAGCTTCAGAGATTTGAATGGCGTGAGTTACGCCGCAACAAATGTCTTGTTATATAACCCTACACCAGTACAGGCTGCTGAAGCAAGATTTCTTCGTGCGTTTGCGCAATTTTCTATTCTGGATGGCTGGGGACAAGTTCCTTACCGTGAACCAGGGGATGATGTTAGCTTACCTTCAAAGGTTAGAAAAGCACCGGAAGAAATTGCTTACCTGATTGCAGAATTGACTGCAATTATACCTTCGCTTACTGATGGGCCTAACTATCTTGCAAATAAAGATGCGGCAAAGATGTTATTGATGAAGTGCTATTTGAATAAAGGAGCATTTTTAAACCGTGCGGTACCAACTTTTGACGCCGCTGAAATGGCAAAAGTAATCACGCTTGCTGATGAAATTATCAACTCTGGTAAATATCAGCTGGCGAAAAACTATTTTGATAATTTTGCGCCGAACAATGATGTGATTTCCAAGGAAAATGTATTCACATCCCAAAACATTGGTGGTTCTGATGCGGGTGGGGTGAGAGATATGTGGACAATGCCTTTGCATTATAATCAAAAGCCAAATGGTAACAATGGATTTTCAACTTTGTCTGATTTCTATAAGAAATTCGAGGCATCCGATCAACGTATTGGTGGTGCATATGCTGGAGTCACAAATGTTTCTGGTGTTAAAGTAGGCTTTTTGATCGGTCAGCAAGTAGATGAGAAGGGTGTATTAATTAAAGACAGACGTAATAATAACCTGATCTTCACGCCAGAAGTAAGTAATGTGGAAACTGACGCTAACCACCTGGAAGTTGCAGGTATCCGTGTTATCAAATATCCTATTGATTATATCTATGGTTCAACTGGAAAAGCAGACAATGACTGGGTATACTACAGATATTCGGATGTACTGCTGATGAAAGCTGAAGCACAGGTGAGAACGGGCTTAGCTGGTCCTGCCTTAACGGTGGTTAATGGATTAAGAACTGTCAGAGGGGCTACTGCTTTGGGAAGTTTAACACTGGATAATTTACTGGATGAACGTGGACGTGAGTTTTTCTGGGAAGGGGTAAGAAGACAAGATTTAATCCGTTTTGGTAAATTCTTAACGCCATGGCAAGAAAAACAAGTTGATGATCCGAGAAATCTGGTATTCCCTATACCAGATAATCAATTATCGAATCCAAATTATGTTCAGAATGCTGGATATTAATAGCAATTAATTCAATTGAAAAAAAAAGGTTAATCTGTGTAACGCAGATTAACCTTTTTTGCTTTTAAGGATACAGGAATCAAAATAAATAGAAAATAACAAGGACTTATTACTTCTTCAGAATTTAATAGATTTTTAATTACTTTAGCATAGAAAGAAATATGCTGGTAATGATCTTAAAATCAAGAAAACTCACACATACCTTAATTACGGCCTCATTATTAAGTATGAGCTTGTTTGCTAACGCTCAGAATCTGTCAAAAGTAAACCGGATCGGTAAGCTCAAATTTATCAAAGGAAATTCACCTGAATTATATGTAACTATTGGCGGAAGAAATAGAATGTCAGACTTCAATGATTAAAATGCAAAAGTACCGTATTCTGTTTTTTATCCTGTTTTTAATGCTTATCCAAGCTGGATATGCGCAAAACAAATATACAATTGCTCAGGTTCCTGATCCAAAAGCAAGTGGTAACGGTTATGTCAGTAATCCTGATATTATTTTAAGTCCTGCTGGTGTTGATTCTCTGAATAGAACAATTACCGATCTGGAGCAAAGAACAAAAGTTGAAATGGCTGTGGTAGTTGTCAGTGATTTTGACACAACTCAGGAGGAATATGATTTTGCATTACAACTCTTCAGAAAATGGGGAATAGGGAAAAGTAAAGCAAATAACGGACTTTTATTATTTATTGCTGTTGATCGCAGACAGTATCGCTTTATTACGGGATATGGTCTGGAAGGCTTGTTACCTGATGCAGCACTCAAAAGAATTGGAGACCATTTTTTAATTCCTGCTTTTAAAGAAGGAGATTACAGCAAAGGAGTGGTCAATGCTTTAACTACAATTGCTGCTTACCTGAATCAGCCCGGAAATCAAAAGGAACTCAGTCAATTATTACCTCCGGATTCTGGCCTGCGCAATACGTGGTTGTGGACGATTGCCAGTACAGTCCTGGTTATTGGTTTATTTACTGCTGTATTTCTTGGGATTAAGAAAAAGACTCCTGAGATTTCCAAGAGCAAAGCTGCGGCCAAAACTAATGCCTATGATAAAACTATTGGTTGTGGATGCGGAGGGTTATTTATGATTTTTGTAGCTGCTGGTTTTATTATCGGTTTTACGATTGGTTATAGCTGGGTCAAATCTTTGGATATGGCTATAATTCCTCTTGTGCTTTATATCGTTTTATCTATTATGCTTCTTGCCAGGTATATGAATGCCATCAGTGTCTTAAGAAAAACACATCAGGATGACCTGAATTTTAACCAGGCTGTGAAAGCGTTAAACCGATCTTCAATTTTCTACCTGGTTGCCTCTCCGCTAATTTTAATCGTGATGCTTGTCGAAGCTTACCGCAGAACGCAATCTGCCAGTCGTTTTAAACCACAACTGGATAGTCTGAATAGGGAGATGAGCAGAGTTGACAGAGACCAAACTGCTCATGCGAATACCTTTTTGACTAAAGGACAGCTAAAAGAAGAGCAATTAGAGGTCAATCATTATGATATTTGGCTGAGCAGTGACCAGGCTGAGCATAAAATAATTAATTATCCAGGGAGCAATTTTGCTGATTTTACTGTTTGTCCAACATGTAATTCCAAAACTTTAAGTAAAGAAAGGCTAGTCACGCTAAAAAAAGCAACTTACACTAAAGAAGGTGAAGGCAAGGAGGTTAAAATCTGTGAAAATTGCGGATATGAGGAATTTATCAAATCGGTTATTATTGCTGTACGGACCAGAAGTGATGATTCCCGTTCATCTGATTCAGGCAGCAGCAGTTCATCTTCCTCAAGCAGCAGCAGCAGCAGCAGCAGTAGTAGTTGGGGTGGTGGGAGCAGTGGTGGCGGCGGTGCTGGAGGAAGTTGGTAAGCAACCTGCTATAATTTGATCAGTTCATTGCGAAGTGCAAATAAAACAAGTCCTGTACGTGATTTTATCTCGAATTTCTGAAAAAGGGATTCCCGGTAATTATCTATCGTATGAGGGCTGAGGTTCATCTTGTCTGCAATTTCTTTATAAGTGAATTCAGAACAGCAATGTTCTAAAAACTTACGCTCATTTGCAGAAATTTCCTGCAGCAGATTTTTTGACGAACTATTATTTTCCTGTAAAGATCTGATTAATTTCCCTGAAACAAGGTTATTCATAAAGTAGCCATGTGCAGCTATAGTTTTGATAGCTGTAATCAGATCTGAGGTCCTGGACTCTTTTAACAGGTATCCTCCCGCACCACTTTTAAGCATTTCAATTATGGGTTTGTCATCATCATACATACTTAAGGCGAGGACCTTAATTTGAGGATGGTTACTGGAAAGCCACCTGGTAGCCTCATAGCCATCCATTTGAGGCATGTTAATATCCATGAGAATCACTTGAGGAAGCTGGTGCTGAGCAAGCATGCTGATCATTTCTACCCCATTGGAGGCATCAAACAGAATATTAATTTCATCTGATTCATCTAAAAGGCTAACCATCCCTTTTCTAAATAAAGTATGGTCATCAACAATTGCAATAGCTATTTTCTGTTCTTCCATTTTGAGCGCTCTTAAAAATCTATTGAGTAATGATCTTCATTAAACGGCCTAAATTTATAAATTAAAAGTGTTTTTTGTCTTTTTTTAATGAAACAATGCAGAATTCTTAGCTCATTAAATTATTATTTAATGACAACCTGAAAAATCGGGAGTAGTTAAATGTAAATTCTAAAGATATTTATTGATAGGGAATTGAAATGTGGATTTCAGTGCCGGCTCCTGTAGTGGAGTTAATCGTGAAATTCCCGTCCATCATCAATGTCCTTTTCTGAAGATTAGCCAGGCCTAAGCCATCGCTGGCTTTTAGTTTTTCCTCCAGGATGAAACCTTTTCCATTATCCTGTACAAAAAGAGATAAAACATCTTTAGTTTGATCGATGGTGATTTTTATCCTGGTAGCTTGCGCATGTTTAATAATATTGCTCAGGATTTCCTGGAACAGCCGGAACATAATTAACTCTTTGCTGGCATGTACTGAAATTGAATGCGTGGTATTGTCAGTGAACAGGATTTCGTAAGCCAGACCTTTTTTGAGCCAGTCCAGTTCATAAGCAATAGCGTGGCCAAGACTCTTTTTGATGAGTTCTTGTCCGTTCATTTTTTTTGAAAGCTGTCGCAGTTCTTTAATTGCACGATGCGTTAATTCCGCGGCAGTATTAATCTTCTCCTCTCTTAAATGATCTGCTTTAATAGAGCTTAACGTCATACTGGTCAGACTTAATAATTGTCCGATATTATCATGCAGATCAGCTGCGATAGTTTGCAGGATATGTTCCTGCACTTCTACCTGGCTCTTTAATAATTCCAGTTCAAATGCTTTCTTTAATACTTCTTTTTCTTCAAGATGCTTTGCTTTCTTTTTATTGTATAAAAAAATGTAAATAATCAGGAAAAGGGGGGCAATCAGGAAGATAAATGTGATTATGGCAATTAATAGAATTAATTCCTTTGACGATATCTGCATATAAAAGCGTAAGACCAACAACTATATAAAAGTACATTCAGAATATTAAAAGTAACATACCTTGTAGATAAACTCAGTGAATGGGCTTTTTCTTGCAAAAGATAGTCAAAAAACACGTTACATGCAGTGCTGCCGAAATAGAAAAACAGGACACCATTAACTATCCAGAAAGGAGGGTAGGTCTCCAGCTTTCTAAAATGTTCGTCTTTTAGAATCAGCACATAGTAATACAGGCTGGCAATAACGAAAACAACAGACATGAAAGCAGCTGTTTTATAAGCAAAATTACTAAAATGATTCGTAAACAATTCCAATAGGAAGACTAAAATAAACAAACCTAACCAGCTGTAAAGCTGGCTAGGTTTGTGGTGATATTTCCTGTACAAATGATAAAAAAAACAACTTATCATAGTACATTCAATCACCAGGAACCAAGTATAGAGAGCGTAATTTGGTTTATGTTCCAGGCGTAAGCTAATGCCAACCATTTCTACGAGACACACCATTAAAAGATAGAGCATAAAGGATCTCCAGTATACATTTTTATCTTTATATAAGCATATGACACTTATTAACAGGCAAATAAGTTCCGTAACAGTATTGACAGTGAAAAACGCGTGCATATTATTTCTTTGAGATATCAGTTTTTTGTAATGGGTCAAGCAAAGTTGCTCCTTCGAATTCGCAAGTTGCTGGCGGAGGACATAATTCACCTCTGTTTTCAGGAACGAAAGTCACAATAAAGCCTGGTTTTTCTGATTTTGCATTCTTTTGTGCCACACCTTCCTGGTTAACGATGTTTTCATAATAATCGAAATGCAATATTTCATCGCCAGTTTTAACAGGTTTGGTTGAAACCATGAGTAAGGTATTATATCCCCAATATTTTTTTTCAGGAATCAATGTTTTTCTGCCTACCAGGGTAGTATCATACTTTTTATTGTAAGTAATCATATAGAAACGTACACCATCTCCGTCTTCCTTCTCCAGCTTGTTCAGCATTTGCTGTAATCTTGTTTTACTGAACCAAACGCATCGTGTATCTGGTTTTTTAGGTTTACGTTCTCTCTCTTCCTCTTCAGTCGGGTCTACAAAACCTGCATGTGCAGCATAATTATTGACATATTCTCTTGCAGTTCGTACATCAACCAGAACCGAATCGGGTATAGTTGCGCCTTTTGAATTAGTAGTTGCTCCTTCGGCGGTCGTTTCTTTTTGTTTACAAGCAACAACACTGACCGCAATTAAAGCAGTAAATAGAATAGTAAATTTTAATTTCATAATCTGGGTGTTTTTTTATGCTAACCTAGGTAAAATATTTCTTACCGAAAACTGTCTTTTGCCTTTTAATAAAGCTAAAATGCTGAAACCGAAAAGCTGTTTTCACCCTGCCCTTTTTCAGTCATCAGCTGGATATTTGATTTAAATATTTGTTCTTAAACCATTACAAGTTATGTGTACGCAAGGCGTTATTCAACTCATCGGAAAGCCGGTCAATGAAAAGCAGGCAGCCGTTTCGTTCAATCTATTACCTGGTTCAGACCCGGGGACAATGGGTTGTTTTCTTTCTATTTGGGAAGGAACCCGGGTCCTTTCAGCTTCTGAAGCATTACAAACCAGGAAAATAATTAGCGGTGAGTTATTTGGAGAACACCTTTTTGACGCGCTTTCTATAGGTAAGAAGAATTATATGATTGGTTTGGGCATAGATAAAGGGAGAGAAACAGAAACAATTGTTGCCACTCTTTCTATAAGTATATCCGCTCTATTGAATCACCCACTGCCTGCTGTATGCAGTCATATAAGTGTGAATTCAGATAATATTGGAACAGATTTTCTGATTGCACATTTTGCCGGGCCGTGTTGTAATCAGATAAAAGCAAACAAAAAGTGGATTGCATTGTTCCAGGGAGAGTTTAATCCTGGTCTTTATGATGGAACAAATATGATCGCTACCAGTAAAGCTGCCCCTTACCAATATTCAGGAAGTATTATTATGAAAAATATACCAAAAGGACTGGCTCGTTTTGAGACCTATACCTTAATTTTTGGACAGGGACTGGATAAATTCGGTAATCTTGATTATAGTAAGTTGATCAGCAGCTGTACTTTTATTGTTTGGAGATCTAAAATTTATATTGGCGCCTCAGCCACCAGTCCCGTTTTGACCTCTTCACCTATTTTACTTCACGCAATATAAACTACTTATTATGGGCTTGGAAACATCTATTCGTTTTCTTCTGATCATATTCCTTCTGATTCCTCAGAATGTAGGTGCTGAAAAGCCTCATCCACACCCTATAAAAACTTTCCAGGTTTTTAAATGAGGTCATTGAAATAATTTACTTAAATTTCAAGCCTTCTCTATCCAGAGTTTTTTTATGATGAATACTAACGAACTTCAACTCAGAACCGTCAGTGTAACACGTTATGTTACACCGTTACGCGAAGGAGGATCTATGCCTGCTATTGCAGAGGCCGATGATGATTTTCTTTATGTCCTTAAATTCCGTGGCGCAGGGCAGGGAGTTAAGGCATTAATTGCAGAAATTATCGGGGGTGAAATTGCCCGTGCACTCGGATTCAGAGTGCCGGAAATTGTACTGGCTAATTTGGATGAGGCCTTTGGCCGGACAGAACCTGACGAAGAAATACAGGATTTGCTTAAAGCCAGTGTCGGCCTTAATCTTGCACTTCACTACCTTTCTGGTGCAATTACTTTTGACCCGGCAGTGACCAGTATCGATGCAAGATTAGCTTCTCAAATTGTATGGCTGGATTGTCTGCTGACCAATATGGACCGCACAGCCCGCAATACGAATATGCTGATCTGGCATAAGGAATTATGGCTGATCGATCATGGTGCTTCTCTTTATTTTCACCATTCCTGGCAAAACTGGGAAGAACAAGCACAGCGTCCCTTTATGCTAATCAAAGATCATGTATTGCTGCCATGGGCAACAGAACTGGACGAAGTAAATGCCGAATTCAGATCAATGATTACTAAAGAGCTGATCCATGCTATAGTTAACCTTATTCCAACAGAATGGCTATGTGAAGAGCAAACTTTCAGTTCGGCAGAGGAACACCGCAATGCCTACGCACGGTTTTTGGAATTGAGAATTGCTAAGTCAGAAATTTTCGTAAAAGAAGCACAAAATGCAAGACAGTCACTTATTTGAGTACGCGATAATCCGCGTTGTACCCAGGGTGGAACGTGATGAATTTATGAATGTAGGTGTTATTCTGTATTGTGCTAAACAGAAGTTTTTACAAGCAGAGATCCTGTTAAATAAAGAAAAACTGAGTGCTTTTTCTAAAAATACGGATATTAAAGAAATTGAAGACAACCTGCTGGCTTTAAAACAGATTTGTGCGGGCGGAAAAGAAAGTGGACCAATCGGTCAGCTTGATGCAGCCTCGCGATTCCGATGGCTTACTGCAATGCGGAGTACAGTGCTTCAAACTTCCAGGGTACATCCCGGATTTTGTAAGGATGCCAGTGAAAAAATAAAAGTGTTGCTTGAAGAACAAGTCCTTTAACTAAAAGCCCCCTTTAAAGATTTTGGTCTTTAAAGGGGGCTTGCATTTTTTGTAATCAGCTTATTTCTGATTATTAATTTGCTGTTCTGCTTCTCCAATAAGTTTTACAGAAGAACTATCATTTTGATCCTTACGTACTTTCTTAAGTTGATCAAGAACATTTAAAATAACCGGAGCTGCTCCCTGAGCTTTATATTTAACTCCTATTTCTTTTAACGCATTAATTCCTTGTTGCGCATATTCAGGACTTTTAACTCGGGCAGTCATGAAAGCGAAATCTTTAAGCATGTCAAACTTGGTTTGCGGATCACTTTCTTCAAAGTTTTTAAAGACAAAAGGCCATTCTGTATCACCACCATTTTTTGCATACACAGTAATAATAGCTTTTGTTAAATCCCCTTTGTTATCTTTTTCAAAAGCTTTAGCCATATTTAATGATTCGGCTGGTTTTAAATTTGCCATAGCAAACAAGGATGCTCCCTGTACTGCATAAGAATTGCTTTTTAAACCTCCTTCGAAAAGTGACAACTGTTGTGCCGCATCTTTAGTCGTACTGATTATTTTCAATGCCTGAGCTTTTGCAAGATTGTTATCATCATCCTTGGCTATTTTAAGGATAAAAGGTATTGCAGCATTGACAAGCGTTGTATTCTCCGGATTGATGCTGTTCATCGTTCTCATGCGTAATCCGTAATACTTATCCTGTAAAGCAGCCAGTAATATTTGCTGGGCTTCCGGAAGTGTTTGTTGTGCAGTAGCAGCATCTATCGCCTCCAGTCTGTCCATATACAAAGGCGCGTGCTGATACTGGAATAAAAATTCGGTGATATTCTTATGATCTGTCTTTTGACTTAACGTAATTTTATCCGCATCGATATTAACCAGTTTAGGTTGAGCAGGAACCTTAAAAGTCAAAGTATCCGACTTACTTCGCATCCAGATTTGGTGACACACTTTCTGAGCCCCATTGTATAAATCTACAGCCATAGGCAGCTGAAATGCTTTCCCTTCTTGTGTTTGATTCAAGTAAACAAATTGCGTTTTTGTTGCTTCATCCCATTTATACTTGATATCCAGTACAGGATGCCCAGCGCCATAATACCATTGATTGAAGAACCAGTTCAGGTCTTTTCCACTTGCTTCTTCCATAGCTAAACGCAGTTGCTGTGCTTCACCATTCTTAAAGGCATTGGTTTTCAGGTAAATGTTTAACCCTTTGAAAAATACGTCAGGAGTTAAAAAATGACGTAGCATATTCAGGATACGG
Organism: Pedobacter sp. UYP1; assembly: GCF_040547305.1. NCBI lineage: Bacteria > Pseudomonadati > Bacteroidota > Sphingobacteriia > Sphingobacteriales > Sphingobacteriaceae > Pedobacter > Pedobacter sp. UYP1. The sequence goes on along the minus strand of NZ_JBEPPL010000003.1, from coordinate 128,172 downwards.
CCACCCTTTTTGTAAGACACTGCATCAAACATGTCCATTGCATCGTGATAATGGAAACGGACAAGATCTTTCCTGGCATTTTCAGGATTCTCCAGGTAGGTTTGCATCGCCTCATTATTGTGTTCATCACCTGTATCCTGTCCATATTTATGCTCAGCCCATAAAGTTTCACTAAAATCTGCGAAAGACTCATTCACGGTAAGATTACTCCAGCTTTCGGCAGTCACATAATCCCCAAACCACTGATGAAACAGCTCATGAACAATGGTACTTCTTCCTTTATCATAATATCTGTCAGCCAGCTCGCGGGCAGTTCCCTGTACATAAGCACCATGGAGTGTAGCCGTTGTATTTTCCATGGCACCACTTACATAATCTCTGACCACAATCTGTGCATATTTATTCCATGGATAATCTACCCTTAAAGTTTTAGAATAGAATTCGATTGCTTCGGGAGTGAATCCAAATATATCTTTTGCATAAGGTGCATAAGCAGGTTCCAGGTAATAATTAACTTCTTTATCGCGCCATTTATCGCGGTAAATTTTAAAATCACCCACCGCCATCATGAATAAATAAGGAGAATGCGGGAGTTCCATTTTCCACGTATCTGTTCTTGTACCATCCGCATTTTTTTTCTGCGAAGCAAGTCTGCCGTTAGATAAGGTTACGTATTTACCAGGTACGGTCATACTGATTTCATCGGTGGTTTTCTGATTAGTCCTGTCAATAGTAGGAAACCAGGCTGAAGAGCTTTCCAGTTCACCCTGCGTCCAGATCTGTACTGGTTTACCTTTTTCTGTACTATCAGGATTGATAAAATAAAGTCCTTTGGCATCTGTTATTGCTGCACCAGCTTCGATTTTCAACTCATCCGGCTTTGCCGTATAATCAATATAAATGGTGTAGTTTTCTGTGTTCTGATATACTTTATCCAGTTTAATCGCCAGAGAAAGGTTGTCATAAGTATATTTAAGTGGAATATTTTTTCCATTTCTGACTACTGCAACGGTTTTGATATCCATGCCTTTTGCATCTAGTCTTAAACTATCGGTCGCATAAATATGAGGCTTGATGGTTACCCATTCTTTACCATATAAATGACGTTTCTTATAATCAAACCTGACATCCAGTTTAGTATGGATCAAATCATTGATCTTTTCCGCACTGCCTCTGTAAATCTTTAACAAAGGATCCTCAGGTTTTTGCTGCGCAAATGCTGGCATTGCAATCGCTGAGGCGATAAAAAACATCGTCTGTAAGACTGCGCGCTTATATGTTGTTGGTTTTATACTCATTTTAAAATCTTTAAAATATCCGCGTAAATCTAAGCGGAAAAACAAAATAATCACAATAAACTCATTTATTTGTAATAAACAAAGTAATTCCTTTGTTTATTACCCTTGTTGGCTATCTTTGTGGTCTGCTTTATCTCTCCAGCTATCCGAATGCTGCAGATAAAGTTCCTAAACTGAATAATAATGGAAAAAGATGATTTGATGCTCGAACAACTGGCAAACCGTGAATACGAATTTGGCTTTGTTACAGCGATTGATATGGATATTTCTGAAATCGGACTCAACGAAGATACAGTAAGGTTTATTTCTGCAAAAAAGAATGAACCCCAATGGCTACTCGATTGGCGCATGAAAGGTTTCAAAGCTTTCCAGAAGCAAGAAATGCCACAATGGCAAAACTTTAAGATGCCCGAAATTGACTTCCAGTCTATTTCTTATTATGCCGCTCCTAAACAACAAGCAAAGTACGCCTCATTGGATGAAGTAGATCCTGAATTGCTGCGTACCTTCGAGAAATTAGGTATTCCGATGTCAGAACAGAAACACCTGGCGGGCGTTGCTGTGGACGTTGTCTTTGACAGTGTCTCGGTAACTACTACTTATAAAAAACACCTGAATGAACTGGGAATTATTTTCTGCTCTATCAGTGATGCCGTTAAAGAACACCCTGAGCTGATACAGAAATACCTGGGTTCTGTAGTTCCGCATACAGACAATGTTTTTGCTTCATTAAACACTGCAGTGTTTTCGGATGGATCTTTTGTTTACATTCCTAAAGGAGTTAGATGTCCGATGGAACTCTCTACCTACTTCAGGATCAATGCTGAAAATACAGGACAGTTTGAACGGACATTGATTATTGCTGACGAAGATAGTTATGTAAGTTACCTTGAAGGCTGTACTGCTCCAATGCGTGATGAGAATCAACTGCATGCTGCTGTCGTAGAATTAATTGCGATGAAAGGTGCAGAGATCAAATATTCTACTGTTCAGAACTGGTATCCTGGAGATAAAGAAGGAAAAGGCGGGATCTTCAATTTTGTGACCAAGCGTGGAGCCTGTCGTGGAGAGCGTGCTAAAATTTCATGGACACAAGTAGAAACTGGCTCAGCAATTACCTGGAAATATCCAAGTATTCTATTGCAGGGTGATTATTCTTCAGGAGAGTTTTATTCTGTGGCAGTGACTAATAATATGCAGATCGCAGATACTGGTACAAAAATATATCACCTTGGAGCGCATACTAAAAGCAGAATTATCTCTAAAGGTATCTCGGCAGGAAAAGGACAGAATAGCTATCGTGGTTTAGTGCAAATGGGCCCTAAAGCAGCATATGCACGGAACTTTACACAATGTGACTCTTTATTGATTGGTGACCTTTGCGGTGCACACACTTTTCCATATATCGAATCTAAAAATAATACTGCTACCATAGAACATGAAGCTACGACCTCTAAAATTGGAGAAGATCAGGTGTTTTACCTGAATCAACGTGGAATTGATGCAGAACAAGCCATTGCGTTGATCGTTAATGGATACGCAAAAGATGTACTGAATCAATTGCCAATGGAATTTGCAGTAGAAGCTCAAAAATTACTTTCTCTTACACTCGAAGGCAGCGTAGGGTAGACCATAAAAAAATAAAGAATACTATGTTATCAATAAAAAATCTTCATGCGAATATTGAAGGAAAAGAAATATTAAAAGGAATTAATCTGGAGGTGAAAGCCGGTGAAGTACATGCGATCATGGGCCCTAACGGCTCGGGCAAAAGTTCATTGGCATCCGTATTGGCAGGTCGTGAAAACTACGAAATTACTGAGGGTGAAGTTTGGCTTGACGGTAAAAATCTGTTGGATATGAAACCTGAAGTACGTGCACGTGAAGGCGTTTTTCTTGCATTTCAATATCCTGTAGAAATTCCTGGAGTATCGAATATTAACTTCTTAAGAACTGCATTAAGCGAAATCAGAATTCACCGTAATCTTCCACCGCTTTCAGCTAAAGAATTCCTGAAGATGACGAAGGAAAAACAAGCTTTAGTAGAGTTTGAAGCAAAATTGGCCAACCGTTCTCTAAATCAAGGTTTTTCGGGTGGAGAGAAAAAAAGAAACGAAGTATTTCAACTCGCCATGCTGGAACCAAAATTATCAATTTTGGATGAAACAGATTCAGGACTGGACATTGATGCTTTACGTATTGTATCCAGTGGTATCAATAAATTACGTTCGGCGGATAATGCTTTTGTATTGATTACACACTATCAGCGCTTATTGGAATATATCGTACCAGATTTTGTACACGTATTGTACAACGGTCAGATTGTGCGTTCTGGTACAAAAGAACTGGCATTGGAACTTGAAGAAAAGGGATACGACTGGTTGAAAGAAGAATTCCATGGCAATGAATCAATAAATAAAATATAAGATGGTAAATCAGTTAACAGCTCCATTCTATAATCAATTGATCGCTGAGTTTGAAAATGCTCCAAAAGGTGAAAATACCAATGGCGATTTATCAAAATCAAGAGAAGATGCCTTTGAGCTATTTAAAGCTAAAGGTTTTCCAACATCAAAAGATGAGGACTGGAAATTCACTAATCTGACTCCGTTTCTTACTGATACTTTCTCTTTAACTATAGGGGACACAGATCAGCAAGAGGTTAAAAAAGCAATAATTTCAGCAACTATACCAGGGCTGGATGCCTGGTTACTGGTTTTACTGAATGGTAAAATCCAATTTGACTTATCAGTTTTACCGGAGGTGGATCAATTGATTGTTCTTCCGCTTGAAAGTGTGATCAATACAGAAAGCTATAAAAATTATATCACCTGTAAAGAGGCAGAAGGGAATAGAATGTATGCGTTAAATACTGCATTTTTTACAGACGGATACTTCCTTGAAGTACCAAAAAATGTAGTATTAGACAAACCTGTACAGATTATTCATCTTTACACCGCTTCAGAAAATATGCTTTTTCAGCCACGCCACTTAATTGTTGTGAACGAAAATGCAAAGGCAGAGCTAATTGATAGCGCGGTTTCCTTAGGAAATGCACAACGCGTATTGATGAACAGTGTAACACAGGTAACAGTAAAAGAAAATGCTAACCTGATCCAATATGTGATTCAGGATAATGCAGCAGAAGACAGGCTGATTAATTATAACCACATTACACAAGAACGTAATAGTCGTTATGATAACTTCATGTTCAATTTGCCAGGTGCAGAATTAATCAGGAATAACCTGGAAATTGTGCTGAATGGTACTGCAACAGAAACGCATTTATTAGGGTTATACTTGGTAGCAGGTCATCAATTAACGGATAACCATACAGCTATTCACCATCGTTTCCCACATTGTGATAGCAATGAGATTTATAAAGGAGTATTGTTAGATAAAGGTAAAGCTGTATTTAACGGGAAAGTATTTGTAGAGCGTCCGGCTCAGAAAACCAATGCTTTTCAGCAAAATAATAACCTTTTACTAAGTGATAAAGCACAAGTATTTGCTAAACCGCAATTAGAGATTTTTGCAGATGATGTGAAGTGTAGTCATGGCTGTACCGTAGGACAATTCGATCCTGAATCATTATTTTACCTGCGCTCAAGAGGTATTTCTGAAGAATCATCACGAAAATTACTGGTAGAAGCATTTATGTTTGATGTTACTCAAAAAATTGAGAATGAAGCAATAAAGGATTTTGTTCAATCTTTAATTTATAAAAAGATGGAAAATTCATTAGCAACAATCATTTAAAAGAGGGTGGAAATGGGCAAATCAATAGCAGAAAATATCAGAGAGGACTTTCCTATACTACAGACAAAAGTATATGGAAAAGACTTGGTTTATCTTGATAATGCAGCAACAACACAAAAACCCATAGCAGTTTTAGCTGCTGTAGAGGATTATTATAAAACTTGTAACAGCAATGTGCACCGCGGTGTACACTTGCTTAGTCAGCAGGCAACAGCTGCTTACGAAGAAGCCCGTCACAAGGTGAGCAAATTTATAAATGCTGCTTTTACTCACGAGGTTATCTTCACTAAAGGGACAACTGACGGGATTAATTTAGTCGCTTCCTCATTTGGGAAGAAATTCCTGCAAAAAGGAGATAGTATCCTGATTTCTGCAATGGAGCACCATTCGAATATCGTGCCCTGGCAAATGATTTGTGAAGAACGGGGAGCGACCTTGAAGGTTATTCCCATGGATGAAAATGGCGTATTGCTATTAGATACCCTACCTGAACTTTTAAAGGAAAGTGTAAAGCTGGTCTCCGTTACTTATGTGTCAAATTCTCTGGGAACAATTAATCCAATCAGGGAGATCATTAAACAAGCACATGCCAAAGATATACCTGTAATGATTGATGCTGCGCAGGCTATACAGCATTTACCAATAGATGTACAAGAACTGGATGTTGATTTTCTTGCTTTCTCAGGACATAAAATTTACGGGCCTACCGGGATTGGTGTACTTTATGGTAAACAAACGTGGCTGAATATGATCCCTCCTTACCAGGGAGGTGGAGATATGATCAAAACCGTAACTTTCGAAAAGACGATTTACAATGATTTGCCCTATAAATTTGAAGCAGGTACTCCTGATATTTCTGGAGCGATCGGATTGGGGGCAGCTGTAGATTACGTGAATTCTATTGGTCTTGATGCTATACAAGAGAAAGAGGATGAATTATTAAATTATGCGCTGCAGCAATTGTCCGGTTTAACGAACCTTAAGTTTATCGGTAAATCCGCGCAACGTGCAAGCGTAATTTCATTTTTAATTGATGGTGTGCATCCTTATGATCTGGGAGAATTACTCGATAAACAGGGAATTGCGATCCGTACAGGGCATCATTGTACTGAACCAATTATGGACTTTTTTGGTATACCTGGAACATGCAGGGCATCATTTGCCTTTTACAATACGCATACAGAAATAGATTTACTGGTCGCAGGAATCAAAAGAGCTGCTGCTATACTCATATAATTTTTACAGATGACAATTAACGAACAACAGGACGAAATTATAGAAGAGTTTGAGCTCTTTTCAGACTGGATGGATAAATATGAGAATATCATCGATATGGGGAAAGAACTTCCTTTAATTGATGCGCAATATAAAGTCCCGGAGAATCTGATTAAAGGATGTCAGTCCAGTGTTTGGTTGCATCCGGAATACGTATCCGGTAAAATATTATTTACGGCTGATAGTGATGCTATTATTACTAAAGGCTTGATCAGTATGATGGTCCGGGTTTTATCCGGACATACTCCACAGGAAATAATAGATGCAGATTTATATTTTATAAATACCATAGGCTTACAAAATCATTTGTCTCCAAACCGTTCCAACGGGCTGCTGTCCATGTTAAAACAAATGAAAATGTACGCTTTGGCTTTTAAATCACAGGATTAAAAAGATAATATGATGAACGAACCATTGTTAAGAGATAAAATTGAAGAGGCGTTGCATACCATTTATGATCCGGAGATACCAGTAAATATTTATGAACTGGGCCTGATCTATAAAATTGATATGCTGGAAGATAATAACGTACATATTTATATGACCCTGACTGCACCAGCCTGTCCTGCTGCCGGAGAAATCCTGGGAGAAGTGGAAACTAAGGTGAAAGCAGTAGAAGGCGTAAATGAGGTAGAAGTACGTCTTACTTTTGATCCGCCATGGGATAGAGATATGATGAGTGATGAAGCAAGATTAGAATTGGGCTGGTTGTAATGGAAGAAAGTAAAGTGCCATTTAGGGAAGGTGCCGTAAACCTGCTGAAAACCAGCGGGCCGCAATCTCTATTGTCGCTTGCGCGGGAATTTAAGGTAACAGTAGAGGGGGCACGTTTCCAAATGCTCAGGCTGGAAAAAGAAGGGTTGGTAACTTCAAGTAAAACCGTCACAGGAAGGGGCAGGCCACAACAACTATGGTCACTCACCAGTATGGGACAATCAAGATTTCCCGATACACATGCTGCATTAACAGTGAAGTTAATGGAAGTGATGAAAGAACTGCTGGGTGAAGGAGCAGTTTCACAGCTTATTACTGCCAACGGCGAAAAAGGGACTAATAAATATCTAAAAGAATTAGAGGGAGTCTCCGACCTCGAAAAAAGAATTAATAGTTTTGTCTCTATCCGGACAAAAGAGGGCTACATGGCCCAGGTAATCAAAGATGATGAAGGATTTATCTTTATTGAAAATCATTGTCCTATCGGTGCTGCAGCTCATGCGAATCCTGCAATATGCAGTGCAGAGTTTAAAACTTTACAAACCGTTATGGGTGAGAATGTACCTATCAAACGCATAGAGTATATTGTTGACGGAGGCAGAAGATGTGCCTACCGTATTTCTTCTGCTACATCCTGATTTCTACACGCTGACCTTTCTTTCATTAAACTCAATTATTTGTATTTTCTTAATTGGTAATTATTATATATTTGATTATCAGTTGATTAGTTGTGCCGTCCATTTTTTCATTTCAACTATCACATAAAAACTGTTCATAATTGTACAATAGATGCGGATTTTTTGATAAATTTCGAGCGTTTGGGGCTGCTCCCAATTTTGCCAAATATAATTATTGCTCAAAATGTCTGAATTTATCGTAGCTCCGTTTTTGCTCGTCCGGTCCCCAGCTTATAGCTATAAAAATTTTAACGGAGTTTTTCTTCAGCAACAATTAAAAACTGATTTCTTCAGAGCAAGTCTGTTTTTTGCGAGTCAGACGCTATATATTGAATTAAAGAAAAAGGATTTTGACTATGCTCAATTCAATGAACAAGTTAGGGCTACGCTGTGGAAATATCTGAACAGAATGTGTTTCAGACCATTGCCATATGGACTGTTCTCTTCTTTTTCAATTGCACAATGGACATCCGAAAATACTAATAATTTGTTCTTTAGTGGTAAAGGTGAGTTGACAGCTCTTCCGGATTTTGTATCTGTACTGGACTATATCAACGAATTAAACATAGCGGATTTGCCCACTATCAATTACTATACAAATAATTCAATGTATACGGCAGCTGGAGAATTGTATTTTGTCAGCGAAGCGTATTCTGAACAGGACAAACATGTTATTGTCCATTTAAAAGTTATCCCAGGTCTGAAGAAGTTGTTGAAATTTATAAGCCAGGGGCAGACCAAAGATGCTATTATAAATTATTTGATAGCACAATACGGTGAGGAGGCCGGTGCTGACAATTATTTTGATCATTTAGTTAATGGAGGGGTCATCGTTTCAGAACTCAGACCAAATGTTACGGGAACATTGTATAACGAACGTTGTGTTGATCTGCTGGAAAAATATACTCAGCTTGATCTGGATAAGATCAGTACATTCTCTATACCTGTTAATGATCAGGATAGTGTATTACCCGGATTGAATAAGCATATAGCAGAGGTGCTCACCAGGAATGAAAAAAGTGCACCATATAGCCTATATCAACGCGAAATTTCTGGTGGGCTAAGCAAGGAGATACATCCTGAATTTATTTCATTGATCAATAATCTGGACAAGCTAACTAAAGATAGGAATGAGGAACCAATGCTTGCCTTTAAAGCCTCCTTTATAAAAAAATATGAACGTCAGGAAGTTCCATTAATGGAAGTCATGGATCCGGGAGTTGGTCTTGGGTATGATAATCTCACTTCGGCTTTTGATAATCAGGATGATGAATTCGTAGCTGATTTACTGAGGAAAAATGAATCAAAAAGTACGATAAAATGGGGAGAAGCAGAAAGAATGCTCTTTGAAAAATGGGGTGATTTTTCAGGAACAGGATCAGGTAAAATCCTGCTCACACAAAAGGATATTGATCTATTGCCGGAAAGTAAATCAGTATTACCGCCTGGCATGTTTCTTTTATACAAGAATGTCGATCGGGAATTGTGGATAGATCAAATAGGGGGGATGTCCGGAATCGAGCCAGGAGCCCGATTTGGAATTACAAATTCGGAAATTGATAATCAGCTTCAGGAGATATGCGAACAAGAGATGTCCGTAAATCATGATTTTATATTTGCCGAAATTGCCTTTTCTCCAGCTAACAGAACTTCAAATATCAATCAGCGGGGGCATTTTTATCCCTACGAAATTCCTATACTTACGCATCCGACACGGTCATCAGCGCATACCATTAAATTGAATGATCTGGTTATTTCGATAAGTAATAATACTATTTTGTTAAGATCAATTAAGCTCAACAAATACATCATACCAAGACTTTCTTCAGCCTATAATGTTCAGCTCACTACTATTCCTGTATTCAGATTTTTGTGCGATTTGCAGTACCAGGGAATTAAGGCAAGTTTATCATTTTCTTTGAAAGACTTTTTTCCTGGTATGTCATTTTATCCACGCGTACAGCTCAACAATACTGTTATTTCTGCGGCAACATGGATATTAAATCAAGATAAAATAAATAAAATAATTGCACAGAATCAGTCTTTTTGGGAAGAATTGGCGCTACCTGTGTATTTCAGCTTGAATGAAATGGATAACTTTCTTGTATTTAACAAGAATAATAATGATGACCTTGAATTATTTAGAAAATGCATCAGAAATAAAGACTCGGTAACGCTGAAAGAATATGTTTTTCCTGATTGTGCAGATATACAAGATACAGAAAAGCGGCCTTACCTAAGCCAATATATAACCTGTGTAGTCAATCAGTCTAAATCATATGCTTTGCCTCAATCCAAATCCAATAGAATTGCAGCGCTTAAAAAATTAAAGGTTAAACGGACATTTTTTCCGGGTGATGAATGGCTATACCTTAAATTGTACGCGCATGATTCATTAATGGACAATATTTTAATGAATACAGTGTTCCCGGTTATTCAAAAATACAAGAAAAAAGATGCGGCGTTTAAGTGGTTTTTTATCAGATACAAGGACACCGGTCATCATATCAGATTACGGTTCTTTATCGATAGAGAATTGGCTCATAACTTATTACTGGAGCTCAATACACAGTTAAAACCACTATGTGATGCGGGCAAAGTGTCAGAGATTTCGCTGGATACTTATCAGAGAGAACTGGAGAGATATTCTGGCGAATTAATACAGGAAATTGAATCTTTATTTTATCACGATAGTGAATATATCCTGACTGCCTTTCAAATAGGTGGGGTAGACTTAAGGTCTAAATTATGCTTTGCAGTGCATTCTGCACTTTTGATTGTCAAGAATTTTATAAAGGATAAAGATCAGCGGTTTGAGTTCTTTAATCAAGTTCTTTCCGGCTTTTCAAATGAATTTAGTAACACCGATAAAATAACTGTTCGTAAACTGGATCTTAAATATCGGAATTTCCGGAAAGAGCTGATTGAAAGTGAACATTTGTCTGGCAGAGAAAATAACAGTATTTACCCGTATTTTAATCAAATGCTTAAAGCACTCAACGACAAAATATCACACAGGGCACCTGCAGATAAATATAATTTAATCGCAAGTCTGATCCATATGCATATGAACAGAATATTTGAAAGTAAGCCCAGAGAATATGAGTGCCTGACCTATCATTTTATGAATAAGCATCAGGCCTATCTCAATTATACGACTAACGATGAGTTTTAATAACGTTGCTATTTACCTTTTTTAAAAGCTGATCCTTAAAAGAAGAGCCAATAGGCAGGATCATCTTGTCAATCATTATTTTATTACCCTCCATCATTGTTACTTTGTCAATATTAATAATGTATGATTTATGAATTCTGATGAAATTATTAGTTGGTAATCCTGCTTCAATCTCCTTCATTGTGAGGTAGATAATGTGGTTGTTTTGAGGGGTGTGAATAACTATGTAGTTGTTTAACCCTTCAATATATTCCACATCATCATAATTAACTTTGAGCATTTTACCTTTGATTCCTGGATTAACGAAAAAATAACTTTCATTTTTAGGCAGGCTCTGTGGCCGCTGTCCTTCAATCTTATCAATAACTTTGGTTACTGATTTTAAGAATTTTTCAAAGGAAATAGGTTTTAGCAAAAAATCAGAAATATTTTTCTCAAATCCCTGTACTGCATAGCCTGCATGACCGGTTGTGAAAATAATGGCTGTATTCTTATAAATTAAATCTGCTACATCCAGACCAGACATTTCGGGCATATCGATGTCAAGGAAAGTGATATCTATATCTTTATTTTCATTAATATATTTAATAGCCTCCAGTGGATTTTGCGAGGTGGAAATGATTTCCAGCTGTGCACTGTCTGCAGCATATTTTTTTAGTGTTTCGATGGCATGAGATTCATCATCTATTATAAAACATTTATACATAAAGGTTATAAGGTTATTTGAAGCTTGAACGTATAATCATCTGCAGTTTCTACGATTTGGATTTCATGGGCATCCGGATAATATGCGTCAAGCCTTAGTTTTAAATTTTTAAGACCTATACCGTGGCTGTGAATAGGTTTTCTGGTTCTTATTTTTCTGTTGTTTATCGTAAATTCCAATTCATTGTTTTTAATTTCGAGATTGATTTTTACTGGGTATTCTGTATTTTTAAGGTCTGCATATTTAAAAATATTTTCAACTGGTGTTAATAAAATCAAGGGAAGTATCTGAAGGTTAGCCGTATTTCCCGTAATGGTGAAAGATAACTGTAAATTATGATCAAACCTAAATTGATTTAAGTCTATAAAAGAAGCTATCTGTTCTATTTCTTCTGAGAGGTCTACTTTTCCATTTTGCGGTATTTCAGTTAAAGCATACCGCATGATATCAGAAAGTAAAAGTATGGGTTTAGTTAATTGAGGGGCTGTCGTTATTGCAGAATTATGAAGGAAATTTAAGGTGTTGAACAGAAAATGAGGATTGATCTGTGATTTTAAATAAGCGACCTCAGAATCAATGAGCTTTTTCTCCAATTGCTGATGGTGGACCTGATCGAGTAGTTTGTTTTTCTCCAGGTCAGTGATTTCTTTGCGTTGCGTAATAATATTTAAAGCAAACCAGTATGCCGTACTTAGTCCGAAAATATAGATAAACCTATAGGCAATTCTGGCAATATAGTCTAAAGTCATCGTAAACGGTACAGCCGTTGAATTACCAATGGCAACAAAAAACCAGGTAATAGCGTATTTTAGTGCTAAATAAGCTATTAATTCCAGTAATATGAACAGTATACCAATATATGTAGGTTTTTTATAGACCAGCGGCCACACTAAATAGGTGTTAATGTAGAAAAAAATAATGTTCAGTGCATAAGCAAATATATAATCTGCAGGGGAAGACATTGGAATATGCAGCAGAAATATAAGGAGAAATTCATAAGCAATAAATAATGTCCATACAAAAATATGAGCACGGTAAAATTTGAAATTTTTTGAGCTAGATGAGAAAATCATTATTTCAAATATAAGAGATTATATGATTATTTACCTTGAGAATAAGCGTGTTCGTGTAATAACTTTTCTAATGTTAAAGGATACTCTTATCATTATCAAAAATCAAACGCTGTTATTATGAAAAAAATAAAATCGACTCTTTTGAAATTAGAATTGACACCAGTTTATCAAATCTGTTCAGTAAAGAAATCTCCAGACACTCAGTATCCCTATACTTCTACGCCCGAGACTATTGTCAGTATAACTATTGGTGGAAACTTTTAATTATAAGAACATACAATACATCTGCCTGTCCTGAATAATTAGTCAATAAAAAAGTACCAATGATTTTCATTATGATCATTGGTGCTTTTTTTTTGTGGCAACCTAATCTTGGCTCTGAATTTGATTAACTGTTTATAGTTAATAATGAATTCAAATCAAACCAGGTCTATTATGAAAACGATGAAATTATCGAAGTTGAAAATTGCGCTTTTTTTGTGTGCAGGCTTATTCTTAAGCGCTTCGGTTAATGCACAGGAAAAGGAAGAAAAGAAAGTAAAAGATGCAACAACCGTTCTTGCAGATTTTAGTAAGATGAAGGAATCGATCCCTTCAGAATTACTGGCTGTTACGCAAGGAATTATTGTCGTACCAAAACTGATTAACGCAGGTTTTGTAATCGGGGCAAAAAGAGGGAAGGGTGTTGCCATGGTTAAACGTGCTGACGGTACCTGGAGTAATCCTGTTTTTGTAACCATTACCGGAGGCAGTATTGGTGCACAGATTGGTGTTCAATCCGTAGACCTTGTTTTAGTTTTTAAACATAGCAATAGTCTGACCGATATTAAAAAGAGCAGTTTCACGCTTGGTGGTGACCTTTCTGTCGCTGCCGGTCCTGTGGGCAGAAATTCGACGGCAAATACAGATTATAAACTGGAAGCTGAGGTTTATTCCTATTCCCGCAGTAAAGGTCTTTTTGCTGGCATTTCGTTAAATGGGGCTTCTCTTGCTATAGATGCACCGTCGAACACTTCTTTTTATGGAAAAGCAATGACTGCCCATAAAATATTCGATGCAGCTGACAATTCTTCAGTCATCGTTAAAGAATTAAAATCGACTCTGACAAGTATGCAAAAATAATTATTGCACAGGATCAATGTCCTGAAATTCCCGGCTGCAGTATACAGTTGGGAATTTTTTTTAAACTAAAATCCGGGATATCGGTTATTATCATGTTTTAAATTAAACATTAAAATCATGGCTAAATATTCAAAAAAAGCAAGCGAGAAAGTTGAAGAAACTATGCATGAGATGAAAGAAGGTAAATTGAAATCAGGAAGCGGAGCAAAAGTGACCTCTAAAAAACAAGCAGTAGCCATCGGTCTTTCTGAAGCAAGAAAAGCAGGAGCGAAAGTGCCAAAGAAAAAATAACTAAGCTTGACGGTCGATTAAAAATTCACGCTGATAATTCAGTGGACTTTTGCCTGTAATAGACTTGAAATATTTATGAAAGCTGGCAAAGTTATAAAAGCCACTCTCATAACAAATCTGTTTCACGTTAATCTTGTTTTCAATTAACAACTTACAAGCATGACCTATTCTTATTTCATTAATGAATTGAGAATAGGTTTTTCTGGTTCTGGATTTGAAATATCTGCAAAAATAATTTACGCTCACATGTGCAATATCTGCGACCTCCTGTGTTTGAATTTTACGTTTAAAATTGGCTAAGGAGAATTCATAGATCGCATGTATCCTGTCATTTTCTGAATCTTCGAAATTGTGTTTAAAGCCTATTGAAGAAAGTAGTCTTGTTTTAGTACAAGTACCAATAGCAGTCAGCGCTTCCATCAGGAGGATAATTTTCTTTGAGCCCTCAGCTTGTAAAAGTTGTTCCAACAACTCACCAATGTTGTTTTTCATTGGTCCGCCAATCTGAATTCCTCTTCTTGCTTTTTCAAGTGTAGTTTTAATTAACTTGTTTTCTGGTAAATTGAGGAAAACATCTCCCCAGAAATTCTCATTGAAATGAATTACACGTACATCAGCACTCGTATTTACCTGCTCATCAAAATACACATCATCAAATCTCCAATAATGCGGTAGATGGGCACCGATTAAAATTACATCACCAGACCGGAAACGTTTAATACTATCTCCAATAAACTGGGTACCATTACCTTTTTTAAAATGAATCAATTCTACCTCGGTGTGATAATGCCAGCGGTTATTAATGTAAGGCACATTATCCTGCCTGGCATTGAAAGAATGAATTGGGTTCGGAGATGCTTTTAAAAGTTGAGGTTTCATTTTTTTGTTACAAATGATGGCTGATGAAAGGTAAATATGCCAAAATCATTTAATCTTTCGTTCAAATGATAAAATAAATAAAATCAAAAATACTTTCCTTTGAGTAAACAAAGATACCCACGCTCTAAAAATTGAAAATAGATAAATGAAGACATATTGTTTAACGCTTGATTTGATTAATGATCCGGAACTTATCCGGGAATACGAAAAATGTCATCAGAAAATATGGCCTGAAATCTATGCCAGTATTAAAAACTCAGGAATAAACAGGATGCAGATTTATCGTTTCTCCAACCGGCTTGTGATGCGGATGGAAGTGAATGATACTTTCAGCTTTGACTATAAAGCTGCACTTGATGCAGAAAATGAAAGCGTGCAGGAATGGGAAAAGCTGATGTGGAAATATCAGCAGGCCTTGCCAGGCGCCAGGCCTGGAGAAAAATGGATGTTAATGACTCAAATTTTTGAACTTGAATAATATGGCGTCTTTAGAAACAACTTACCTTATACAAATCCATCCATCAGACAATGTATTGGTCGCACTGGTTGATTTACCAGCAGGGTTTAAAGTAAAGTTTAATGCGCTGACTTTTGATATTATCGCACCGATAGCCGCCAAGCACAAATTTACCATGCATGATCTGTCTGAAGGGAACAGTATTTTCATGTATGGCGTGCTGGTGGGTAAAGCAAGCGAAGACATACCTGCCGGACACCCGATTACAGTAGATAACGTAAAACATGCTGCTGAGAGCTATCAATTGGGAGAAAGGAAAACCTGGTGGCAGCAACCAGATACTACAGCTTTCAAAGATAAAACCTTTATGGGATTTCACCGGAAAGATGGTTCCGTTGGTACGGCTAACTATTGGATTGTGATCCCGCTTGTATTTTGCGAAAACCGCAATGTAGAGGTTTTAAAAGAAGCGCTGACCGATAAATTGGGCTTTAAGAAGACTAAAAGCTATGAAAATGAAGTAGACGGACTGATCGCTTTATATAAAACAGGCAAGAGTATAGAAGATATTTTGCAGGCCGACCTGCAGCATACCGCTTCAGCAGCCCCGGGTAATAAACTGTTTCCAAACATAGATGGAATTAAATTTCTAAACCACGATATGGGCTGCGGTGGAACAAGGATGGATTCTGATGCACTTTGTGGTTTGCTGGCCGGATATATTACCCACCCTAATGTAGCGGGAGCAACCGTGCTGAGTTTGGGCTGTCAGCATGCACAAATTAGTATTCTGGAAGCGGAAATTAGCAAAAGAGATCCCAAATTCAGTAAACCACTGGTTATTCTGGAACAACAAAAATTAGGAACCGAAAGTAAACTCTTGCAAGAAGCACTCAAACAAACATTTACCGGTTTAATGCTGGCCAACCAGGAAGAAAGAACGCCCGCACCCTTATCTAAATTATGTATAGGCCTGGAATGTGGAGGATCTGATGGATTTTCAGGGATTTCTGCTAACCCGGCCCTTGGTCATCTTTCAGACTTACTGGTTACTTTGGGGGGAAGTGTTATCCTGGCTGAATTTCCAGAATTATGCGGGGTTGAACAAGAATTGAGTGACCGTTGCATAGATATACCTACCGCTAACCGGTTTATGGGGCTAATGAGCACTTACAATGCCCTGGCAGAAGCTACAGGGTCTGGATTTTATGCAAATCCTTCTCCCGGAAATATAAAAGATGGCTTAATTACAGACGCCATAAAATCTGCTGGTGCAGCAAAAAAAGGAGGTAATTCTCCTGTAACTGCAGTTTTGGATTACCCGGAGAAAGTGACAAAACCTGGCCTTAACTTATTGTGTACTCCAGGCAGTGATGTAGAAAGTACAACAGCTGAGGTAGCCTCAGGCGCAAATATTGTACTTTTCACCACAGGCTTGGGAACACCGACAGGAAACCCCATTGCACCAGTGATTAAACTCTCCACAAATACAGTTTTATTTAATAAGATGCCAGATATTATTGATATTAACTGTGGTACTATCATTGAAGGCACTGAAAGTATTGAACAGGCAGGAGCGCGTATCCTGCACTATGTCATTGAGGTGGCAAGCGGGCTTATCAAACCTAAAGCTGTAACCTTAGGGCAGGATGATTTTATTCCATGGAAAAGAGGTGTTTCATTATAATTTAATATATGTTTAGTTTAGAAGGAAAAATAGCCGTGGTTACCGGTGGTGGAAGTGGTATAGGAAAAGCTATCGCTATCCTGTTTGCCAAACAAGGTGCAATCGTACATATTATAGAACTCAATGCAGCAGCAGAGGAAACGGTCAGTGAAATCCAGAAAAATAAAGGTCAGGCCCACGGACATAGTTGTGATGTAAGTAACCAGAACCAGGTATTGGATATATTTAACCAGATTGGTTCAGTAGATATTCTGGTCAATAATGCTGGCATAGCACATATTGGGAAGGCAGGTACTACAAGCGAAGAAGATTTCGATAAGGTATTTGCTGTGAATGTGAAAGGAGCCTACAATGCTTTATTTGCAGCTATTCCCTTCTTAAAAGAGAGTAAAAGTCCGGTGATTTTGAATATGGCTTCTATTGCGGCTGCGGTAGGTATTACCGACAGATTTGCCTATTCCATGAGTAAAGGAGCGGTATACGCCATGACGATGTCTGTTGCAAGAGACTACCTCGAAGATGGTATTCGTTGTAATAGTATTTCTCCGGCAAGAGTTCATACGCCTTTTGTAGACGGCTTTATCTCAAAAAATTATGCAGGACAGGAAGAAGAAGTATTTGAAAAATTATCTAAAAGTCAGCCGATTGGAAGAATGGGCAAACCTGAAGAGATAGCTGCACTGGCCTTATATCTATGTGCAGAAGAATCTGGATTTATTACAGGAAATGATTATCCGATTGATGGAGGATTTATAAAACTTAACAACTAAAAATATTTATGAAATTAATAAGATGGGGCGATGCCGGCCGGGAAAAGACAGGTGTAATTATCAATGATAATAAATATGATACTTCTGCTTTCGGCACAGATTATAATGAAGATTTTTTTGAGGAAAACGGATTGGCAAGACTAGCTGAATTTGTCAAAGCTAACGCTGGTAAACTAGCGATTATCCCAGAATCAGAACGCTTAGGCTCACCAATTGCACGTCCGTCTAAAATTATATGTATAGGTTTAAACTACGCAGACCATGCGAAAGAAACCAATGCACCGCTGCCAGTTGAACCTATCATTTTTATGAAATCGACCACGGCATTAACAGGGCCAAATGATGCGATTATTGTACCTAAAAACTCAGTTAAAACAGATTGGGAAGTTGAACTTGCAGTGGTTATCGGTAAAAAAGCAAGTTATGTTGAAGAGGCTGAGGCCTTAGCTTATGTTGCAGGATATACCTTACACAATGATGTTTCGGAACGTGAATTTCAAATCGAAAGAGGCGGGACCTGGGACAAAGGAAAAGGTTGTAATACATTTGCTCCATTAGGCCCTTTCCTGGCTACTCCTGATGAATTAGGTGAGCTTAATAAATTACGGTTATGGCTAAAAGTAAATGGTAAAACCATGCAGGATGGCAATACCTCCAACTTTATTTTTTCTATTCCATTCGTAATTTCTTACGTAAGTCAGTTTATGACTTTACTTCCCGGAGATGTCATTTCTACAGGAACACCTGCCGGAGTTGGACTTGGATTTAATCCGCCAGTATATCTGAAAGCCGGTGATGTAGTAGAACTGGGCATTGATGGCCTTGGAACTTCCAGACAAGAAGTAAAAGCTTACGTTAAAAATTAATATCATTTAATCATTAATAATGGATCTGCAATTAAAAGATAAAATTGTCATCGTTACCGGCGGGGCAAAAGGGATTGGCGAAGGAATTGTTCGTCAATTGGCAAATGAAGGCGCTATACCTGTTATTATCGGAAGGAAAGAAGCTGATAACCTGAAACTCGTCAATGAAATTATTAGTGAAGGCCAACAAGCTTTCCAGGTAGTTGCAGAACTGACAGATCCGCTGATTGCAGCACAAACCATTCAGACGATTATCAATACTTTTGGCCGGATAGACGGTCTGATAAATAATGCCGGAGTGAATGATGGGGTAGGTCTGGAAAATGGGAACTATCAGGATTTTGTAGCCAGCCTGCATAAGAATGTAATCCACTATTACCTGATGGCCCATCATGCACTTCCTTATTTGAAAAAAAGCAAAGGTTCGATTGTAAATATTGGCTCAAAAGTAGCGGATACAGGTCAGGGAGGAACATCAGCCTATGCCGCATCAAATGGCGCAAGAAATGCGCTGACCAGAGAATGGGCTGTAGAATTATTACCTTACAGTATCCGCGTAAACGCTGTGATCGTAGCTGAGTGTTACACCCCTTTGTATCAAACCTGGATCAGCTCGCTGCCAGAACCTGAAAAGAAACTGAAAGATATTGCTGCTAAAATTCCATTTGAACAGCGCATGACCACTACAGAAGAGATCGCCAATACCGTTGTTTTTCTGCTCTCACCAAGATCAAGTCATACCACAGGACAGTTAGTTTACGTGGACGGAGGATATGTGCATCTTGACCGGTCCATCAGTTCCTGAGATATTTTGCAGCAGAAGCTGTGAACAGCCTGTAAGATTTCTATATTTGCAAAATGTTCAGAAGCATTCTCGTACATCTGCTGATTTTTACCACATTGACCGCTAACTTTAGCCAGGTCTTTGTGCAGGCAGGGTTTGAACTGAACGAGAACTATATCGTCTCCAAACTCTGTATTAACCGCGATAAGCCGCAAATGCACTGCAATGGTAAATGTTACCTGACGCGTAAATTAAAACAGGCAGAGCAAAAGGAAAAGAGCAGAGAACGTGAAACTCAAAGGAGTATGCACCAATTAGGTGTAGTCGTTGAAAAACTATTGTTTAATCCTTATACAACCCTGGTGATGCAGGAATATAAGGAAGAATTACCTTTTCGCCTGCCAGCATATGCTGCTGAAATCTTTCAGCCTCCCCGCATATAATTCTATTCTTATTGAACCAGAACCCGGATGATTTTTTAAAATCTTCAGGGAACAGGTATGACATCCCGGTCAGCATGTCCTTACGCTGTTTTGAAATTTAACTGTCAAATCAGCGTGAAGAAGCGGATTGATACGGGCAATATTTATATGAATTATAATTTATCAATTAATGAAACTTTTCAGATTAATGCTGCTATTGGCTTCTTTTGCCTTTTTTAAGCAAAACGTTCAGGCGCAAAACCAGCCCATAACAGGTAATATATATGACTCTCAAACCAGGCAGGCCCTTGCCGGTGTAAGTATCAAAACATCCGATAATAAACTACTGACCGTATCCGATAAAAATGGATACTTTAAAATTGAAAATACCACCCCGGATCAACATTACAAATTCATCCTTGTCGGTTTCAAACCACAGGAAGTTGATTATAGTAAAAAAGAAGGTAGCCTGAATATCCAGCTCGATGCCGATGAATCCAGCCTGAACGAAGTACGTGTAACCGGTTTTGCCGGAAACCGTACCAAAAAAGAAACTGCTGGTTCTATCGGAATGATTACCAGTGCAGACCTTAACCGCGGCAGCGGATTATCCTTTCAATCCGCCCTGAACTCTATTCCCGGAGTAAGAATGGATCAGAGCACACTCTCTGAAGCCAGGATTGCGATTCGTGGAAACGGCGTCAGATCCTCTTACGGATTAAGAAATATAAAAGTCTACCTGAATGATATTCCAGTTACAGAGGCCGACGGAACAACCCGTATTGAAGCCTTGGACGTGAACAGCATCGGCAGGGCCGAAGTGATCAAAGGTCCCGCATCAAGCATTTACGGTGCAGGAACAGGTGGCGTGATTAATTTCCAATTACAACGCTCACCCTATCAGGAGCAAAGTCTGGAAGCATCAGGCTTAGCAGGCAGCTACGGTTTACATCGGCTGGCAGCAACTTACCGTAACGGCGGAGACAAAATTAACAGCTATGTTTCTTACGGATGGCAGGAATATGACGGTTACAGAGACCACAGCAATGACATGCGCAGATTCTTATCCGGTAACTTTCAGCTTTTCCCAAGCAATAAACGAATCATCACGCTTTTACTGAACAGAACAACACAGTATTCGCAGATCCCCGGATCACTGACTGCTGACCAGGTGGCTGCAAACCCCCTGCAAGCCAATGCCAGTAACCTCGATAAGCAAGCCGGACGCTACCAAACCTGGACCAGGGTTGGCTTAGGACAGCAATATCAAATCAATGATCAATTGTCCAACAGCACCAGCGTTTTTACTTATTCCTACGATTTGAATCATCCCTTACCTTATGCCTACCTAAGGAATTACTATCAAAGTTACGGCGGAAGAACAAGCTTTACCTATAACCCCGGTTTCTCCCAATTACCAACTAAATTTATTGTAGGCGCAGAGTTTAACGAAGGCCTCACTAAAGGAACCCAATATGTCAATAACAAAGGTACCGAGGGCGCACTCAATGGAAATATAGATTACCGGAATACATTGTACTCTTTATTTTATCAATCGGAGACACAACTCGGAGCAAACACCCTGCTAACTTTGGGTTTAAGCTACAATAGCCTGAAATATGATGTCTCCAACTATTTGGTGCCAGCACAAAGCGGAATAAAAGATTTTAAACCTCAGGCTACTCCAAGAATTGCGATCAGTCATAATTTCTCTGATGCCCTGAGCTTACATGGAAGTGTAAGTACTGGTTTTTCTCCACCATCCAGCTCCGAAGTGAAAAATGTGGACGGCTCAATTAATCCAACCCTGCAAGCCGAAAAAGCAATAAATTATGAAATTAACGCCAAAGGTAATTTGCTGAATTCGCGATTAAGTTATGACCTTTCTGTCTTCAAAATGGACATGAAGGGGGAGTTAATCGGACAATCCGTACAACAGGGCATTACCATTTATAACAATGCAGGTAAAACAACACACAACGGAGCAGAACTAGCCTTATCCTGGCAAATTCTAAAAGCAGAAGATCACAAAGAGATAGCTAGCCTGAGACCTTTTGTTGCCTTAACCTATTCAGCTTTCAAGTTTAAGGATTATCAGATTCTGGATGCGAATAATGCCATAACCGCCTCTTACAATGGAAATGCACTGACTGGAATTTCACCCTGGGTAATCAGCGCTGGTCTTGACCTGGAAACTCGTTTTGGATTATACGGTTATCTGAATTATTACTACAATGATAAAATGCCATTAAATGATAAAAACACAGACTATAACCCATCATATCAGGTAGCTGGCCTTAAAGCAGGCTATAAGAAAAGGTTAGGAAAAGTATTCGAGATAAATGTTTACGGCGGTATTGATAACCTTTTCAACGAATCCTATAGCTCAATTCTATCATTAAATGCAATTGGCTACAGCGGTGCGCAGCCAGCCTACTTTAACCCTTCGCCTAAAAGAAACGGTTATGCAGGACTAAACCTGAAATATTTCTTCTAAAAACTGATTCTTCAAATCGGAAGAACTTTAACTAAAACAGGCTTTACTATTTCAAGACATTGGCCGCCCCTTCAGGCGGGCGCCGACTTGAAATAGTAAAGCCTGTTTTAATTTTAGACAAAAGGCAGTTCCCTTCCAGGAACTAATTTCCTCACACAATCAGTTTCTTCACAGCAACCACCTTTTGTTTTAATTAAACACAGAAAATAAACTATTCCTGTGTAATCTGGCGAACCGAAATTGAATTCGCAGTAGACCCTGTAATATAAACAGTATAAATTTTATTAGCAGCAAGCGCTGTTAAATCAAAGTTTCCCAAACTTGTAGACTGGCCGGCTGCAAAAACCTGAAGAGAAAGAACACCAGGGGTTATAGTAGCGAAATTTGTTGCTACGTCGCGGCCAAGATTTGCGGCCAGATTTTCACCAGATGAACGTCTGATGTCAATATTAGCCGGAGCCGCATCACTTAAATGTACAAACCTTACTTTAGCCTGGCCACTAACAGGTGCACTTCTGTCATCTTCAAAAATTTTAACTCTGGCAGCTTGTCCATCTCCCGCTAAAAAAACAGTATAATTAGAACCGTTTTTAATATCCGCTTTACCTGTTGCATAAGCTGTTGAAGAACCATCAGTTCTAAATTCCATAACCAGGTTATTACCAGAATTTGTGGAAATATAAGCCGATGCATTTGCAAAAGCTAATCCTCCATTTACAACTGCTGTATTTGCCAGGTAGAATCCTTGATTAGCAGAGGCAGGAGAAGCATTCACAACTTTAACATTGGCTGATCCCGAACTATCAACATCGTTTTTCTTACAAGAAGTTACAAATACAGCAAGAGATAAAATAGCGGTGCCCTTCAATAAGTTTTTTAATACTGATCTTGTTTTCATAAATTGATTTAATTAAATAGGTAATTATTTTTGAATAACATTGTTGTTACGACTGACCGTTTGCAACAATTAATCCGCAGCACTTGATTTCTTAATTGAAAATCAAAAATTTAAATATATCTAACAGTTAATCAATGTTTTATGGTGTTATTAAATAATATTTAAAACTTTTAGGAGTAATTTGAGATTTGCAAAAATAAGTGTACTAAATAATGTACACTGGAGCGATGCTGACACGTTTTTTGTATCCAGATGAAATCACCATGAACCCCTTACTAAATACACAACCGAATTAAACTTTCTGCCTCGCCACCTGTCTACCATTTATCAATATAATTATTGATACCGTGTGTTTAATATTAAATGATATGAACATGAAAAAGCTAGTTTTAATGCTGTTTATAACAGCCGTTGTATTTTCAGGATGTTCCTCCTACAACTATTACGCAGTGGCTCATAAACCACTCGACCCTGCAAAATATAAAACCTTCGCCTGGATACCCGAGGGAAAATCAAAATCAACCTCTATCTATGATAATGATGTAGCCACAGATAAGATTGTAGAATCGGCTAGTCAGGAAATGAAAAACAGAGGCTTTGCTCTGCAAAGTGATCATCCCGATTTATTACTCAGGTACACTGCAGTAGTGAATAAGGAAGTGAAAGATTATACCGACCCGGTTTATTATAATCCGCCATCCAGAATACTTCCACGTGTTTCCTATTACGGGGGCAGGAGAGTTTATTACTATTCATATTATAACCCATTGCCAATTTATGTCGGTGACCGGGAAAGAAGTATAAGAATTAAAGCTAATAGTATCATGATTGATATTATCGATCGTAAATCATCTAAAGTAATCTGGAGAGGCTGGGCAGAAGGAGAAGTCAATAATCCTGAAAAAGCAATCAATGAAATACCCGGTGTCATCAGCAATATTTTTAAAAAGCTGCCTCAATAAAAGAACTGGAATTAAGTCGTGGAGGTTAACCACCAGGTATTCCCAAAAGGATCCTGGATACCTCCACACCTTCCATAATCCATATCAGCTACTTCGGTAACTACAAAAGACCCATGGAAGATGGCCCGCTGAAATGTTTCATCCGCATCGCCCACGTAGATAAAAAAATTACCAACTGCTTTCCCATACTTATCTGCCGCTTCTGACAGCAGCAGTATACTATGTCCGACTTTAATTTCGGCAGATAAAACTGTTCTGTTATCACTTGCTATATTTAATGATTTTGTCTCTGCATTGAAAACAATTTTAGCGAATTCAATAAATTCTATTGCATTTTCGAGCATCAGATAGGGGAGAGTCGTATGTTGATCCTTGTAATTATTCATGGACGTAATTTTTTCGTTATACCTGCTGTTCTTAAATTGGCAAGATGATAAGTTTAACAAATAAGGTAACCAGCAGTTTTTTTATTCCTGTCAATACCCTGAAATCTTATTAATAACTTAATATACGTGTAAAAAAGATGAATTTAATGATATAGCTCATAAATGTATAAACACAAGAAACAGACAGCTTTTAGTCTTTTCATAAAAACTGACTATGTTCTTAAAGTTGTCAGAATGTAAAATTTAATCATCTTATGATAATTATCTCTATATTGCCCAAAACTATACTGGAAATAATAATCGGATTTCTATTTTTGCGGAGATTTAGATGGATGAATTCTGCCTTTAAGCTCTCCGTCTGATAAATTTAGAATAACCCAAGTTCAAACAATGCATAACCAAGGAAAGAAAATCAGAGTTGCAATTTTAGGCGTAGGTAATTGCGCCAGCTCATTAGTACAAGGCGTGGAATTTTACACTAAACATGCAGAAAAGACATCAGGATTGATGGCTAATGATATCGGTGGATATAAAGCAGCTAACATTGAATTCGTTTGCGGATTTGATGTAGATGAAAGAAAAATCGGTCACCCGTTAAAGGATGCCATTTTTGCTAAACCAAATTGTACGATCATATTAAATGCTGACATAGAATCAGAAGCTCCTATCTACAGATCACCAGTTATTGATGGAGTATCTCCACAAATGATTGCGTATCCTGAAGCTAACAGATTCGTCATCAAAGATGAATTAAAGAATACTGATATTTTGATTGATAGCGTAACCTACGATCAAGCTCAGGTAACTGCTTTACGTGCTGAAATTGTTGCGCAATTGCGTAAACACGAAGCCGAAGTATTAATCAACTACCTTCCTGTTGGCTCACAATTAGCTACAGAATTCTATGCAGAAATCTGTATTGAATTAGGTATTTCTTTAGTAAACTGTATTCCTGTATTTATTGCTTCAGATCCTGCATGGGAGCAAAGGTTTATAGATGCTGGTATCCCAATTATCGGAGATGACATGCGCAGTCAATTCGGCGCAAGTATTGTTTCTCAGATGCTTCAGGAGCTGGCTTTCGAAAGAGGTCACCATGTGAAGGCTCACATTCAGAGAAATGTTGGTGGAAATACAGATTTCCTTAACATGGAAGACAAAAATCGTCTGAAATCTAAAAAGATCTCTAAAGAAAACGTAATCCGTGCACAAAACGATATCAGAGGTATCTCTACAGAAGACAGTTTCCTTCACGCTGGCCCTTCAGAATATATCGCTTATTACGGAGACAATAAAGTGGCTAACTTCCGTCTGGAATTAGAAGGCTTTATGGGAGCACCTGTAATCTTCGATGCGCAACTCTCGGTTCAGGATTCTCCTAACTCTGCTGGTGTAGTTATCGATGCGATCAGATACGTTTATGTGGCTAGAGAATTAGGCCTGGTAGGTGCTCTTAGAGGACCATCAGCTTCTACTCAGAAAACTCCACCAGAGCAAATGATGTTTAGTGATGCAATCTACGAATGTCATGCATTGGCTAAACGTGAGTTAACAGCATCAACAAAAAAACAATTGAAAAAATAGCGCTTACAGCAATATAAAAAAACGGCTCAGACCTTAATGTCTGAGCCGTTTTTTTTAATATAGAAATTAGCAGCCTACCAGTTTCTTTGCGGACAAGTGACTTTATACCTGTTATTCAATAAAATGCCCAGTACGATTTCATGCGTACCATTACTTATCGAACCGAGCTCAGAAGTGGTAAAATCATAAGCATAACTCAACACCAGCAGCGAACTGATATTAAAACCTGCCATCGCAGATACCGCATCCTGCGGACGATAACTTCCTCCAATCCAAAACTTATCTTTAAATGCTACTTTAAAATTTATATCTGCGGACAAAGGGGCAGGCTGGACTTTTTTGAACATGATTGAAGGGGTTACCGAAATCTCCTCACTGAGAAAAAACTTATAACCGCCTGTGACAAATAGATGAGGTACCTGTTTTCCCTCAACTGCCGCCTGAGCATCAGAAAAATTAAGCGGTTTATTTAACAACTGCTGAACAGCTACACCTGCAAAAAAATCGGGCCCATATAACCAGATCCCTGCATCAAGATCGGGCTGTGTTCTGCTGTTAAAACCTGGAGTAATTGCAGGATCAATACTATTTTCAAGACTCAATTTTGAAATATCCAGTGACATTCTTGAAATTCCCGCGGCTACCCCCAGGCTCAGGTTTATTTTCGAACTCAATCCGAGATGGTAAGCATAAGAGGCCTTCAGGTCCAGCGTTTTAATAGGGCCTGTTTTATCCAGTGTCCCGGAAATACCAATTCCATGATGTGGCTCAGCAGCCATATAATTCTGCAGATAACTTCGTTCCATAGGATTTGCACCTTTCTCCGCAAAAGAATTTGAATTTCCATACAAATACTGTTTGCCCAAAGGCGCATGAATGGAAAAAAAAGAGGTGACCGGGCCATCGTTTATTCCAGTCCATTGTACCCTTGAACCTATCCTTACATCTGTATAATTTTCTATACCAGAAAGCGCAGGATTGAGCAGATAATTATTGAAAATATACTGGGTATACTGTGGCCGCTGCTGGCCATCACTAACCTTAAAAAGAAAAACACCAGTTAATATCAGGAATACTGTTTTCATAAATTACCTTAATACTGTTAAGGAGCCAGAGCGTGTTTTTTGCCCATCATGTAAATCAATCACATAATAATAGACCCCTACAGGCACATATTCTCCATTATATTTCCCATCCCAGCTTTTTCCATCACCAGTTCCGGAATAAATTCTTCCACCATATCTATTAAATACATATACTGTAGCAGCGGGGTAGCTATCCAGAGCAGCAATATCCCAGGTATCGTTGATACCATCTCCATTTGGCGTAATGGTATTCGGAATTACCAGTTTTTTCAGTACGCGGATAGCAACATCCTGCGTATTGCCCGGACAACCATTTTCTGACCAGGCAGTTAAAGTATAAGTGATATCATGCACGGGGCTGGCTACAGGATTCAATTTAGTTGGGTCGTCCAGGTAGTCAGCAGGTGTCCATAAGAACTTGACATGATCTCCCGATACCTGTCCCTCCAGACTAACCGTTTGTCCTTCAATGATTACCCGGTTGCGCCCTGCACTGGCCGTTATTTTCTTAAATACATCCAGCATGACGCTCGCTTGCTTTTCACAGCTGCCATTAGAAATTGTGACCGTATATAAAGTACTCTGCACAGGGGAGGCAACCGGATCAGCAATGTCTGTAGCCGACAACCCAGTTGCCGGAGCCCATTTATATTGTGTCCCTCCCGCAGCGTGAAGTACCACCGAAGCTCCCTCACAGATTGGTGCCGGAGCATCAACAAGAGGAATAGGAACTGGCAACATATTCACTTTGATTTTCGCAGAAGCAGTGCAAGTACCCAGTGTTGTGGTAACCTCATAATCGCCAGCGCGGTTAAGGGTTGCATTTTCGATGACGGGTGATTTTTCTGTAGAAGTGAAGTTATCCGGTCCTGTCCATAAATATGGGCCATCCACACCTGTCACGTCCAGCTGAATTGTATTTCCCTCGCAAACAGTTTGCTCAGACACAACCATAGGTTTTGGCGAAGGTTTTACATGAATATTAATTGGCAATGATGTAGTTCTGCAAGCCGGTGAACTAAAGTTTGTAGCTTCTGCAGCCATCAGGCGATATTGAAAATCACCAACCTGTAAAGATCCCGCAGTAAGGTTAAGCTGTATAGCGGTTTCCCCATTCAGATCTGACCACTGGTTGCCCACCATTTTTTGCCATTGATACTTTAAAGTTGGTGAACCTTCAACACTAGCAGACAATACAACTCCATTTCCTTCACAAATCGTCTTTTCCGTTTCGCTTGTATTGTCCGTTAACGGTGTAATTTTTGGTCCGCAGGCTCTAAAAGTAATGTCGTCCAGGGCAAGGTCATTTCCATCTCCACCCGGTCCATTGTTTGTAATTCTGATTTTAACTTTAGACGTATTACTGGTCCTGAACAAAAAACCATACTGTTTCCACGTAGATACAGGTGTTTCCGGAATATCTCCGGTAGTGTAGGTTCCTAATAGCTGATCATCCAATGTCAGTATGGCAAAAGTAAGGTTGGGTTTGTTACCTGAGTAAGTCAATAAATTGGTCACCCAGGTTGCGAACTCATAAGTAGTATTCGGACACAAATCTGTGTTAATGGCTGTTTCATAGAAAACACCCGGCTGATAGCTGGCATTGATCATCATCATATAACCATCCGGATCATCTGGCGTGTGATTAACCGTATTAAACCATGATCCCTGACCGATACGTTTCACAATGGTATAAGACCCATCACCAGGGGAAAGTGAAGCAGTGTATTGATAGTTTGTGCTTGAGCCTAAGGACGGACCAAAATTCCCCTTGCCTCTTCCAAAATCAATGGTCACAACCGGGTCACCGAAACTGCCCCTGCAAATCTGTGAAAATACTTTTTCGGGTAAAGTGACACTACAGTACAAAAGGACAATACATAAAATTTTATACTTCAATAATCTACAATATTGTACAACCTTCAAGTCTTTTTTTTCTAAATTCAGTTGAATCTAAGGATAAAATTCATCAATCTGTTTTAGATGTAATACACTCATTTGTAGTTTTTTATTAGATAAATCCTGAGTGCTGTCTCTCCTTTAATCAGGCTAAAACATTATAGTTTTGAGTATTCAACATAATTGTAGAATAATGAGGTTTTGCCAGATATTCCTCAGGGTGGTAAATAACTCCCTGGAGCTCTAAAAAAAATGGGACATGATGTTTTAAATCATGTCCCATTTTTTTAAAAAGGTTTGAAATTATTGAAATGAATTATTTTTCAAGCAACTCATTGATCTTTTTTTCAAAAGCTTCCTTATATCTTGTATAGTAGTCTCCGGTACCAGGGCCGTAAAAATCGGTTGTAATTTCCGTTACTTTTCCATTCTTATCAAGAATCAGTGTAGTTGGAAATACTTTGATGGCTGTGAGCTGCGGCAGTGTTTTCTCCGTGTGTAAAGAATCAGAAACCGTAGTAGGGGTGATCAGCAAAGGATAGTTCACATTAAATCTTTTTTGAAATTTGCGCACACTCGCAGCAGAACGTTTAAAGTCTGTAGTGTACTCGTAAGCAAGTCCGATAACTTCTACGCCTTTCTTGTTGTTCTTGTCGTAATATTCGCTTAGAAACGCTGTTTCGTCCATACAATTAGGACACCAGGATCCCATCAGCTGAATAATAACCACTTTGTTTTTAAATCTTTTATCCTTAATTGAAACCTGTTTTCCATCGATATCAGGAAAACTGAAATTTAAACTTCCATCCTCACCGTCCTTAAGCCTGGTTACCTGTTCAGCAGATAATGCTGCCTGCTCATCTTTTTTTGCAGTCCATACTTCTTTAGAAACCGGGCCACTATATAAATTACCATTTGTAATACTTCCTTTATTAATCTTTCCGGTGAATACCATCGCATGGATACCATCAAAAGTTGATATCTGGAGTGAATCTCCAGTAACTATTCCAGAAAGATAGCGATAATCGCCAGAAGGAGTGAGGATAGATCCGGTAACCTGATTGCCCTTTTGTACAAACTGTCCGATAGCTTCCCGCTCAGAATTATTACTTCTTGTAAAATCAATTTTCCATTTACCATTTACATTTTCAGTTGCATCCCCATGTACAGCAGGAAAGCGGTAAGCCTCTTTAGTTGTCGCAGTAAAAGGCATCACGATATCTTTTGATGTAGTTTTCCTGATCCATGTTCCCGAAAGACTGTCTTTTGAGATTATCTTTAACCTGAAAGCAGATTCAAAAACCGGCATATTAATAAATACAGAGTCCGCTACGATAGTTACATCGTCGGCAAGCATTTTCTCAGGCTCATTAACAATATAAAATACTGTTTTTCCTTTTTGCTGCTGAATATCAAGATTGAAAATGATCTTATTTCCATCATTTCTTAAAAGTGCTGCGCGCCAGGCCCCATGCTGAAGTGAAGTCTGTGCAGAAGCACCAACAGATAAAAGAGCAAATAAACCTATAGCAAGAGTCTTTTTATACATATGCGTAATTAATTTTTGATCGATTGTTATCATAATGGGGCGAATATACTATATGTAATTAAAATCTACTAACTCTGTAGAGTAACAATACCGTCAAATTATCAGGAGACCGGTTTGAGTTCCCACTGGTAGTAGCCTTCATGCGTTCCTTTCAAAGTAAACCCAAGGGCTTTTAAAACTTGTTGTGAACCTGTATTTTTGACTTCGCAACTTGCTGTGATGATTTGTAATTCAGGTTGTTGAAATGCCCATTCGATCAAGCCCTTCACGGCCTCGGTTGCATAACCTTTGCGCCTGGCACCGGCTATAATTCCATAGCCCACATCGGCTGCTCCGTTTAAATCCGGTAAACCTTTAAAACCTGTATCCCCAATAACAGTATGTGTTTGCTTTTCAATAATCATCCACGATTCAAAACCAGACGGAGAGGTTACCAGGTCAAGCTTATTTATAACTCTGGGCAATGTATCCAGCATATCAGCATCCGGCCATCCATAACCAGGACTTATATCTAAAGCATTTAAACCGCTAAAATCCTTGTTTAAAACCTGCTCACAAATGGAAAATGTAAAAGGAATTAAATAGAGTCTTTCTGTCGCTATCTCTTTAAAGAGCATTTTATTCATAGTTACAACACCTAACTTAATGATTATTCTTAGGATGGCTGCAACATTTTATTAAATCATTTTAGGTTTTATAGCTAAATAGCTCTAAAACCTAAAATGACAATTTGTTTTCGGGTTATCCTTTCGTACCTGTAAAAGTAATTACACCTGAAGCAGGAACTAGTACTTCGAAAATCCCATTCGCTTTAACAACAGTGGGTGCAGCGCTCTGCCATCTGACAGGGCTATCCGTAGTTTGATAAGAATTAAGCAATCCGGTACTAAAACCAGCTAACTGTATTTTACAAACCACGGCTTTCTGACCAGGATTGATCGCAACCAAACTGAACTTTCCAGATACAGGATCTTTATAAGCTGAAACTTTCAATGTTGAATTATTCTGCAGTTTCGCATCAAAACGAATATAACCAGGATGAATAGCCCTTGAAAATTGTCCCATAACCTCATAAGTTTTAGGAAACTCCAGGCTGCCATCGCTATTGGTGCCGATCAGAGACTCATTATTTTTAATAGCCAGCATACCCAACCAATACACA
The DNA here is from genome assembly GCF_040547305.1 of Pedobacter sp. UYP1. Taxonomy (NCBI): domain Bacteria; kingdom Pseudomonadati; phylum Bacteroidota; class Sphingobacteriia; order Sphingobacteriales; family Sphingobacteriaceae; genus Pedobacter; species Pedobacter sp. UYP1. The sequence goes on along the minus strand of NZ_JBEPPL010000003.1, from coordinate 96,195 downwards.
AAGGCATTGATATTACATTCTGCCAGAAACTTATGCATACTCGTCGCTAACTTAAGACCACCAGTAATTGTACCATCATAAGTACCCCCATCATCCGAGGTTTCAGTTAACCAGACTGGCTTGTTCCCTGTAGCGAAAGACCAGGGCTTCGGATCCTGATTGAGTCCGCGTTTACCAAAAATAAGATCTCCTATTTCTACATAACCATGTCCGGCTAAAATATCGACATTACTTTTATCCATTCCAGCAAGAAAAGAATTGGCTGTTCCCCAGGCTGCATTCTCCGAAGAAATGATTTTTGTTGTATTTAATCCGGCAGCATTTAAAGCAGGGCGGAGATTATTAGAAACAAATTCGCCCAAATGTTTTGAATCCCAATAAGAAGCATCCCAGTCCGAAAATATATTTTCAGGCTCATTGGTTGGTGAAATCGCATAAAAATTGATTCCTTCATTTTGATAAGCTTTAGTGAAGCCAGACAAATAACGCGCGAAATCCGTCGAACAGCATTTAAAATCAAGCCCATTGAAATTTTTGGCACTTTCACTACCAGGGTTAGTCTTCATATAAAGCGGAGGTGTCCAGGCGCTTGCAAATATAATTGGCAATTGGTAACGCTCTTTGACTTTTTTTAAAATCCATAACTGACCGATCTGCTCTTTCTCTTCTTCAGTCAGTTTTTGATAAGCAGGACTATTTACATCCATATCAATACTAGTTCCAGCAGGTTTGATCGTCACTACACCAGTCTGTTTATCAAAAGGATAACTACGGATAATTTTTCCGCGGATGATGGTCAGCTGCAGACCCGTTTGTCCCCATAGATGGTTCATAATACTATCACGTTTCGGAGATTCGAAAAAAGGAGTAATTCTACCCCCGAATGCACCAAATCCTTCTATCTTTTGATAGGTTTTATTCCAGGACAAAGTAATACCAGCGGTATCCTTGGAAATTTCTACCGCATCATTTTTTGCTGAACTGAGCTTTTGCTGCTGCAAGACATTTTCTTTTTTACAAGATAAAGCCAGTAAAACCGGCAGAATCATAATTAAAGTTGATCGTTTCATGGTTAAATTATTGTTTTTCAAGTATCAGTGATTGTTGTTAATTGAACATTAAGATAATGGAAAGGAATCAGATTTTACTTGAGGCAGAAGTTGAATTTGGTGGCTAATGTGCAGGAATTGCATTGTTAAGCTCTGATAAATTGCGTAAGCTTGCAAGTCATGGAAAATCAAAGGAAGCTCAGACCTGTCATGTTTGTTGGAACCTCATCTGATGTAGGTAAAAGTGTGATTACTGCCGGATTCTGCCGGATCTTTAAACAAGATGGCTATAAGCCTGCACCATTTAAAGCGCAAAATATGTCGCTTAACAGTTATGCTACTCCCGAAGGTTTGGAAATAGGCCGTGCACAAGCGGTGCAAGCAGAAGCTGCCGGGATTCCCTGTCATACCGATATGAATCCTGTGTTGCTTAAACCAACGAATGATCAAACTGCACAAGTGATCCTGAATGGGAAATCTATTGGAAATCAAAGTGCAAAAGAATACTTTTTATCAAATGATCGCGCAATACTCTTTGAAGAAGTTAAACTCGCCTATCAAAGACTGGCCTCCCGCTATTCACCCATCGTTATGGAAGGGGCGGGAAGTATCTCTGAACTGAACCTTAAAAAAAGAGATATTACCAATATGAGGATGGCTATAGCAGCTGGTGCGGCTACTTATCTGGTCACTGATATTGATAAGGGAGGTATTTTTGCCAGTCTTTATGGAACGATGCAACTGCTGGAGCCAGTAGAAAAAGCTTGTATTAAGGGGATTATCATTAATAAATTCAGAGGCGACCCGGATCTTTTCCAGGATGGGAAAAAGATGATAGAAGATTTATGCGGAGTTCCTGTCATCGGGATTATTCCCTACTTCAAGGATATCTTTATCGAAGAAGAAGATACCGTTTCTCTGAAACTCAAAAGAAATCAACCGGTGCCTGGTAAAGTCAATATTGCGGTGGTTTTGGTAAGCAGAATGTCTAATTTCACTGACTTCGACCGTTTAGATAAAGATAGCCGGATCAATCTTTATTATACCCACACCGCAGCAGGAGTCGCTCAGGCGGATATTGTTATCCTGCCTGGCAGTAAAAATACAATTGAAGATCTGATTGAACTCCGGGAAAATGGAATGGCAGAAGCGATTATCCAGGCACACCAAAACCAGCAGACAGTGATTGGTATCTGCGGAGGATATCAAATGATGGGTAAAACCATTCAAGATCCCGGGCAAATAGAATCTGCTGCAGGAGAAATTGAAGGCTTAGGTATTTTACCTGTCGAAACCCTTTTACGCGATGAAAAAACGACCAGGCAATGTAGTTTTACCTACCGTGATTTCTCTGAAAAATGTATTGGATATGAGATTCATATGGGAGAAACGAAAGTTAATGGAGTACCGCAACCTGTAGCACATTTGGAAGGAAAAGATACTGATGGTTATTTTTTATCAGAAAAATGCTGGGGTTCCTACCTGCATGGTATTCTGGATAACCAGATCGTCATCAATGATTTAGTTGCCCCATATACCGATTTGCAAGTACCATATGTAGATTACTTACAATTCCGAAGCGAACAATATGATAAATTAGCTGTCTTGTTAAGAGAAAACCTGGATATTGAACAGGTGTATCAGCATATAAAAGATTAATAAAATGTTTCAGGGACACGGAGACGATGGATATTTACATCAGCAAACATTAGCAGCAGATTTTAGTACGAATGTATGGCATGGGGGAGCACCAAAAGGCCTGAAAGAACATCTTTTTACGCAATGGGACAACGTACAGCGTTATCCTGAAGTACTGGCAGAAAGCCTTACTCAAAAGATAGCGTCTTTTTATGGCTTTAAATCTGGGAATATATTAGTCACCAATGGCAGTACCGAAAGTATCTACCTGGTTGCTCAGGCTTTTAAAAATAGAAAATCAACGGTAACCATTCCTGCTTTTGCAGAATATGAAGACGCTTGTAAACTATTCGGACTTCAACTGCATTTCCTGAATTGGGACGATTTGGAGACCGGGGTTTCCAGCGATACCGGATTGTTATTTATCTGCAACCCCAACAACCCTACCGGAGCAGTTTTTAAAGAACTGGAAACCTTAATCCATCAACATCCTGAGGTTCTGTTTGTTGTTGATGAAGCTTTTATTGAATTTACTTTATCGATTACCTCAGTGCTTGGTTTAATTGAAAAATACGAGAACCTGATCGTTTTACGCTCCATGACCAAAGCCTATGCTATTCCGGGTTTAAGGTTAGGTTATATCGCCGCCAATGCAGTGCTGATTGAGCGGTTGAGATCTTTTAAATTACCATGGGCGGTAAATGCAATGGCTATAGCAGCAGGTCATTTTATTTTCGATCATCTCCATACGATACAAATTCCCCTGCAGCAATTGTTAGCAGACCGGGATGAGTTTATAAAAAAACTGGAGGGCAGTCCGCTGAGAGTCTATCCCGGTCACACCCATTTTTTTCTGGCCACTACAAATCAGCATACCGGCGCGATATTAAAACAGTTTTTACTAAAAGAATTTAATATATTGATCCGTGATGCAGGGAATTTCAGAGGACTTACCGAAAAACATATCCGTATTGCCACTTTAAGTCAAAATGAAAATCAATTGCTGATTAATGCTTTAGCTGAATGGAAAACTATATAATCATTGTAATCCCCTTGCTTGCAGGTTATCTGCTGGATTTGCTCTTTGGCGATCCCGAAGGTTTACCTCATCCAATCCGGTTTTTTGGCAGTCTGATCAATTTAGGTGAAAAACACCTGAACAAAGGAAAATTCAGATTTCTTAGAGGAATGATTATGGTGCTGATTTTATGTTCCGGAACATTTTTAGTTTTTTATGGAGCGATCCATTTTATGCTAAGCCATAGTGTACCTGTATATTTTCTGTTTGCCACTGCCTTTGTCTATTACGCTCTGGCTAATAAAGGACTAATTACAGAAGGGAAACAAGTTTTTGATATTTTGAAATATAAAGGGCTCGAAGCCGGGCGGAAACGTTTATCCCGTATTGTAGGGCGCGACACCTCAAATCTGGACGAACAACAGATCCGTGTAGCCGTATTTGAAACTATGTCAGAAAACCTGAGCGACGGCGTAATTGCACCACTATTTTTCTACTTTATCGCTGGTATCCCTGGTATGCTTACTTATAAAATGATCAATACACTGGATTCCATGATCGGTTATCGGAATGAGAGGTATGAATATTTTGGAAAATTCGCAGCACGTCTGGATGACGTTGCCAACTTTATTCCGGCAAGAATAACAACTGTATTGATGCTGCTGGTAACTTTTAGTATGCGGGGCTGGCAATACGTGATGAAATATGGACATCAACATAAAAGCCCGAATGCTGGTTATCCTGAAGCGGCACTCGCCGGAATACTGGATGTTCAATTTGGAGGCCCGAATGTTTACCATGGGATTTTGGTTGATAAACCACTTATCGGTAGCAACAGCCGGGAAATTAAACACGAAGAATTCAAAATAGTGAGCAGTATCAATCAGGGTGTTTGCCTGCTCATGGTTTTGTCCATCAGTATTTATTTCTTTCAGCTCTAACCACTCCATGATCAGTCCAGTACAAAAATATATCATTAGCGGAGGGCCCGGCTCAGGGAAAACAACCTTGATTAACGGATTGCAGCAACAAGGTTATTTTTGTTCTGAAGAAATATCCAGAAAGATGATCATTCAGGAGAGCGCAAAAGGATCATTCTGTTTGCCCTGGATAGATATTTCCTGTTTTTCAGCTAAAGTTTTACGAGAAATGATTCTTTCCTGGAATCAGGCACCTGCAGATCGCATTGTTTTCTTTGACCGTGCTATTCCTGATATTATTGCTTACCTGGATGTAGCTGAGGTCGCTGTCCCGAAAGAATATTATACTGCTTTAGGGCTTTACCCTTACCACAAACAGGTTTTTATACTCCCGCCATGGGAAGCTATTTATGTGAATGACAGTGAGCGCTGGCAAACCTTTGAAGAGGCTGTACTCCTAAATGAAGCTATCAGGAAGGCATATATTGCCTGCGGATTTGAGCTGATTGATGTTCCCAAAAACTCACTGTCAGAGCGCATTGCATTTATCCTCGATTTTATCTAGGTTTGCAGTCTTAAGGCTGCATTTTAGGGAAGCATCTGTTTTAAGCTCATTAAGACTTGAACAAGTGCCTGTAAAATGCTTTAAGGGAATCCCGGCGTAAATCCGGAACAGTCTCCGCTGCTGTAAACCTCATTATTGAACTGCTGTTAATACCACTTTCGCAAAGAAGGGAAGGTTGCAGTTTGAGGAAGTCAGAAGACCTGCCTTATGAATAGTTATTAAATGCTTTCGGAAGAAAGGCTAAACTTTATGATGAAAAAAACAAATTATTCATCATTCAGAGGAATATTCCCCTGTCTGATCGTTTCTCTGTTGCTGATAACCTCTTGCAAACAGAACCAGTCTGGTCAAAAACATACCTCCGCAAAAACCGGCAGTGCAGCAATTAAATACGCCAAAGGCTTTAATATCGACTATTATGATGACTATAAACTGGTCAGTATTTATTCCGGTATGGGGGCACATGCAGATACTGTTCAATATGTTTTATTAGCGAAAGGGGCGAAGGCTCCTGAAGGCTATAAAAAAGCACAGCTGATACAAATCCCTGTCCAGAGCTTAATAGCGATGTCATCTATGCATATCGCATTAGCTGATTTTGCAGGTTCAGCAAATGCGATAACAGGTTTGGGGAGCTTGAAATATGTAAGTTCTGAAACCGTAAGAAAAAACATAACTGCGGGTAAAGTCAAAGAAGTAGGCATAGACGGAACCATGAACGATGAAATGCTGATCAGTATGAAACCGGGCCTGGTGATGGTGATGGGTAGCCCTGATGCTAAATTCAGTAAATACGAAACGCTGACCGGCGCGGGTGTACCCGTAATGCTCAACTCTGAATGGCTGGAAACTACACCGCTTGGCCGTGCAGAGTGGGTTAAATTAATGGCCGCATTGATGGATAAAGAAGACTACGTCAATACTAAATTTGAGGCAGTCGAGAAAGAATATAACCGCCTGGCAGCAATAGGAAAAAAGGCGGTGACCAAACCAACACTGGTTTGTGGTATGCCTTACAAAGGGACCTGGTATGTACCAGATGGTGACAGTTACATGGTTCAGTTTCTTAAGGATGCCGGTACAAATTATAAATGGGCGGATGTCCATGGAAAAGGTAGTTTGCCACTTAATTTTGAAACTGTTGCCCCAGTTGCTTTACAGGCAGATTTCTGGCTGAATGTGGGAACTGTAGATAGTAAAAATGATATCAAAGCAATAGACAGCCGTTATGCTGATTTTAAACCATTCAAAGAAAGTCACATTTTTAATTTTAATAAAAAGGTAAATGATATTGGTTCCAATGATTATTGGGAATCCGGAGCTGTTAATCCACAGCTAATCTTAAGCGACTTAATCAAGATCTTTCATCCCGAATTACTACCAGATTACCAGCTCGTTTATTACAAGCAATTGAATTAATTCCTTAAGAAATTGAACAAAATAAAAGTTTTAGTATTGCTGGCCATATTAGTGGTGGCATTCCTGCTTGATGTAGCCCTTGGTTCCGTCCACATCCCTTTAAAAGACGTGATCAAGGTCTTATTTACCCCAGATGCAGGAAATGATACCTGGGTTTATATCATTGAAAAAATCAGGTTGCCTAAAGCATTGACAGCCATTATTGTGGGCTGTGGCTTATCTGTAAGCGGTTTACAAATGCAAACACTTTTCCGCAATCCGCTAGCTGGGCCCTCAGTTTTAGGGATTACTGCCGGTGCCAGTTTAGGGGTGGCCCTGGTCATGCTTTCAGCCGGGAGTATTACCAGTTTATATACCATTAAAGAACTGGGTATTTCGGGAAGCTGGTTAATTATTGTGGCTTCCTCTTTAGGAGCAGCATTGATCATGATTCTGATCGTATCCATTTCCTCTTCTTTAAAAGATAATGTTATTGTATTGATTGTCGGCGTGATGATTGGGAATATCACACTTTCAGTAATTAGTATCTGGCAGTATTTTAGCTCACCTGAGCTGATTAAAGATTATTTGCTTTGGACATTTGGTTCTTTGGGCGGGGTAACTGGCGGGCAGCTGTTAATTCTGGCCGTTGTTGTTTTTGCTGGCTTATTCATCTCATTCTTGTCTTCTAAATTGCTGGATGCTTTATTACTGGGCGACAATTACGCCAAAAGTATGGGTTTAACTGTAAAGCGTGCGCGGATGCTGATTATCGGCAGTACAAGTATTTTAGCGGGAGGGATCACCGCCTTTTGCGGTCCAATCGGTTTTATAGGGATAGCTGTACCACATTTAGCAAGAGCTTTATTCAATACTTCAAGCCACCGTATTTTAATACCCGCTTGTTGTCTGATTGGAACGGTTTTAATGCTTATTTGTGATCTGGTTGCACAATTGCCAGGAAGTCAGACGGTTTTGCCAATCAATGTGATTACTGCACTGGTAGGATCACCTGTTGTGATCTGGATTATTGCAGGGCCTACTAAATTAAGAGGATTCTAATGGAAGCGCAAACCTCATTATTACATACCTCAGCATTAGCCATAGGTTACAAGGCAGGAAAAGGGAAGTCTAAAGTCATTGCCGGGCCTTTAAATTTAGAACTTCATGCCGGGCAGCTTGTTTGTTTGCTAGGCCCTAATGGTTGCGGTAAATCTACGCTGCTCAGAACTATTTCTGGATTACAACAGCCATTGAAAGGTGAAATTATACTGGACGGTGCGGCGCTGAACAAGCTTAAACCAGCACAAATTGCAAAGAAAATAAGCCTGGTACTCACTGATAATGTCAGAGCTGGTAACCTGGATGTTTATTCGCTCATTTCATTAGGGCGGTATCCCTACTCAGGTTGGCTAGGCATATTGACTGAACAAGACAAACTTATTATTGAACAGGCTATAAAAGCCACAGATACCGGAGCTTTTATAGGTAGAAAAATGGATAGCCTGAGTGACGGGGAGTGTCAGAAAGTGATGCTGGCCAGGGCAATGGCACAAGATACCCCGCTGATTATTTTAGATGAGCCTACCGCTCACCTTGATTTGCCCAGCCGGATACAACTGATGCGTTTATTGCATCAGCTCGCTAAAGAGACTAATAAAGCGATTTTACTTTCTACGCATGAACTTGATTTAGCACTACAGGTTGCTGACCAGATCTGGCTGATGAGCAATGGCGGACAGCTGGATGCCGGATTGCCAGAAGAACTGGTTTTAAACGGGGCTTTTCAACATGCATTTGAGAAAGATGGAATTGTCTTTGATGCGGCGAGCGGCACCTTTAATATTCATTATGCAGGGAAACGCGATATTAAAGTGACAGGAGAGGGCGTTGCTGCTTTCTGGACTAAAAAGGCTTTGGTCAGAAATGGCTTTAGTATATCCTCAGCGGCAGACCATACCCTGAAAGTTTCTATCAGCGGAGAAGGAGCGGATACGCTTTGGACGGTACTAAAGAACAATGAATCAGCTACCTATACTTCCTTGCCTGGATTTCTCCAGGCACTCTGATATTCCGGTACTCAAAGCTATTACAGCACATAACAACGCTTACACACCAATACTAATTATATGAATAAAAATTTACCTTTATCATTTAAAAACCTGCTTATAGGCACGGTTTTACTCAGCAGTTCTGCATTAGCGCAAGAAAAGAAAGCTGATTCCGTTAAGACTAATTCACTTGACGAAGTGGTAGTTACTTCTTCAAGGACGGAAATTAAAAGGCGTCATGTACCACAAAGTATGACGGTCATCAGTAAAGCAGTAATAGATATGACTTCTTCGCAGGAAGTAACGGATCTATTGAAAAAGAATTCTTCCATCAGTATTGTACAATACCCAGGCCTTTCTTCTGGTATTGGTATTCGTGGTTTCAGACCACAAACAAGCGGTTTAAATCAACGTTCTTTATTATTAGTTGACGGTCGTCCGGCAGGTACGGTAAGTATTGCTACGATTAATCCATCAGATATCGAACGTATTGAAGTACTTAAGGGTCCTGCTTCTGCCTTATATGGTTCATCGGCTATGGGTGGGGTAGTGAACATCATCACTAAAAAATCTTCTGGTGATATCCATGGGAATGTTTTTGCCGAGTACGGTTCTTATGAAACTACTAAATTAGGTGCCTCAGCAGGAGGTAATATCAGTAAGAAATTAGATTTTGATTTGTCTTTCCTGAATTATGACAGAGCTAAAAATATGAAATTAGGGAATGGTAATCTGTTCAGAAAGATGCTAGGTGCTAATTCTGCACTTTATAATTATACCACCGGGCCTGTTGAAATGGATGATAAACGTTCTGATGGATTGAGAAGAGATTATACAAAGTTGAACTACAATACAGGAAGTTTGAGATTAGGTTATCAGTTTGATGCTAACTGGAGACTCGATGTTCGTGGAGAACGCTTTGTAGCCAAAAATGTAGAATCTCCGAGTGATATACAATTTGGAAACGGACAGCCGAGTACAAAAGATATTGAACGTCATAATGAGGAGGCAACGCTTTCCGGTACTATCGATCAGCATCATTTAACCTTGAAAGGGTATACTTCACAAGAGAATAATCTGAACAATACCTTACTGACTGTTAACGGACTTGTGGCGCCTTATGCTTCTTATAAAAGCGTAACCAGCTGGAAAGGGATACAGGCTAAAGATGCCTACCAATTAGGAAATCATTCAGTGGTTTTTGGTCTGGATTATAGCAATGCTTCAACGAGCTCCCAATCTTTTAATTCTGATGGCTCTGAATCTGCTCCGTATTCTCCAAACTACAGCCTTTCTTCTGGCGCGGCTTATATTCAGGGGCAATTAAATTTTCTGGACAATAAATTAGTCATTAATCCAGGAGTACGTTTGGATCTGATTACTTATGATGTGAAGCAAACTCCATTGTTGACTACCTATGCTGGTGGAAAAAAAACAAATCCTTTCTTTAGTCCAAGTTTAGCCGCTCAATATTCGCTTAACAAGCTATTTACTGTTCATGCGACCACAGGCCGTGCTTTTGTAACACCAGATGCTTATAACGTAGCTGGTTATTCTGAAAAAGTTAAGGACGGTAAAGCAAGTGTGATCCAGGGAAATGCTGACCTGAAAAATGAGAATAGTATTTCATGGGATGCGGGTCTGAGATTCAATAAGTCTGAATGGGGACTGACTGCTGATTTCACTTATTACAATACTTATGTTAAAGATAGGATCACCACGCAGACCACCGTACCTGTGCCAGTTGAAACTACACCAAGTGGTTTCCCAATTAGCAGCCGTATGACTTATATCAATGCAAATAAAGCAAATATCAACGGTTTTGAGGCCGAGGTTGCGTGGGATTTCGGAACACTGGCAGCCAAAGACTATTCTTTAAAAGTTTTTGGTAATGCGACTAAATCATCCAAAGCTAAAGAGGTTACGATTGCAGCTAATGGTACTGAAACGACTAAGGACATTTATAATGTACCAAACTTTACCTCAAGCTATGGCTTTGAATTTAACAACCTGAAAGGACTTGATTTAAGATTAAGCGGAAGATACGTTGGTAAACGTAAGGATACTGATTTTAATGACCCTAAATTTCCAGAAATTGTTTATCCTGAATTTATGACAGCAGATTTTGCAGCCAGTTATACCTACAAGAAAAGACATACAGTTACTTTTCTGATGAATAACATTACAGACGAAAACTATTATGAAAAACGTGGATTTAACCTTGCAGGAAGGAACTTCTCTCTAAGGTATAACATCAGTTTCTAAAATAGCTTTAAAAAGGATACTATGGTTCACATAGTATCCTTTTTTGTATTTAAAGACGTTCTATTTCTTCTATGGAGAGTGCGGTAAACCCGGCAATTTTATCCGGATCAAAATTCTCTTCCTTCATTTTTCTTGCGATGGCCAGCGCAGTTTCATGTTTTCCTTTTTCAAGTCCTTGCGCTAAGCCTTGTTCCTTTCCTTTCCTTTTTCTATCCCTTCTCTCCTTCCTCTTCGTTCCGCAGATTTAAGCCGGCTGTAATCGTCGTCTTCCCGTTGTAAAACCGAGTCGTATACAAATTGTTGTTCTGGTGATAATTTCTCCATTTCGGCGATATTAAATATTTTTTCAAAAACACGTTTATCCAGATACTTAGGAATCTGATCCAGGCTGTGGGGATTGCAATCAGGAAAACCTCTTTCATCTTAACTTCCCAGTGCCGGTTACCCTTTCGCTTTTGGTGATGGATCAGCCGGCTAAGGAAATTGAATACCTGGATTTCCGCGCAAATGTTTGTTCAATTTGCAATAGCCGGGAACGAAGAATGCTTTCTAGATTTTATTTACTAAAATTGTGCTGCTGATCAGCTAAACAATTATCAGCATAGCTTTTCGCAACTAAAAACAAATTCATGAAGATATATACTAAAAAAGGGGATAAAGGAACTACCGGGCTTTTTGGTGGGAAACGCGTTGATAAAGATGATGTAAGGGTAGAATGTGTGGGGACTCTTGATGAGGTAAATTCTACTATTGGTATGCTGAGAGTAAAACTCGGTACTGCGCATGAGTGGCAAAGTAACCTGCACAAAATTCAGAAAGACCTGATGGATATGATGTCACATCTCGCACGCCCATCTGATGCGGCAAAAATCAATACCAATCCAATGCCTGCCGACGGCCCTGTTTTTTGTGAAACATGGATCGATGAGCTGGAAAATGCAATGACACATCCTTCGGATTATTTTATCCTGCCAGGCGGAAATGAGATCTCGGCACTTTGCCATATGGTCAGAACACAAATGAGAAGAGGAGAAAGAAGATTAGTCAGTTTAATCAAAACAGATGAAGTTGATGAAACAATCCCTGCTTATATCAATCGTTTGTCCGATTTGTTTTTCACGCTTTCGCGGGCTGAAATGGATAAGGCGGGTGTAGCAGAAGAGAAATGGCAACTTTTTCTTTATAAGAGGTTTAAGAATACTGATCCAGCTGTAAAACCATAAGGATGCTGATTTTTATCACAGGAGGAGTGAGAAGCGGTAAAAGTGCCTATGCACAAAAGCGGGTGAAAGAACTTTGTTCGTATCCGGTATATGTGGCGACTGCTAAAATATGGGATGATGATTTTCAGGAAAGGGTAAAACGTCATCAGGATGACCGTGGGCCGGAGTGGACAAATTTTGAAGCTTACCGGGAATTACATCTTCTACCCTTGCAGGGACGGCATGCAGTGATTGATTGTGTAACGTTATGGTTAACTAATTTCTTTATGGATCACAATAACGATATTGATCTTTCTCTGGCCGATTTTAAAAAAGAAATTGACCAGCTGCTTGAAATCCCCGGTACTTTCTTTATCATTTCGAATGAATTGGGTATGGGACTGCATGCAGATACGCCGGTAGGCCGTAAATTTGCTGACCTTCAGGGCTGGGCTAACCAATATGTGGCGGCAAAAGCAGATGAGGCTGTTTTTATGGTGTCAGGACTTCCGTTGTTTTTGAAGCAATAATCATTATATTAGAAACTGTTTAAATTTAAACGGGCCCTTAAAGCAAAGAATTGCCAATTGATAAGAATATATGATCACTGAAGATTTAAAAACATTAATAGATAATAAGACAAAACCTCCGGGGTCTTTGGGCGTACTGGAAGATCTCGCTTTACAAATAGGAGAAATATTAGGAACAACGAGCCCGCGGTTAACGCATCCTCACCTGGTTGTTTTTGCTGCAGATCATGGGATTGCTAAAGAAGGTGTCAGTGCTTTCCCCCAGGAAGTGACCCGGCAAATGGTGCTTAATTTTTTAAACGGCGGAGCTGCAATCAATGTTTTTTGTAAACAACATGATATTCGTCTGCAGGTAATAGATGCGGGAGTGAACTGTGATTTTGAAGATGGATTGCCATTGGGCGATGGCAAAATTGCCAAAGGAACCGCTTCGTTTTTACATGGCCCGGCAATGACTACTTTTCAGGCAGAACTTTGTTTATTAAAAGGTGAAGCTGTAGTTGCCGAAATCGTCGCAAAAGGATGTAATGTGATTGGTTTCGGAGAGATGGGGATAGGAAATACTTCCAGTGCTGCGGTACTGATGAGTTTACTGTGTGATTTGCCCCTCTCAGATTGTATTGGCAGAGGTACAGGATTAAATGACGAACAACTGCTTAAAAAGCAGCAGATTCTGGAACAAGCAGTTGCAAACTATAAAGGAGATCATGACATTTTCAAGTTGATGGCACATTTCGGCGGATTTGAACTGATGGAAATGACCGGAGCTATATTAGCTGCGGGAAAAAGAAAGATGGTGATCATGGTGGATGGGTTCATTGCAACAGCAGCCTATCTTTGTGCCTATCGTATAGATCAAAGTATCAAAAAAAATGCTGTTTTCTGTCATGAGTCAGAAGAAAAAGGACATCGTTTATTATTGGCATACCTGGAGGCAAAACCTTTGTTAAGTCTTCACCTTCGTTTAGGAGAGGGAACTGGCTGCGCTCTGGCTTATCCGCTGCTCAAAAGTGCAGTGAACTTTTTAAATGAAATGGCTAGTTTTCAAAGTGCGGCGATTTCCAATAAATCCTGATGAATCAAGAACTGAAACTTTTTTTTACAGCCTTATCTTTTTATTCCAGACTACCAGGACCAGCTTATGTACATCAGGATAATGCGCATAATTTACCAGATTCGATCCGGTATTTACCCGTTGTAGGCTGGATTATCGGGCTGTTTACAGCCGCTGTATTTGTTGGTGCAACTTACCTGTTTGGTGAAGCTGTTGCAATTTTACTGGCCATGGTCGCTTCCATTTTGCTAACCGGAGCTTTTCACGAGGATGGTTTTGCAGATGTATGTGATGGTTTTGGAGGTGGATGGGCAAAAGAGAAAATTCTGACCATCATGAAAGACAGCCGTCTGGGCACTTATGGTGTAGTTGGACTGATCTTGTTATTGGGACTTAAATTTGCTGCGCTAATACAGCTATTTACCGAAACCTTTATTGATGCAAATATGATGACCATAGCCGGGTTATTTATAGTCGCACATGCCCTAAGCAGATTTGCAGCTATCACATTGGTTTTTAACCATAATTATGCGCGTATAGAAGAAAGTAAAGCGAGTGGTGCTGTTGCTAAAGGAAAATTGATCAACCTGCTTATTGCTGGTGTTTTTACGCTGATTCCGCTGGTTGGGTTAACTGTTTATCTGGCGCAGCCTTTTTTGTTATTGACCGTAATTCCTGTTTTGCTTTTTAGTTTTTATCTGGGTGCTTATTTTAAGAAATGGATTGGTGGTTATACTGGCGACTGCCTTGGTGCTGTACAGCAGCTTACTGAAGTGACAGTTTACTTGTCTTATATTCTGATATGGAAGTTTATCTGATCCGGCATACCACCCCTTTAATTGCGAAAGGACTGATTTATGGCCGCATGAATGTTCCGCTTGCTGCAAGTTTTGAACAGGAGAAAGATTTGGTACTGCAGAGAATTCCAGCTGATCTGGATAAGGTGTATTCAAGTCCTTCTTTCAGGTGTCAGGTACTTGCTGCTGAAATTTCTGCAGCTTATGTGCAAAATGAAGCTTTATATGAATTAAATTTCGGAGACTGGGAAGGGGATACCTGGGATACGATTGATCGGGTGGAATGTAGTACCTGGATGGAAGATTTTGTGAATCTGGCACCACCTAATGGAGAGACTATGCTCCAGATGGAGCATCGGGTTTTATCATTTCTGGAGGAAATTTTACTGCAGCCTTTCCGGCAGGTCGGGATAGTGACTCATGGCGGGGTAATCCGCATCATTCTGGCACATTATCGTCAAATTGCTTTAAAAGATTCTTTTAGTTTGAAGATTGGAATGGGAGAAGTGTTTAGGGTTATCGTCTAAAGATAAAAAAAGACAGAAACTAATGTTCGGCTAAACTCTACGCCGGAACGGCTCGAGTTTCAGGCCTTCACATTTAGTCTCTGTCTTTTTTTTCTTTCTCCAAAACTGGTTGTGGGTTATTGGTTGGGAGAAAAGATTGGGTGCAGAAAGTTGGAGGAAGGATTGGTTGCAGAATGTTGGAGAAAAGATTGGGTGCAGAAAGTTGAAGGAAGGATTGGTTGCAGAAAGTTGGAGGAAGGATTGGGTGCAGAAAGTTGGAGGAAGGATTGGTTGCAGAATGTTGGAGGAAAAATTGGTTGCAGAATGTTGGAGGAAGGATTGGTTGCAGAAAGTTGGAGGAAGGATTGGGTGCAGAATGTTGGAGGAAAGATGGGTTGCAGAATGTTGGAGGAAAAATAGATTTTCATAGCTGCCGATTGATTAAGTCTATGTTCGGCAGGAATTGAATATAGTTTGAAGTGGGGTCTGAAAGGTGTTTGAATGATGTCTGAACAAGGTGTGGCTACCGTCCTTACTGGCAGAGACTTATGTGTAACCTGTTGCAGTCGTTTTTCATGTCGTAATCAGTTGTTTCTAGGCTTCTTTTTTGAGACAGCTGACCCTGGTTTGCCGATTAGTTTGTTCGTAAATTGCTTAGGCCATCCAGATTCATCAAAGGAGCTGCTAATACTTGCTGGTCCCATTCTTTAGCTCACCGATTACACGCTAATACTCAAAAGCGGTTCTCAAAAACAATGAAATTCTGAATGGCATTTTTTAAGCGGATTATTCGCTTGGTTATCTGGTTTTTAGTTCGTTTTAAAAAAGTAAAAACTGAGATATTGACACAATATGTACAATTAGCACCCTATTTATCTATATTTTGCTAAATTTGGGTTGCGCTTGAAGGATACACCGGACGGGTTAGCAATTTTATATTACATGGGATTATTCGATATTTTCAAAAAGACTGAGACAGCAAAGGAAACGGAAACTGGAAAAACGGTTAAAAGTGAGTCAGTTGCCGGTGCAGGAAAACAACAGGTACCTCAGGAGTATCTTGGAGATTTAGAAAAAACACAGATGCTCTCTGTACTTTTAGCGGTGCCAATGGAGCATAGGGATGAGGAATGGGTAGGCCGGTTTTTAGCTGATCTGCCGTTGGCCAGCTTACGTTGCGGAACGCCACAAATTATAGCCGGGCCTGATGGGTTCCCTTATTTTCAATTATTTGTTCCTGAGCCTGGTGAAGAATATCAGTCATTTTATATTGAAAGAATGATTACTGATTTCCTGCTGGAAAGAGGATATGGCGTGGTAATTAATCCTGGAGAAGGACAGCCGGACTGGGTGCTTTCTTATGGAGATCTTTTGAATTATCATCTCAATGGCAGTTTCTTTACGGCCGAAGACAGCCAGTTCAGTATAAGCAGTAATACAGAAGAAGTTGTGGCTGAGGGGGAAGAAATTATGGTCGGACAACCTGCGGAAACTATTCTTCCAACAGAAACAAGAAAACTTCTGAAAGATTTTTTTGAACTGAATGGTATCGAAGGGCCTAAAGTTTTGTTAATGGCCCGTACAGTAGGTGATGAATTAAAGCAGGATTTAGCTTTTAATATTACACCTGATCGTTTTGAGACAGAAACTCACTATAGAAATATGATGCAAACCGTTACCTGGTATCTGCCAAGACACTATTCTGTAATTGGTTTACATGATGACAACATTGAGAATGGCTTTATGCCTTTGTAGTCAGCCAATTTTTTCCTTCCGTAAAACGCGCAACTAACATGGCCGCTACGGTGTCGCCGGTAGAATTTAATAAGGTGGCCATCGGATCTACTAATGTTCCGATGATCATCGCCGGTGGTAATGCTTCAGGAGGAAAGCCATAAGCGGAAATGAATAATAATTCACCTACATAACCTCCATTTGGAATACCCCCTTCAACAATACTAACCAGCACAGTCATTCCTAAAGCTATGGTTATCGTTTCTATATTGTCGAAGCCTTTGCCAAACATGGCGAATACAACAGCCATTTTGATAATAGATGAAATACTTGATCCGTCTTTGTGCAGGGTTGCTCCAAGCGGGATTGTCACATTGGCTATATACGAGGGAATACCTATTTTGTCTGCAGCGTCTAAATTGGCAGGTATATTGGCAATACTGCTGCAGGTACCTATTGCGGTGGCCGATGGGATAATATTATTGTTCCAGTACTTTTTAATACCTTTCATACCTCCGGCCACGAAGGCGTAAAGGGTAAAGATAACTACAAAGTAAAAGGCTCCGGTTCCGTAATAGAGTCCGAGGGACCTGGCATAAGTCCCAAATAACTGGGGGCCAAAAACACCCACCTGGTAGGCGAAATAAGCTCCAAGGCCTAAGGGGGCCAGTTTCATGATAATAATAAATACATTTTTGAAAACTTCATTTCCCGCATTCAGGAAATTGGAAAAGGCCGCTCCATAGGAGCCAGAGCGTAAGGTTGCAAAGCCGGTCAGTACAGAGAATATAATCATTGCCAGCATACTTTTTCTGGATAACAATTCAAAGAATTCGCTGGTGGTCAATAGTTGTGTAATCTGGTCACCAAAAGGTTTTTTAACTATGGTTTCTGTGAGCGGGGTATTAGTCATGTGCTCATGAACGGGGAAAATCCTGACTGCCATGATGGTTAAAGAGGCTGAAATCAGGACGGTCGATAGAAATACCAACACCATCACTGCCATCATTTTACTGAGCTTATTAGTTTCCTTCAGGCCACCAATAGCTGATGAAATAGAAAAAAAAACCAGCGGGATTACAGCAGTAAATAAAAGATTAAGAAATATTTCTCCTATGGGTTTTAAGACTTTAACGCGGTCGCCAAATATTAATCCGGCCAAACTCCCGGCCATGATACCAGCTATCAGCCAGATTATCCCTTTATAACTTTTATAGAAGCTGTTCATAGTGCTAATATAGCTGTTATTGAGATGAAATAACTATTAAAATACTAGACATTATACTGTGCTTGCTCGTAATATAAATACAAAGAGGCACCGATATCTAAAAAAAATATATAATATTGGCAGCTTGTTTGATGCTTTTAACCTGGAAGCGCCTGAATTTTTACAGACGCGGAGTGAATTTGATAGATAATTAATGAAAAGAAGATCATTTGTACAGAAGGCAGGACTTTTAACTGCTGCCCTGGTATCGGGAAAAATGTTGTCATTTGCCGCTGATCCTGGGTTTCCAATTGTAAGAAAATCAATAGAGCTACGTCGTTTTACAAGCAGGGCGGTTGAAAATGCGATTACAGAGTTCACAGATAAGGTGAAAAATAAAGAGCTTGGCTGGTTATTCAATAATTGCTTTCCAAATGCGCTGGACAACCTGGTTACTTACAGTGAATTGAGCGGTAAGCCGGATACGTTTTTAAATACCGGAGATGTAGATGCCATGTGGCTGAGAGACAGCAGTGTCCATATGTGGACCTATTTGCCGTTTTTAAAACGGGATAAGGGCTTAAGGAATCTGGTTGGTGGGGTCATCAACAGACAGATGTCTTATATTCTTAAAGATCCATATGCCAGTTCTTTTTATAATGATCCGTTAAAGGTGGGATCTATGAAAGATGACCTGACTACAATGCTGCCGGGTGTGCACGAGCGTAAATGGGAACTTGATTCGCTGTGTTATCCTATCCGCTTGTCTTACAGATATTGGCAGCAGACTAAAGACACCAGTTTTTTTGATGCCAAATGGCAGGATGCAATTAAAACTATTCTGAAGACTTTTAAAGAACAGCAACGTAAGGAAAATTCCGGGCCTTATCATTTTCAGCGTACCACTTTATGGGCAACTGATAGTTTGCCAATGGAAGGTTTTGGTTATCCGGTAAAATCAGTCGGGCTAATTTGTTCTGCTTTCAGACCGAGTGAAGATGCGACGGTTTTTTCTTTCCTGGTTCCTTCAAATTTCTTCGCAGTAGTAAGTTTGCGTCAGGCTGCTGAATTATTCAGGGTGATTAAAGCCGATGAGTCATTGGCTAAGGAAATGGAAGCACTTGCACTGGAAGTGAGACTGGCCCTGCAAAAGTATGCCGTTATAGAGCATGCCACCTATGGTAAAGTCTATGCTTATGAAGTGAACGGAATGGGAAGTTATAACCTGATGGATGATGCAAATGTACCCAGTTTGCTTGCTTTACCTTACCTGGGTGCTTTATCTATGACGGATCCGGTATATCTGAATACAAGGAAAATGGTGCATTCTGATGATAATCCGTTTTTTTATAAAGGAAGTCTGGCCGAAGGGATAGGAAGCCCGCGTATTACCAAACATATGATCTGGCCAATGAGTATTGTTTCCAGAGGGTTGACCAGTACTGATGACGAAGAAATTAAGCTTTGTCTGAAAATGCTGCAGAAATGTCATGGAGACACAGGCGTGCTGCATGAGTCATTTGATCCGGATAATCCTAAACAGTTCACCGGCTCTCCTTACGCCAGGGCAAATAGTTTGTTTGCAGAGTTTTTATGGAAAACCTATCAGGAACGACCTTATTTATTGGTTTAGCTTATAGAGGTTCTATATTGTCATCGAAATGAAATTATGAAGAATGCTTAACATTAACTTAACATTAGGTTGGCATATTTGTAAATGTTCTTACCGATACTCGCTGCCACGTTTTACTTATTTACATTTATAGCTGCTTTTAAAATGGAAACTCCTTTAAAAGGGTTGCTATTTATTCTTGCTGTTGCAGGGATCAGTGCTATACTTTATCTTTTTATTCTGTTCCCAGGTATATCTGGTGTCGCGGTGGCATTGATGCTGGGTGCATTTATTTTACGTCAGGGAAGCCGGTAAAAAAAACCACCTGTGCCTAAGCTCAGATGGTTTTATATCACTATTGAATACTGTTGTATTTAGTTGTACTTAGAACCTGTGAAGGCTTGAAGTGATGCTTAATTGTTTCGCTGGAACTGTTGCTCCCAGTAAACCTTTAGCATAGATAGTGTAAAAGTTTCCGGCTATAATTTCCACATCTGCAAGGGTAGCAGCAACTGCTTTGGTAGTCGGATTAACCAATGATACTTTGTATTTAGCTGGCTTAAGGTTTTTAAACACTGTATATTCTTTGAAAGCTCTGTTTTTGAACGAAGTCGTATCGCCATCAATAACCAGGTCATAAGCTGGTGAATTTGAAGAAAGATTGATAAAACGTATTTTACCCTGACCAGCAGCTGGTGCAGTAAAGTCATCCTTAATCACAAGGAAAGCAGAGCTGTCAGCTTTGTTGATGGTCTGACTAGTGATGTAAAGCGAGTGATACTGGTTGGTAGCCAGGTCAAAATTAGCACGGTAAAAAGTTTCTACCGAACCTGCTTTTGCTAAAGCTCCTAATTGTTTTCCTGAAATCAGCGTAAAATAGTTATAAGTCTTTCCATAAGGTAAAGAAGCTGAGCTTACTTTTCTGTTGTTCAGAATAAAATCGATAGAATCATTAAGCGGTGAAGCATTTGTAATCGATAATGCTGAACGGTCCTGCTGGATAGGCGTATCTTTTTTACAAGCATTGAAAGAAAGAACAGCACCAGTAATTGCAGTAAGGACTAAAGTTCTTTTGATGTTTTTCGAAAATGAAGTAAGATTAAATTTCATGTCTTAAATGTTTTGATAAGATTTATTATGTGTTTTTGGAGGTAAAACGTAGCCGGATTAGAAAACGCTACAACGTTTTTGGATAAATATTGAAAATGGAAGAAAAAGCCGATATTTATAAATTTATTGAATGTTGCTGTAGCGTTATGCCGGCGAGCTACGTTTATGCTGTTAATCCGGTTCTGTTAAATTAATGGAGATGGTTGCAATCTGCGTTCAGGCAGGGAATAATATATATATTGAATTATTAGGTTTAGCGAAGCGTGGATAATAAAAATACAATGTTCCAGGAGATCATTGCGGGTCTTGGTGCGCGTGATGAGCGTATACAAGAACGTATTTATGTCCACTACTGGGGTTATCTGATGGGTATATCGACACGTTATTTTAAAGATAGAAACGCTGCTAAGGAGGTGGTAAATGATAGTTTTATGAAGGCATTTAAAACAATGTATGACTTCAGGCATGACCACAATCTAATAGATTTTCAAAAAACTTTTAAGGCCTGGCTGGCCAAAATAACGGTTCGTACTGCACTGGACAGAATCAGGGCCAGCAAATCTGTGCTGAGCTATGTAGATGAATATGAAGAAGGTACAGTGGGGTATGTGGAAGTAGAAGAGAAGCTTTTTGCTGAAGATATCCTGAAGCTCCTGCATGGGATTCCTGATTTACACCGTACTGTTTTTAATCTTTATGAGATTGAAGGTTTCAGTCATGATGAAATAGCTTCATTGTTAACGATCCCGGTCAGCTCGAGCCGGACTTATCTTACCCGGGCAAAGCAAAAGTTAAGGGAACTCTATAAAAAAAGCATTGAAATTACTGATGGAATATCCTAAGAAAGAACTGATAAAGGAGATTGCTGATCTTTTCGAAGATTATCAGGAAACCTATGTGCCGGGAGAATGGGAGTCATTTTCGAAGGTTAAAAAGAAGAAGTACCCGTTTGCTGCAAATTGGATCAGAATTGCAGCAGTATTTGTATTGATGGCATCTGTATTGCCTTTTGTATTTAATCAGTTACGCCAGGAAAAAACTGCGCAAGTAGTTGTAATAAAGAAGGTTATTACAGAGGTACAGGGGCAGGTTGTGCCAAAGGTAACGGAGAAAGTGGCTGCCGGAGCTGGCAGTAAGGCAGCAATATCTGCAGAAGACCTGGTTAACGCCGGCCAGTCACCAGCGGTTGTTCAATCTGCAGACAGGATGGCTTTGAACAGCAGAAGTCGTTCCGGTGTGTTTCTTCAGGAAGGTACTGGTGGTATAGTTTCTGAAATCAGGCATCAACAGGCTCCGGACACGGTTTCTTCCGGAAAAATACAGTCTTTGCAGTTACAGCAGGAATTAAGTTTGCAACAGCAAAAAAAGACGCAGGAATATGCGCATTATAAAGAAAGAGTTCAGGCCTTTCCGAAGACAGGTGCTCAAGATACGGCCAGCCGTACTCCTCATGAAAAATTAACAACGGCAGAATTCCTGCTGGCTGAATCAAAGAACGCAGGTAAAGTTTTGAAAACTAAAGAACAAAAAGGATCTGACTGGGATTTCGGATTACAGGTAATGCCAACTGCAACCAGTGACCGGATGAATATCGGGGGCGGGGTAACTACTGCTTACCGGCTTTCTGATAAGTTCTCGTTAAGCTCCGGAATTTCATATCTCCAGATGCAGGCTGCGGGAGAGGTTCCGGGACAAGGGAACAGTGGAGCAGGTATCAGTACATTTTCTGAGAAAAAACTGGTTGGTGTTGATGCGAATCTGAAAGCTATAGATATTCCAATTGCGCTGGTATATAAACTGAATAAGAATTTTTATACGAGTGCAGGTGTCTCTTTTTTCAGTGTACTTAGCGAAAAAAGAAACAATACTTTTGAGCAGACTGCTCAGGTAGATTTGAATGGCTATGATTTTCAGACTGGTGGCCCTTCAACTTTTAAGGCGGTATCCGTTGAACATGTAGAGGAACCTACTGTAGAAAGACATTTAAAGGGGAACAGTTATATCGGATATTTTAATTTTTCTGTTGGCCGTCAGCAAAATATCTTTAATAAATACAAAGTCCGCATCGAGCCGTTTGTTAAAATCCCGGTTGGTAAGCTTTCTTCAGAAGATTTAAATTTAACAAATAGTGGTATCAAATTTCAACTGTCATTTTGATAATTTTCGGAATTATCTATTTTATGGCCTGATGTTTGACGTGTTGCGCACAGTGCATTTGCCTGTCTGACTTTTCTAATTGTTAAAGCAATATGTTTTGCTTGTCAGTCAGTTCTTTTAAGAAATTCGCGAAAATCATCGTCTTTTTTCTGGGAAATGTATTTATTTATCATTATTTGTAATATACTATAATGTTTTAGCTTAAAAAATAACTTAATGATGTAAATATTATGTTAAATAATTTCTAATTTTATTTCAAAACAAACTCACGATTTAAATAATATACAATGAAAACACTGGGACAGAAATTCAAAATTCTCCGTCAAAAAAGAGGTCTTAACCAAAAAACTATGGCCGAGTTATTAAAAGTATCTATTCCTGCATACTCAAAATTGGAAACAGGCATTACTGATCCAAACTTTAGCAGGATTCATCAGATTGCAAAAGTACATGGTTTGGATATCAGACAATTATTGAATACTGGAGAGGACGATAAAAGCGAGGTAGGGGAAGAAAATGAGCGCTTAAAACAAAAAGTAATGGAACTTGAAACAAGTGTAATCCGTTTACAGAGCAAGCTGATTGATCTTTATGATAAAGAAGATCTTCGGGCTAAACCGGGGCAGTCTAAATAAGTATACAATCTTTTAGCCATTTATTAATTTAATATCATTATCATTTCAATGTCGGATTTGATATGGAAAGATTGCGGAATGAAATATTTACAATACTTTTGGACCATAATTGAATTTCGGTCTAATTATTTATTAGCAGTTTTGAATGGAAAAGGATGAGATTGTAATAGAGGAGATATTATCAGGAGCAAAGAAACTATTCGGCAAACATGGGTTGAAAAAAACAACCATGGAAGAGATAGCGACTGCGGCTGGTAAAGGAAAGAGTACGCTCTATTATTATTTTCCAAGTAAAATTGAGATTTTCGAGGCCGTTGTTGAAGATGAAATGAAAAATGTAGTGAAGCGGATCCGCGAAGCTGTCAACGTTTCATTAACGGCCAAAGAAAAACTAAAGGCTTATTTACAAGCACAAATCACCTCTATAATAGGTTTTCATAGCTTTAGAGAGGTATTGTTTGATGATGTTGTTGATAGCATGAGAATGCTGATTTGTATCAAATCCAGATATGAACAGATTCAGATAGATATGATTACGGAAATCCTCCTTGGAGGAAGCCAGTCTGGCGAATTTAAAGAAATGACATTGGAAAGAATGAATAAGATTTCTTTCGTAATGGTCACAGTTTTTCGTGGATTGCATTTCCCTTTATCCATAGAGCTTTCTGAGCAGCGGACACATGAATATTTTGATGAAATGATCGATATGCTAATTACAGGGATAGGTAAGGATGCTTTAAAAAAGAAGACAGAGAGCAATTAATCTGAAGAATATTACTTGTTTTAACGGGAAATATAAGGAAGATTTAAACAATAAAATAAGATATAAAAGGTGGGATTATTTATTTGACAATAATATTATAGACTAAAATACGGTTATGGTCTAAGAATAATTTACTTTTGTCTATCTTAAAATTAACATATTTTTAATATATTAGATCATGTTTCATTGCGGTATTTTTTGTATTAGGCTGTGTATGAATAAAATAAATTATGAATCTATCTGAAGTAAACATTATACAATTCAGGCATGCGTAAAAAATTGGGCGATAGGATTGCAGCATTTAAAGATGCAAATGCAATTAAGGAAAAAGGATTATACCCTTATTTCAGATCGATAGAGTCGGCACAAGACACTGAGGTCATCATTGAAGGGAAAAAAGTTTTGATGTTTGGGTCAAATTCTTATCTGGGGCTAACTAACCATCCGAAGATTAAAGAAGCTGCAAAACTTGCTGTTGATAAATACGGTACTGGTTGTGCCGGATCAAGGTTTCTGAACGGAACACTGGATATCCATCTGGAACTGGAAAGAAGATTAGCTGCGTATGTAGGTAAAGAGGCTGCTGTATTATTCAGTACTGGCTTCCAGGTTAACCTTGGGGTTATTTCCTGCTTACTGGAAAGAAACGATTACCTTATTCTGGACGAATATGACCATGCTTCTATCATTGACGGTAGCCGTCTGTCATTTTCCCGTACAATAAAGTATGCACACAATGATATGGACGATCTGCGTAAGAAATTAAGCAGATTACCTGAAGATTCTGCAAAACTGATTGTTGCAGATGGTATTTTCAGTATGGAAGGTGACATTGTTAAACTTCCTGAGATTGTACAGCTTGCAGATGAATTTGGAGCGAATATCATGATGGATGACGCACATAGTCTGGGCGTTATCGGCTTTAACGGCTCAGGGGTGGCTTCTCACTTTAATCTGACCAACGATGTAGATCTGATTATGGGGACTTTCAGTAAATCACTGGCTTCATTAGGCGGATTTATTGCAGGGACAGAAGAAACAATAGAGTATATTAAACACAGAGCACGTTCATTGATGTTCAGTGCAAGTATGCCACCATCTGCAGTTGCAAGTGTAATTGCTGCATTGGATATTATAGAGTCAGAACCAGAACGTATTGATAAACTTTGGGATAACACGAACTATGCAAAAAAACTACTTTTAGATGCGGGATTTGATATCGGTCATACTGATAGTCCAATCATACCTGTTTATATCAGGGATAACGATAAAACTTTCCTGATCACCAATATTTTGCACAGGAACGGGATATTTGTTAATCCTGTTGTTTCACCAGCTGTACCTTCGGATTCATCTCTGATCAGATTCTCTCTGATGGCTACACATACCTTTGCTCAGATTGAGGAAGCGGTAGACAAACTTTATGCTGCTTTTAAAGAGGTTCAGCTAACCCCGGTTAAGGTTAGTATCTAAGCTATGAAACAGAGCGTTGCCCGTAATGGCAAAAAGGATTTTAGTTATACTCCTGGGTTATTTGTAGTTCAGGAGTGTATGCTTAGCTTTTACAAGCCCTGTTTTGGGCAGCGGTCTGTTAAAAATGATCTTACTTCTTATTTGCAGTTATTTGAAAAAGCGATATGAAAAAGCGTGTATTGATAACTGGTGCAAGTGGTTTCGTTGGATACCACTTGATTGCTGCAGCCATTGCTTCTGATTTAGAAGTTTTTGCGGCCGTAAGACCAACTAGTCATATTAAACATCTTCAGGATTTTGATATACAATTTACGCATCCTGATTTCAGTGATATCGATTCACTTCAAAAAGAGTTAGCAGAAAAACAATACAGTTACATCATACATGCTTCTGGTATTACCAAGGCTAAAACCCAGGAAGAATACAATACCGTCAATGCAGTATATACTCAAAATCTTGCTTTAGCAGCAATTGCGGCAGATATTAACCTGGAGAAATTCATTTTTGTAAGCAGTCTTGCAGCGCTGGGTCCTTTAACAGATCTGGCTGGTCTGATTGAAGACAATTCTCCGGCTCATCCTGTCACTAATTATGGCGCAAGTAAACTACTGGCGGAACAATACCTTGCAGAAATCAAGGGATTACCGCTACTGGTTATACGTCCTACAGCAGTTTACGGACCCAGAGAAAAAGATATTTTTATTTTACTGCAAACTATAAATAAAGGACTGGAACCGCATATTGGTAGTTTTAAACAGCAGATCAGTTTCATCTACGTGAAAGATCTCGCCAGAATTATTGTAGAGGCACTATTCTCTGATGTAACAAACAAACAGTATAATGTGTCTGATGGTGGTATCTATGATAGATACGCCTTAGCAGAAGGGGTAAAGAAGGCATTGCAGAAAAAGACGTGGAAGTTTCACCTTCCTGTTCCGGCAGTTGCTGCACTGGCAGCACTTATGGAACGTATTTATAAAAATTCTGCGAATGCGCCTACACTGAATAAAGAAAAAATGAATGAGCTGACTGCCATCAACTGGGCATGCAGTATTGAAAGACTCCAAAAAGATTTTGGATTTAAACCTGTTTATAATCTGGAAAAAGGATTAGTAGAAACAGTAAATTGGTACAAGAATAATAAGTGGCTATAAATAGCTGCGTTAGTTAAATAGAAATATTTATAATATTAGTTTTAAATTGTTATTTGTTGATATGAAGGTGTTTGTGGAATATAAAATGGATCTTTTTTTTGCTCTAATTATTGACTTTTTTACTGCATTAGTCCGTCCGCAGGTATTTTTTTTGAAATTTGCTCTTATATAATTATGAAACCACACCTAAAAAAAATCATACTGATCTGTGCTTTGGTAATGCCATTTTTTGCATTTAAATCTGCGGCTCAGCAGACTGCACCCGCTTCTCGTACCGTGATCACAGGTACAGTGTCTGATGCAACGGATAAAGATCCGGTACCTTATGCCACAGTGCTGTTTAAAGGCACAGGGATCATCACTAAAACGGATGTGGATGGTAAGTATACCATTTCAACCAGTGAAGCTCATACACAGTTACAAATTAGCTATGTAGGTTATAAGACATCTTATGTGATTATTAAGCCAGGGGAAACACAAGTGGTTAATGTAAAGCTGCAGTCGGAATCTCAAAAATTGACGGAAGTGGTCATCAGTTCTAACAAAAGGCCTGCTTACAGAAATAAAAATAACCCTGCAGTGGAGCTGATCAGAAAAGTAATTGAAAATAAAGCTAAGAATCAGAATAAGAACTATGATCACGTAGAATATCAGCAATATGAGCAAATGCTGTTTTCTCTAAGTAATCTGTCTGAAAAATTCCAGAACAAACGTATTTTCAAAAACTATCAGTTCCTTTTTGAAAAACAGGATTCTACTAAGATTGGTGGTAAGTTAACGCTTCCGGTTTTTATGGAAGAAAAGGTTTCACAGATTTACCTGCAGAAGTCTCCGGATAAGAAAAAGACAATCATCACTGGTGATAAGCACGTGAATTATGATAGTAAATTTATTGACACCGAGGGTCTGAGTAAGTATTTCGAAAGAATGTATGCGGATATTAATATTTATGATAGTAATATTTCTATAGTGAGTAACCAGTTTTTGAGTCCGATTGCTGACTCAGCACCCACTTTCTATAAGTTTTTTATTACTGATACTATAAAAACACATAGTCCTCAGTTGATTGAGCTTTCTTTTATTCCAAGGAACAATTCGGATCTTTTGTTTGAAGGTAAGATCTACATCACAATGGACGGTAATTATGCGGTTCAGGATGCATTCCTGACGGTGAATAAAAATATCAATCTTAACTTCGTCAGAGCATTGGAAGCTAAGCTTGATTTTGATAAAAATCCGGATGGCAGATATCATTTGTCTAAGACAAATCTGATTATCGATTTTGGTATCAATAAGAATAAGGGCGGAGGTTTTACCGGGCAGCGTACGGTCAAGTTTAACAATTACAAGATCAATAACCCTCAACCGGACTCTGTTTACAGAGGTGCAGCTTTAGTGGTTAATGCACAGGCCGGATTACGTTCAGAACAGTTCTGGGATAGTCAGAGACAAAATGATACTTTAGTAGGTGCTAATCTGAAAATTTATAAGAATATTGATACTTTACAAACGATCCCATCCTTTAAAAGGACTATGGATATTGTAACCTTATTCTTTGCCGGTTATAAAGATTTTGGGCCATTTGAAATGGGACCAGTTAATACTTTTTATAGTTTCAACAGTGTAGAGGGTTTCCGTTTACGTCTGGGTGGCCGTACCACTCCTGCATTAAGTAAAAGAATCTATTTTGAAACTTATGGAGCTTATGGTTTTAAAGATGAAAAGTGGAAGTATTTCCTGAGTGGAACTTATTCTATAAACAATAAGTCAATTTATGCGTTCCCGCAGAACTTTGTTCGCGCAAGTTTCCAGAGGGACACCAAAATTCCGGGACAGGAACTTCAGTTTGTACAGGAAGATAACTTCTTGCTGTCCTTCAAACGCGGGGAAAATAATATGATGACTTATAATGATATTTATAAGATCGACTATACAAAGGAATTTGAAAACCATTTTTCTTATGGATTGAGTTTCCGTAAATGGACACAAAGACCAGCAGGATCATTAGGATTTAATAGCTTTAATGCGGACAATGTAATTACCCCTATTGATAAAATCAATACGACCGAGCTGACTGTAAATTTACGTTATGCGCCTTATGAGAAGTTTTACCAGGGAAAAGTATACAGAACACCAATTATTGATAAATACCCTATTTTCAATCTGCGCTATACTGCAGGCTTGAAAGGCGTATTGGGCGGTCAGTACAACTATCACAATTTCGTAGCCAGTATCGATAAGAGATTCTACCTGTCGCAATTCGGCTATACGGATGTGACTGTAGAGGGTGGATATATACTAGGAAAGGTTCCTTTCCCTTTATTGACTATTCACAGAGCCAACCAGACTTATGCTTATCAATTGATGTCCTACAATTTAATGAACTTCCTTGAATTTGTCAGTGATCACTATGCAAGTATCATGATCGATCATAATTTCAATGGGTTCTTCTTTAATAAAATACCGTTGCTTAAAAAATTGAAATTCAGAGAGCTGGTTTCATTCAAAGCATTGTATGGTGGATTGAGGAATGAAAATAATCCAAATATGAATCCATCACTGTTCCAGTTCCCTAAAAATGAGCAGGGTGTAGCGACCACTAACGCCTTAAGCAGTACACCTTATATTGAGGGAAGTGTAGGGGTAGGTAATATCTTTAAATTATTACGTGTGGATATGGTAAGAAGATTTAATTACCTGGATAATCCGGGTGTATCTGAATGGGGTATCCGGGCGAGAGTTAAGTTCGATTTTTAAAAAAAAAAGAAATAGTCAAATATATTTATCATGAAAGCATTATCGTTCCGTTTGTTTTTTCTGTCAGCAGCCATAGCTTTAGGTAGCTTTGCTACTGCTTTCTCACAAACTCAGGATCAAAGTAACCCTTCGCCGCTGAAGTTTCCGGTACCTAAAGGAATCAGCAATCAGCTGTTCTATTTGCAGCGTGATCCAAATACCAATACTATTATTTGTGAACTGAATGCAGATGCTAAAGGACAGGTCAATAAAGATGAGCCTATTCTTGTGTACTGGATTCGTTATGAAGAGAATGGCGAGAAAAAAGAATTAGGCTATGTTCAGCGCAAATTTGCCTACGGTATAGGAAGTAAAGCAATCGGTAAAGATCAGTATGAATTACGTTTTGTTTCCCATAAGAAATTACCTATGTACCTGGTGAAATCTGAGGAAGATAAAAAATATCATGTTTATGTGACAGTTAATAATAAGAAAATCCAAATAGAACGCATATTTTTGCGAATAGAAGGTGGATCGTTCTGGTTACCTAATGTGAAGTACGTCGAGATCAAAGGCATTAATACTTCAAACAACGCGGTTATTACTGAACGAATCAAAATTTAAAAAAAAATAATACTCTTAATTATATTGCCATGAAGAAAAATTTCATTTCGAATTCTTCTGATTCTATCAGAATGTTCAAAAGCGGATTTTTAGAGAGCTTATCAAAAGTTCATTTTTACGTGCCCCTGATTGTTTATATTCCGGTTATTGGTTACTTGTGCTGGCTTGCTTTTACTGAAGTACACATGAATTTCTTCAGCTTTATTGGATGGGGCGCGCTGGGATTATTTATCTGGACTATTGCTGAATATATTCTGCACCGTTATATTTTTCATTTTTACCCTAAATCGAATATAGGAAAGAGAATACATTTTATTTTTCATGGTGTTCATCATGATTATCCAAATGATGCCAAACGATTGGTAATGCCTCCGTCAGCGAGTATTCCTATGGCAGTGGGACTTTATTACTTGTTTTTATATCTGCTTCCTGCAGGAACTATATATGCCTTCTTTGCGGGCTTCTTAATTGGATACCTGGTTTATGATATGGCACATTATGCTTTGCATCATGCTAACTTTAAAAATCCTTTCTGGAAGAAATTGAAACAGCACCATATGCTGCATCATTATTCTGATTCAACTAAGGGTTACGGGGTGAGCTCAGCATTATGGGATAAAGTTTTAGGTTCAGATTTTGATAAAAAAGTGAATACTTAACGAGGTGGTTTAAAACCGGACTTACCTGAAAAAGCCCTCTGATATTTCTTGTCAGAGGGCTTTTTTTATGTATTTAAGCTTTGTTTTTGTGAATAAGTTTCTTTTGTTGTCATTTAATATAATTTTAATTGATGAAAATATATCTGTTGTTTAAAAGAATTTCATTTATGTATTCCTATATTGGACTTTTAGTTACCTGAATTCCTGTTTGATTTATGTTGAGATGGTGTTTTTCGATGTTCCTGCTTTTTTTGCTGCTGTTAACGGTCAGGTCAAATGCCCAGGTTTCTAAAACTGATTCAGGTAGTGTCAATTTAAAGGAAGTCAATATTGTCCGTAAGCGGCAGCCTGTTATCATTAAAAAAGATACTATTGAATATGATGCGGCATATTATGGGGTGGACTCCAGTTTAATGGTCGAAGAATTGCTTAAGCGTTTGCCCAATATGGAAATAGGGCAGGATGGTAGTTTAAGGCATGAAAATAAAGAAGTTTATAAATTAAGAGTGAATGGTAAAGACTTCTTTACCGGAAATGTAAAGGAGTTTATCCGCAGGCTCCCTGTGGGGATAGTTTCCAAGATCCAGCTAATCGAAGATTATGGTGACCATGCCGCTTTTACAGGAATCAGGACAAAGAGTCCGCAGAAGATGATAAATATCGTGACCAAAAACGGTATTAACAGCGGCAAATTCGGGGTTGCCGGAGTGAATGCGGGTAACAATTCAAAAGCTGGGCTGGATGCGGGTGGAAATTATTGGCTGGATGACAAACAGATTTCTTTAAACACGAATTTAAACTATGCAAAGAATTCGCTTGGCGTAGATAATTCAAGTAGTTTCAGTACGGTATATAATGATAAATTCAGTGATAAAGTTAAAATTACTTCAAATTACAGGTTTGATCAGCGAGGTAATAATTCCAGTAACAGTTCTTTTGTGAAAACTGTTACTCCATCGGGTGAGATTCTCAATTCCAGTACTGCTAAATCCGAAAATAAAACACGACAACACCTGGTTAATTCATCCCTGATTTATAATCCCGCCGAAGAAACAGAAATAAGAATTTCTCCATCTTTATCTTTTTCTGATTCGCATTTAAATATGGATAAAGTGAGTAGTCAAACAGGGATAATTAATCAGGATCTGAGTTCAAATAGCAGGTCAGCTCATCATTCCAGTTCTTATCAGGCCGATTTCTCTATCGATCATCGTTTTAAAAAGGAAGGAAGGTCTTTGTCTTTCCAGGGGTCGGTACAAAGAGATCAGGGGAAACAGGGAAGTGAAACATTGAATACGCTGCGGGATTATCTTTTTCCCGGGGATGCAGGAAGAGATTCGGTTATCAATTTATTGATTGATGAAAACTCAGTGGAGCATAAAAAGGCATTTAGTCTGGATTTTCGGGAACCTTTAAATGAACATAGCAGTTTACAGTTTAATTTTTCAACTGAAATATCAAATCTTAGCTCAAATTTCAAAACGGGGAAAATTGGTGTTGATCAAAGGATCATCAATTTAGACTCCATGAGTAATCGTAGTATGGTCTGGACAAATACTCAGCTTTATAGTTTGAGTTATAACTATTCCGGAGAAAGAATGGATTTTGTGGCTGGTGTAAATTTTAACCGGAACCTGCTGGAGAATCAACAAGAGAAAATAGCAGAGATGCTGTCCACTAAAGTTAATCAGGTTTATCCGGCAGCCAGTTTTAACTACTTATTTAACAGCAGGAATTCTGTTAAATTTACCTATACCGGGCAGGGGACACCTCCTTCTGTACTACAATTACAGCTCAATACGGATGATTCGGATATTCAAAACAGAATAGTCGGTAATCCGGCTTTAAAGCCTTCATTTAATCATACCAATGAGCTTGTTTTTCGAAATCAAGCTAAGAATGGCCGGTCTTTTCTGTTGTCTGTAAACTATACTATCAGAAGGAATATGATAAGTTTAGACAAAACACTTTTTACAGATTCTTCTGGTCTGATCAAACAGCAGACCAGCTATGTTAATTTAAATGGATCCTATTCAGTTGCACCAAACTACTCCTATACTATCCCATTGAAATTAGCAGGTTTACCGGCTCGCATAGCTGTCAATGGGCAAGTAGCCTACAACAATTTAGTTACACTTACTGATGGGCTGATTAACCGGAATAAAGTTCTTACAGTCTCTCAGTCTGTAAGCGGCAATATAGATGCACAGCAATTTAATATACAGGCATCTGCTATGTTTACTAATACTTCCAACCATTTTGCTATGTTTCCTGATCAAAATCTCAATATCCGGACATTCCAGTTTAACCTGTCCGGGGGAGTGTCCTTTAATCAGTATAAAGCATTTGCAAATGCCTTGAAAAGAGTTAATTCTGGTTATACAAATATTATGGCCGGAAATCCCCTGATCATTAACCTGGGCTTAGAGCGGAAGTTGTTTTCGAATAACAAGGGTACAGTCGGTCTGCAAATTTCTGATTTACTGAATCAAAATAATAATTCCATCAGATCCTTTGCGGGCAATTCAACAATTGATGAAAAATCAGTAATTATTACCCGTTATTTTATCTTTTCAATACATTATAGTTTGAATAAATTTGCTAAAAAGTAATTATTAAATGTTATTTATTTTGACTTTTGTATTTTTTATGTAAATATGAATTGCTTATTAAAGATTTAAATTTGATTTTAAGTTTGTGTTTTGTAATCTTAAGTTGTTTTTAAGGCTGGTCTTTAGGAATGTAAATTATTTTAAACTAAAATTATACCACATGAAAAAAATCTTATTTATTTTTGCCACAGTGATGTGCGTGACACTTTTTAGCCGTTCGGCTAAGGCTCAGGGTAATTACAGTATCGTACTTTTTGAACAAAATTATGAAACTGTAAGTGATCTTTATACCAGCGGAACCTTTGGTAGTGGCCCAACGGTCAGAAAGGATAAAAATTCTTATTACAATGCAGGGATAGGGTATCATGCTAATTTGAAAAAGTACAAGGTTTATGAATTTGTAACCAATTCTTCTTCTTTGAATGATAGAGCGAGATCCGCTAAAATTTATTCAGATGGTCCTGTTACATTTACGGTTTATGATAGTCCTGATGCTAAAACCAATGATGATTACACGGTTATCCGTGTTAAAACGGCTGCAAATGGCGTTTATATTTCTTCATTTGAGAACAATTATGAAGATGATAATTTAAAGGTTACTTATTATCGTAAAAATGGTCTGGATGGAAAAGTGTCTTCATTGATTATTACACAATAAAATAAGTATCCGGCTGGTTAATCTCCTGCCTGGAATAGTTCGGCTTAAGGCTGGACTATTCCAGGCAGGAGATTTTTTTTTGGCCTGGCTGTTTTCTAAGATTACGGTTGAAATTATCACTGATTTGAATGCTGTGTTTTAATTGATATTTTTTGCTGAAATATTTATTTAATATTAACTTCTGGTTATTAATAAAGATTTGCAAAATCTTTAAATACTATTTTTATTTGTACTTGGTTGTTTGTTCTGTTTTAGTCTTTTACGGGGTTTAATATGATTAATTGTGTTTTTTATATCATTTATGATTAATTTATTGTTAATTAATATTAAATAATGTGCTTTTAAGCTGAGTGAGATATGTTTTTATTATTTTTTGATATTATTTATTATAATTAATTGTTGTTTTACATTATTTAATGTAATTTTAAATTACTTAAAACATGTGTTTTATTGTTCAATATTTAATTACTAATAAAAAGAGAAATGAAAATTAAAAAATTATTATTCGTTGCTGTTGCTGTTGTTGGTGGTACTCTATTTAGTAAAGCTGCAAATGCACAGGCGTTTGCTGAAATCCAATTGTATGAAAACAATTTTGGTGATGTTTCTCACCCATGCGGGGTGTTTGGCTCTATTGCTGCAACTCAACCGGCAAATGCAAACAATCCTTATTATTCAATAGCGCTTGGTGGTATTGCTAACCTGAAGGATTTTCTGCTTCATCCTACTGCTTCATTTACTTCAATAAATGACAGAGCAAGATCTGGAAAGCTTTCCGGTACTGCAGGTAGAACTGTTACTGTTTATGATAGTCCTGATGGAAAAACAAATGACGATTATACTGTAATTCAATTCAAAACTACTGTGACTGGTTATTACCTGGATACTTTTGAGAAAAATTATGAAGATAGCAATGTGAAAGTTACTTACGTCCGTAAAAATGGTTTGGATGGAAAAGTTTCTGCTATCCGTATTCAATAGAAACAGGGATTGATTTCCTGGATATTTTAAAAATG
Organism: Pedobacter sp. UYP1; assembly: GCF_040547305.1. Lineage (NCBI taxonomy): Bacteria > Pseudomonadati > Bacteroidota > Sphingobacteriia > Sphingobacteriales > Sphingobacteriaceae > Pedobacter > Pedobacter sp. UYP1. Next base: position 61,052 of record NZ_JBEPPL010000003.1, on the reverse strand, counting down.
GTTTTTCAGATAAAATTGAAAAACCATTTTTTTTGGCTGTATTATTCATTGTAGAGCCTCTAACTTAATCAAGCTATTAGCTATGAATCATGTCGGGTTCATTTGACAAAAAAAATAATAAATAATGAAAGTAAATATTTTAGTAGCCCTGTGCTTATTAGCCTGCGGATGCAAAAAGGGTGTAGAGCCTTCCAATACTTTAAAGTCTCAATCTGTTGCTGGTGTTACTGTAAACGGAGTTGATCCTTCAAAAATCAGGATCGTAGTCAGGCTGCATCCTTCAGAGAATTATTTTCCGATGGAGCCTCTCGATTTTATAAAAAAATCCCGCTTCAGACATGAAAGATCTGGTTCTGATGAGGGGTATAATAAAAACTCAAATAAATTTGTCAGAAATAATTCTCATAACAGTGAGTATTATGATATTCCCGTAAATGTTATTAATGGGTATGGGCTGGAAAGCAGTGGCAGAAACAGAAGGCCGAAAGATGACAATAAAGGAGATTATAATGTCTTCCTTGAACCTGATGATAATTTGCCTGGGGATCATGATCCTAATGCGAAAATTTCCTCTTTTCTTTATACGCCAGACAATATAAGATTACAATACTGGTTGTTTTATGGTTACAATTATTCTAATGTATCAGGGCTGAGTTTTTCTCATCAGGGAGATTGGGAAAGTGTTACATTGAATATTTTAAATGACAGTATTGAAGGCGCATGGCTGAGTGCCCATGGTGATGATAAGTATTATGATAAAAGTGCACTCGAAATCAGCACAACTGATGGTGTCCAGACCTTATATGTTTATAGTGCAAAGGGAACACATGCCATGTACAATCATCCGGGAAAGTATCATATTCTTAATTCAGACGATGCCTCGGCTGGCGGATACGAATGGTTGGTCACTACTAAAGTTTCTAATCTGGAAAGTCAGTCCTGGAAGGATTATGCTGGTGCATGGGGCGAAGTGGGAGAGCAGGCAGCTACTACCGGACCACTTGGTCCGTGGTTCAAAAAAATCAAATAAAATCTGTCTTATTATTGCCATAATATTTTCTTAACACTCCATAATCCTGACTATTTTACTAATTTCGTCTGTTAATTTAAATTTCAGCACTTTAAATTTTATTTAAAGTGCTGTTTTTGAATTGTATATATAGTAAATGAGAGATTCTTAATATTTGAATTTTTTCGGTTAAATTTACTTTATGCGTCTTAATTTGAAGAAATAAAAAATACGATAAGTTTTATGTTATATGCAATAATCGCTGCAGGAGAAGGCTCCCGCCTTTCCAATGAAGGCTACATAGGTTTAAAGCCTATGGTTAGAATCAATGGAGAAATGCTGATTGACCGGTTGATAAGAATTTTTATTAATAACGACGCGGAGGTAATCTATATTATAATTAATGAAAATTCTTCTGAATTAGCAGAATATTTAAAGAATTACGTCTCAGCGGTACCGCTTAAAATTATTACAAAAACCACGGAAAGTTCTTTACATAGTTTTCATGAATTGTTAGAAGAATTTAAAGATATAGAAGAAGTATGTCTGACTACAACTGATTCAGTTTTTGAAAAGGAAGAGTTCCAGCATTACATTGAAGATTTTAAAGCAAACAAAAACGATGATGGACTGTTAGCAGTTACGTCATTCATTGATGACGAAAGTCCATTGTATATTAATTTTGATAATAGCAATGTAATCAAACAAATTACTGACCATGCAACTCAGGAAAAATCATTTGTTTCTGGTGGGATTTATTGCCTGCGTAAAAAAGCACTTGATCTGGTTCCTGTAGCAATTAATAGCGGACTACACCGGATGAGGAATTTTCAAAGACTTTTAATACAAAATAACCTTGTGGTAAGAGCGCATAGTTTTAATAAAATTATGGATGTTGATCATGTTTCAGATATTGAGAAAGCTGAACACTTTTTAAGCGAGGTAGAAAGATAAGTGGACGAGAACATAAATAAAATGACCCTGCTAGGGGTTAAAAGGGGAAGCATATTTTCTCCTAACCATATAGGTAACGATGAGGCAATTTTTAATCTTACCCTTTCAGAACTGGAAAAACTGGGCTACCAGGTTACGGTTTGTTCTGAAAATGAATTTCTGACCATGCCAGAGGTGAAGGAAGAATTCATTTTTACAATGGCCAGAGAGAAGGATGTGATCTTAAAATTGCAAGTACTGGAAAGCGCTGGAAAAACTGTGATAAATTCTGGATTTGGTATTGAGAATTGTTTTAGAAATAATATGACAAATGCCCTGATCAAGGCAAATGTACCTTATCCTAAAAGTAAAATTACCTCAACTGACGAGCCTGCTGCAGATTTGTTTCAGGATTTACCCGGAGATGGTTTCTGGATTAAAAGAGGTGATTTCCATGCGATTCATAAAGAAGATGTGACTTATGTGGAATCAGAAGAACAGGGAAGATATATTTTAAAGGAATTTAGTCTGAGGGGAATACCTAATGCGCTGATTTCTCAGAATTTATTAGGTGACCTGGTTAAGTTTTATGGTATCAGGGGAAGTGAGTTTTTCTACCTGTTTTATCCATATGATCATAATCACCATAAATATGCTGAATATGAACAAACCAATGGAAAGACTTTCCATTATCCCTTTGATCAGGAGTTGTTGAAAACCGTAGCTAATACTGCTGCTGAAGCATTGAATATATTTGTTTATGGTGGTGATGCCATTGTGAGCAAAGATGGTACATTTCGTATCATTGACTTTAATGACTGGCCAAGCTTTGCACCATGCAGAGCACAGGCTGCGCCATATATCGCACAATGTCTGATAGAAAATTTTACATTAAAAGTTGATGAAAGAATTTAACCTGACTGAAGAACAGTCAAAAGTATCATTTGAGAATACACTGAAATCTAATGATACAGAAGAGAAAATAGATATATACTTTTACCGCCCTATTGGTTATCAGATTGCACTATTTTGTGCTAAGCTTAATATCACTCCAAATACTGTGACGATAATCAGTATCTTTTTTGGTGTAGGGGCGGGGATTATGTTCTATTTTCCAAGCTTATGGCTGAATGTGATTGGGATGGGCTTGTTAATATTTGCCAATTCTCTGGATAGTGCCGATGGGCAGCTGGCCAGGATTACAAACAATAAAAGTCGGTTGGGAAGGATTCTTGATGGTTTTGCCGGAGACTTTTGGTTTGCATCTATCCATATCGCGATTTGTTTGCGCCTTCAGAATGAGGGCTGGCCGGCCTGGATTTGGGTATTAGGAGTTGGAGCAGGGGTTTCCCATGTATTCCAGTCTGCTATGGCTGATTATTACCGTAATGTGCATTTGTTTTTTATCAAAGGGGTATCGGGCAGTGAGCTGGACAATACGACCGATTTACAAAATGAATACAACAGGGATGCTAAGCAGACCAGTCTGTTTTTGCGGATAGTTGCTAAGGGATACATCAATTATACCCAGTTACAGGAAAGATGTTCTCCATACCTGCAGAAATTTCTAAAGCTTGTCAAGAAAAAATATACAACTGAATTACCTGCAGATTTAGTCAGTGAGTTCCGCACCTTGAATAAACCATTAATGAAGTACACAAATATTATCCAGTTCAATACCAGGGTAATCTTTTTGTTTCTGTGGTTGTTTCTGGATGAGACCTGGGTTTATTTCGTATTTGACCTGGTCGTTTTAAATTCGATCTTAATTTATATGGTGAACAGACAGGAAAAAATAAGCCGCATGTTTTACGAACGCCTGTCGGTTAAAGCTTAAATCAATGAATAGTAAGGCTTATAAGGTAATATTCATGGCTCTGGGCATTGTTACGCTCGGGTTTATGATCTACAAACTGGGTTTCCATGAAATTCTGGGAAATATAGAAAAAACGGGTGGTTGGTTCATTCCTATTATAGGAAGCTGGCTGGTTATTTACGGACTGAATGCGCTTGCATTTCGTCAGATTATTGAAGAGCCTGCGTTACCTGAAAGTAATCTGCCATTTTCAACGGTACTGCGTTTAACGATTACCGGTTATGCTATAAACTATGTAACTCCTTTTGTAGCCCTCGGTGGGGAGCCTTACCGGATCATGGAGCTGAAAAAGTTTATGGGTATCCATAAAGCAACCTCTTCCGTATTGTTATATGGAATGATGCACGTGTTTTCACACATCGTTTTCTGGGTGCTTTCGATCTTGCTGATCCTTGCGGTATTGCCACTGGAATCAACCATGGTGATTGGCTGTGTAGTTGGCTTTATTCTAGGTATCCTGATTATTTTATGGTTTTTGAGTATCTATAAAAAGGGTTTTACGGTCAGTACTTTTCTGCTTTTGCAAAAGCTTCCTTTTGTAAAGAAATTTGCGACCAACTTTTTAAAAGATAAATCTGAATCGCTGCATGAAGTGGATGATCAGATCAGAATGTTATATGAACAGCGGAAGTCACGTTTTTTGATGGCACTGCTTTATGAAATTCTGGCAAGGGTAGTGACCTGCGCGGAGATTTATTTTACGGCTGTTGCGATTGGTTTGGATATGACGGTTTCGCAGGCACTGATCATTAGTTCGGCTTCTTCGCTGTTTGCAAACATTATTTTCTTCTTTCCTATGCAGCTTGGGGTAAGAGAAGGAGGGCTGGCACTTGCACTGCGAAGTGTAGGTTTACCAGCAGAAACTGGTATTTTCATTGGGATCATCATGAGGATCAGAGAAATAGTGTGGATTATCTTTGGCTTTATTTTAATGAGAGTTTCAAAAAGATAATTTGAAAATATCACGTACTTTTGTCAGGAATAAAAATATTCAATAATATGATAAAAGGACTCTTATTTGATTACGGCGGGACGATTGATACCAATGGCCTTCATTGGGCAGTAGTATTAAAAAACAGCTATCAGAAATTCGATATACAAGTACCAAAAGACTTATTTTTCAAGGCATATTCTTTTGGAGAAAGAAGCCTGGCTATTCACCCGATTGTACAACCTTCATTTACCTTTTTACAGGTATTACGTGCGAAAATTGAACAGCAGTTCGTTTTTTTACAGGAGAATGGTTTTGAAATTGACAAAAAACACATTGAACTGATTGCCAGTGATTGTAATGAGTTTGCCAGACAGACTGTTCAAAATGCCAAAGTTATTCTGGAAGAATTAGCTGCAGCGTATCCGCTGGTTATGGTTTCGAATTTCTATGGAAATCTGAATGCAGTACTGGAAGATTTTGGAATCAGACATCTCTTTGCTCAGGTTGTTGAATCTGCTGTGGTAGGCGTAAGAAAGCCTGACCCTGCAATTTATGGAATGGGTGTAAAGGCTTTGGGCTTTAACCCGGAAGAATGTCTGGTTATAGGAGATTCTTTCAGTAAGGATATTATCCCGGCTAAAGAGATTGGGTGCCGTACAGTGTGGCTGAATGGGATTGGATGGGAAGATGATGACCATTTGAGTGCTGCCAATACCAATAGTGTACTGGCTGATGAAGAAATCAAGGATTTTTCGGCCCTTAAAAAATACCTGGTTACGACCTGAATTTAATTGTAATATCCCAGAAAATTGGCAGCAATACCCGCTATTAAACTATCCGAACTTACCCGTCAGATTCAGGAAACAATCAACGGTGTTTTTGGCTCGGGAACATTTTGGGTAATTGCCGATATTACGAATTATACTTATAAACCTCAGAGTAATTTCCATTATTTTGAACTGGTTGAAAAAGATAAATCTTCTGCGAAAATCCTGGCTAAAATAGGAGGTCGTGCGTGGGGAAATGCTTCCGTGAATATTGCTAATTTTGAGAAGGCTACCGGGCAGCAATTTAAGAATGATATTAATGTGCTGATTCAGGTTGCAGTGCAGTATAGTCCATCTTTTGGGTTACAGCTTAACCTGCTGGATATTGATACCACCTTTACCTTGGGCCGGTTTGAACAGCAGCGTAAAGAAACGCTGGACAGGCTTGTGAGGGATAATCCTTCATTTATTCGCCTGGCAGACGGGCAATACCGGACCAGAAACAAGGAGTTGCCTTTAAACAGGGTCTTACAACGTATTGCGGTAATATCATCTGATACTTCTGCTGGTTACCATGATTTCAAGCATACACTGGAGAATAATACTTTCGGTTATCATTTTGAAGTTGACGATTACTTTGCGTTGGTGCAGGGAGAAGGAAATGCAGGGCAGTTTTTAACTAAACTTATCCAGGTATTCGGTTCGGGCAAGGCATATGATGCACTGGTGATTATCAGGGGAGGTGGCGCTCAAACAGATTTCCTTATTTTCGATAACTACGAGCTTAATCGCGCGATTGCGAAATTCCCCATACCGGTAATTACAGGAATCGGTCACCAGAAGAATGAAACTATTGCCGATTTAATGGCACATACTTCTACAAAAACGCCAACAAAAGCGGCAGAGATGCTGATTGCACATAACAGGAATTTTGAAGAGGCTGTATTGTCTGTTCAGCAGCATTTGGTGATCCGAACGTTTCAAATGATGAATCAGCATAAGGAACTGCTAACCAGATTAAACCAGACTATTATTAACTCATCGAAAAACCTGCTGCATGAAAAACACAGGGATATCCTGAATCTTTCGGGCATGGTGCTGACCAACCCTAAAATTATTATCTCCAATAAGCGCAAAGACCTGAAAAACCTGCTGGCGAACTTCAAATCCTTTAACCGGATGTATTTCGCGAACCATAGCAGGTATATTGGCCATTTTGAATCTGTAGTGAGAATAATGAGCCCACAGAATATTTTGAACAAAGGATTTGCCATTGTAAAAATAAATGGCCAGATTGTAAGTAATGCCGATGCGATTGAACCTGGAACAGAGCTTACCATAGCTTTGAGTTCAGCAGAAATCAATACAAAAGTTTTAGCTAAAACATCCCGCAATGGAAAAGAATTTGAATTATGAAGCGGCTTATAGTGAACTGACACAAATTGCTCAGGAAATAGAGACTGAAGCTGTGTCTGTAGATATACTTGCCGAAAAAGTAAAACGGGCTTCCGAACTGATTGCTTTTTGTCAGACAAAATTGAGGTCTACTGAGACTGAAGTCAACAAAATTATAAAGCAGATGGAAAACCAACCCTTATAGTTACCTTCGCCCACCGTTAATTTAAAAAAAAATCAGCCATGTTAGTTTATAGTCCAGAAGAAGAAGAAGTATTTTTTGATCAGATTGATCAGGTTTATACACTGACTGAGTCTCAAAATTTAGAAGAAGCTGAACAGCTTTTATTAGAGATTAATGAATCGATCCCTCATCCCAAAGAAAATTGCAGTGTTGGCGGCATATTGCTGGACAGCATTTTCTCTTTTTATGAGCAGACCGGTCAGGTTGAAAAGGCATTGCCTCATTTTTTAAAAGAAACTGAATATCTTCAGGAAAAGATGAAGACTGAAACCGTAAAGAGTTCTGGTCATTTTATTACCACGGGCAGCATTTATTATGCGCTTGGTGACCTGGATAAAGCAAGAGTATATTTTAAAATTGCTCATGGTTTAGGGAAAAACAGCATTTTTCATGATTTTAATGCAGATTTTCTACATATGGCAGTAACTTCTGATGTGGAATTTGAAGAGTTCAAACAGAATTTTGTTCCTGTTGATAGTTCATTACAAGAAGAGCTGACGGATGAGCAGCAGGACCTGATGGAAGAATACTGTGATCAGGGAAACCTGGAGATGGATGCAGAGAATTTCGATCAGGCTGCTGAATGGTTCCAGAAAGCGTTAGACGTATTGCCGGCACCAAAAGAAGATTGGGAAGCAGCAGGGTGGGTTTCGGCCTCTTGTGGCGATGCATATTTTAATGCAGGGAAGTACAAGGAAGCTTTGGAACATTTGCTTGTAGCGCATGATATCTACACCAGTGAAGAAGAAGTGAATCCTTTTGTATTGCTTAGATTAGGCGAGACTTATTTTGAGTTGGGAGACCATGAAAATGCAAACGCAAATTTATTGGCTGCTTATGAAATGGAAGGAGCTGAGCTCTTTGAGGATGACCAGAAATATCTGAAATACCTTAAAACACAACATAAACTTTAAGCACTGATCAATTGGTGTTCTATAGTAGAGAGTAAGAAAGAGATATCGAATGGTTTAGCTACAACTTCATCTGCACATATCTCTTTCACTACTTCCAGCCTCGGGTGAGTCGATAAGACAATTACTGGAATATGGCTGGAATCTTCGGCCGCTTTAATGGTCTTGCATAAAGCAGTCCCTTCTTCAGTCGGGCTGATTACATCCAGCAGAATTGCATCAGGCTGAAAATTTCTGATATGTTCAAATATTTCTTTTTCTGAGGATAGCAAGTCAACATGATAACCTTCATCTGTGAGTACAATATTAATCAGTTCAAGAATATCTCTGTTCTTTTCCAATACTAATATCTTTTTATTCATAAGGCTTTATATCCTGTTCTTTATTTTTTGTTGAAGATGGTTAATCATTCAGTGAACAAAAATAGGTACAAATTTTGACCGGTGTGAAATTACAGCGTCATTTTTCTTCTGCTTGCGAAAAGACGATTATAGCTTATTTATCAGATATGATAGCAATTAAAAGGCTGTTCTGTATGTTTAATTCCCAAAAGTTATATATTTGGCTCTGTATAAAAAATTAAAACATGGAAAAATTTTCAAAACTAAAAGAATTGCTTGCTTCTGTTGAAGTTGATGCTGAGAAGTTTTATTCTGCAGGTAATAGTGCAGCAGGAACAAGAGTACGTAAAGCAATGCAGGATTTAAAAGTTCTTGCTCAGGATATCCGTACTGAAGTAACTGAGAAAAAAAACACAGCTAAATAAATTTAGCACAACCTTACCTGAAGAGGGGGTTTTATTACCCTCTTTTTTTGACCTTTTTCTATGCCATACCTAGCCAACCCTGAACGTTATACTCAAATGCAATACCGCCGTTGCGGTAAAAGTGGTTTAAAATTACCTGCCATCTCTTTAGGATTATGGCACAATTTCGGACACGTTGATCAGCTGGAAAATTCCAGAAATATTGTAAAACTCGCTTTTGATAGTGGAATCACACATTTTGACCTCGCAAATAATTATGGCCCGCCTCCTGGATCGGCAGAAGAGAATTTCGGTACGATTTTAAAGCAGGATTTTTCGGCTTACCGGGATGAAATGATTATTTCTTCTAAAGCTGGTTATACGATGTGGGATGGTCCTTATGGGGACTGGGGGTCTAAAAAATATTTAGTTTCCAGTCTGGACCAGAGTTTAAAACGTATGGGACTTGATTATGTAGATATCTTTTATCACCATCGTCCGGATCCGGAAACGCCTCTGGAAGAAACAATGGCTACCCTTGATTTAATGGTTCGTCAGGGAAAGGCTTTATACGTCGGAATTTCAAATTATGCTGCGCCTGAAGCGGCTGAAGCATTACGTATTTTAAAAGAATTAGGAACCCCCTGCTTAATTCATCAGCCTAAATATTCCATGTTTGAGAGATGGATAGAGGGCGGGTTATTAGACTTGCTGGGTGAACAAGGTGTGGGCTGTATTCCATTTTCACCATTGGCCCAGGGTTTACTCACGAATAAATACCTGCATGGTATTCCTGAAGATTCAAGGGCAGCAAAGCCACATGGGTTCTTACAGGAAAATCAGATTACGGCGGAACGTCTTCATCAGTTACAGGAGTTAAATACTTTAGCGGTTAAACGTGGACAGAGCCTTGCACAGATGGCTTTATCCTGGATTTTAAGAGATGACCGGATCACTTCTGTATTGGTAGGGGCAAGCAGGCCAGAACAGCTTGCAGATTCAATTCAATGCCTTGATCAGCTATCTTTTAGCGAAGAGGAACTGAGTCTGATTGAACATGTTTTATCTAATTCAGATAAAAACTGATTTTACTGACCGATACATTCTAATTTCAATTATATTTGAGTTGATTAAGTTCTTTACTATTTTTTCTTCATCAAACGGAAAAGGTTCTGCTTAACGCAGATTAATAGGGAATCGTGTGCAAATCACGAGCTGTCGCGCAACTGTAAGTAACTTCACAGTTTTTGCCGGAATAATATCCACTGTCCTGCGGGATGGGAAGGATGGCAAAAATGTTACAAGTCAGGAGACCTGCCTGTTCCGAATTGACAATGCTTTCGCGAAATGAAGCTTTTGGTCAGATATGATGCATTTTTTGTTGGCTGCTGAGCGTATAGTTTACGTTTAAGGGGGGCTTTGGTGCATGCATGTGATCTCTTCTTTTATAAAACATTGTGAACATTTAGCTTAAAAGAGCTTTTAACTGATTTTTTTATCATTTAAAAAGCAATGAAAATGCTAACAAACAATCTTGGCTATCCGCGAATAGGTAGCAGCAGAGCGCTCAAAAAAGCCAGTGAACTTTACTGGTCGGGCAAAACATCTATTGAAAGCCTATTACAAGCAGGAAAAGAAATCCGTGCAAATAACTGGAAGCTTCAGCAGGAATCAGGTATAGACCTTATTCCGTCAAATGATTTCTCTTTTTATGATCAGGTACTGGATCTTTCTCTGACTGTTGGCGCAATTCCAAAACGCTACCACGAAGTTATTTTAAACAAAGCTAATACGGAGCTTGATCTCTATTTTGCGATGGCAAGGGGCTATCAGAAAGACGGTATTGATATCACTGCGATGGAAATGACCAAGTGGTTTGATACCAACTACCATTATATTGTACCGGAGTTCTATAAGGATCAGACTTTCAAGCTTTTTTCTCAGAAAATTATCAATGAATATAATGAGGCCAAACGACTTGGGGTAAAAACCAAACCGGTAATTATCGGCCCTGTTTCTTATTTGCTTTTAGGAAAGGAAAAGCAAGAAGGTTTCCACAGGATTGAACTGATCAAAAATCTGCTGCCAGTATACCTGGAAATCTTAAAAGAGTTAGACGCACAGCAGGTAGAGTGGGTACAGTTTGATGAGCCTTTCCTGGTGCTGGATTTAACGCAGCAGGAAAAAGATGCTTATACTTATGTTTATAAGGAAATCAAAAAACAGTTTCCAAACCTGAAAGTTCTTCTAACTACTTATTTTGAAGGATTAAAAGATAACCTGGACTTGGCAGCATCGCTTCCGGTTACGGCATTGCATATTGACCTGGTTAGAGCTCCTGAGCAATTGGAACGTGTTTTGTCAGCCATTCCTGGTCATTTGAAATTATCTTTAGGGGTGGTTGATGGAAGAAATATATGGAAAAATGATTTTCAGCAATCACTTTCGCAGTTAAACCTGGCGATAGAGAGAATAGGTGAGGAACGGGTTTTAGTTTCACCTTCTTGTTCATTGATTCATTCTCCTTGTGATTTAACATTGGAGACCAATGAGAAAACGCTGAAGCCAGAAATCAAACAATGGCTTGCTTTTGCCCGTCAGAAGGTTGATGAAATAGTTAACCTGAAGCAGTTGGCTGGTCAAGCGCCTTCAAATAATGCAATTACGGCTTTACAGGATAACGTTGCTGCGAATCAAAGTCGCAGAACTTCAGCTTTAATTCATAATGATGCGGTGAAAAATCGTATTGCTGGAGTAACTGAAAAAGATGAAAATAGATTAACTCTTTATTCAAACCGTAAAATTGCGCAGCAAAATGCCTTAAATCTGCCGTTATTCCCTACGACTACGATTGGTTCTTTTCCGCAGACTCCTGAAGTCCGCAGCTGGAGAGCTAAATTTAAAAAGGGTGATTTAACGCAGGTTGAATACGACAAGCTGATCGAAAAAGAGACCGAAGAAACGATACATTTCCAGGAAGATACAGGCATTGATGTGCTTGTCCATGGTGAGTTTGAGCGGAATGATATGGTTGAATATTTTGGAGAGCAGCTTGCTGGTTTTGTATTCACCAAAAATGGTTGGGTACAGAGTTATGGCAGCCGGTGTGTGAAACCTCCGATTATATTTGGCGATGTGCATCGCCCTGCGGCCATGACAGTAAGATGGTCTTCTTTTGCGCAATCGCTAACCAGTAAGTGGGTTAAAGGGATGTTAACAGGCCCTGTCACTATTTTGCAATGGTCATTTGTAAGAAACGATCAGCCACGTTCTCTGACTTGTAAACAAATTGCTTTAGCTATCCGTGATGAGGTTTGTGATTTAGAGGCTGCTGGTATTAAAATTATTCAGATTGATGAGCCGGCAATTCGTGAGGGTTTACCTTTGCGCAAATCAGATTGGCAGGAATATTTGAAATGGGCAGTACAGGCTTTCCGTATTGCTGCAAGCGGGGTTCGTGATGAGACACAGATTCACACGCATATGTGTTATTCGGAATTCAATGATATTATTCAGCATATCGCAGATATGGATGCAGATGTAATTACTATTGAGTGTTCACGTTCACAAATGGAATTGCTTGATGCTTTTGCGGATTTCAATTATCCAAATGAAATTGGGCCAGGGGTTTATGATATCCATTCTCCAAGGGTGCCTTCGAGGGAAGAAATGGTCAATTTGCTGAAAAAAGCAAAAGCTGTGATTCCGGCTGCACAATTATGGGTTAATCCTGATTGTGGTTTAAAAACACGCCATTGGGACGAAACTAAAAAAGCATTGATCGAAATGGTTGAAGCTGCAAAAGAATTGCGTTTATCCGTAAAAGAACCAGTAAGTTTGTAGCCTTAAACGGAAACGGGTGGTTTGTTTGCAAGCCGCCTGTTTTTAATATATATAAATACAAAAATGACTATAGAAGAGAAGATTAAAGCATCAGAGACCCGAATTTTTAAAGCCGTATTTCCCAATACTACCAATCATTATGATACTTTGTTTGGCGGAACAGCCATGCATATGATGGACGAAGTGGCATTTATTACTGCAACCAGGTTTAGCCGCCAGAGAATGGTTACGGTAAGCAGTGACCGGATAGATTTTAAAATGCCTATTCCTGCTGGAACTATTGTGGAACTGGTAGGTACCGTAAGCCATATTGGAAATACCAGTATGAAAGTAAAGGTGGAGATCTATGTAGAGCAGATGTATTGTGAAGATCGTGAAAAAGCGGTGACTGGTGAATTCTCATTTGTAGCGATTGATGAACATAAGAAACCTACAGCAATTATTAAATAACTTTTAAGCTGTCGCATAAAAAGGGCCGTATTCTTTAAAATACGGCCCTTTATAATTATTTGCTTTCCAGTATCGTAATTTGACGTATGATCTGTTCCTCTTGTACGGGATAAGGTTTATGCGCTCTTATGGTTTGATAAACTGCTTCGAATAAATTAAGATAGGAGGCTTTACCTGGTGGGATGATTGTTTTTGTGATTTGACCACCTGCATCAATCGTACTCAAAACACCTTCTTTTCCTGGTAATTCAATTCCGTATAAAGGGTCATCAGGGCTCATGTTTTTTAGTAGCTGTGTTTCTTGTATGTCTGAACGGTGCTTGAAATAAGATCCTTTGGTTCCGTTTATTACAAATGCTGGCTGCTGCTCTACCACGAGCATACTCATGGTTATAAATACTTGCAGATTTTCGGGATATTTTAAGTGCAGGTAAGCGTAGTCATCTACCTGGGTACCCGGACGGTAATAACCTAATGTTTTAGTCCATGTTAAAGGCTCACCAAACAGGGCAAATACCATATCAAGCAAGTGTGGGCCAAGGTCATACAGTAAGCCGCTGCCTGGCATTGGTGTTTCTTTAAATACTTTAGGGCCAATAGTATACCTGTATCTGTCGTAACGGATATGAGCTTCTACAAGTTGTCCCATTTTTTTACTGTCTACAATTTCTTTTGCGGCTAAAAAATCGCTGTCGTAACGACGGTTTTGGTAGGGAAGGACATGCAGGTTAAGCTCCTTTGCCTCTTTAAAAAGGAGTCTGGCTTCTGCGGTGGTTACGGTAAATGGTTTTTCTACCAAAACATGTTTACCTGCGCGAAGGGCTTTTTGTGCAAATTCAAAGTGCGTATAATTTGGAGTATTGATAATGACCAGTTCTATTGCCGGGTCTGCAATGAGTTCGTCTACAGAATTATAGCTTTTGATTTCTGGAAAACGAAGCTGTGCTGTTTTTTCTGATCTTTCTACTACTGCATACAGCTCAAATCCGGGATGTGCAGCTACGAATGGGGTGTGAAATAACTTTCCAGACATTCCAAAGGATAATATGCCTGTTCTTATAGGTTTTTGCATGGATAAATATATTAAATTTAGCCCGGATACTAATTCGGTTCAGATGATTGATTACAAACTGGAAGCTGCAAAAGCTTCATTGGATTTTATAAAAGAGGGGCAAACAATTGGTTTGGGCGCTGGCAGTACGATTGTACATTTAGTCAATTTAATCAGTGAGCAGGAAGAATTGGCTGCCTCCTTAAGATTTGTGTCTTCTTCCTTTAAAACGCGCGCATATCTTCTGGAAAAGGGCTTAAATGTGATATATTCCAGTGCTTTATCGAAGCTGGATATCTATTTTGATGGTTGTGATCAATTTGATCGGGACCTGAATGCATTGAAAAGTGGGGGTGGAATCCATACGAGTGAAAAGATTCTGGCGTCAATGGCTTCGGTATTTATCTTAATTGGGGATGAGGGGAAAATGGTAACCAGATTAGATCATACTTATCCTTTGGTTGTGGAGATTCTGCAGGAGGCTTTGCCTGCTGTCCTGAACCATATTCATTCAGTTTATCCGGCGTCAGTTGTAAAATTAAGAATGAGTAGTCAGAAGGATGGTGCAGTGATTTCAGACCATGGTAATTTACTGGCCGATATTTATTTTACGGAATTGCCGGAATTAAATGCGTTAAACATTGCGGTAAAAATGATTCCCGGTATTGTAGAGCATTCTTTGTTTTACGGGATGGCTGCTAAAGCAGTTATTGCAGGGGTGAATGGGACAAAGCTTATAAGCCGGGCATAATAAAAAGGCGGTTAAGTATCAGATGATACTTAACCGCCTTTTATATAGTAGTATGGATGGATTAAATACCCAGGTTTTTTCTGATTGCTGCTGGTATGCCGCCTTTGTTCAATAAGAAAGCAGTAGTTTTATATTTTACATAATTCTTAGTTACGTATAAATAACCTTTATAGTCATTGGTTACGCCCCATGAATTTTTAACGATATAGTATTCTCTGCCATTTTGATCTTTAGCTAATCCAACGATATGCATACCGTGATCATCAGTAGTTTCATAGTTGTCAAAAGCTAACTGACGGTTCTCCTGAGTGATTTCCATTTCTGGTTTTGGCTCACTGAACATACCTGCTTTTTCCTGCTCATTCATTTCTTCATATGGTTTAGCAGGGATATAAGCTACGCCATTTTTATAAGAGAAAGATTTTTCACTTACATCAGTAGCCCATGCTACAGAGTAACCGTTTTTCAATGCGTTATCAATGATGTCAGTGATTTCATTTACTTTAACGTTATAAACCTGGTCAAATGACCAGTTATCTTGTACTAATAAAGTGAATTTGCTGTAAAAAGGATAGTCATTAAATGAAGACAGTTCTACATAGTCATCTGGATTAATACCTACTACTTGTTTTGCAAAAGTTTGTGGTGTATAGCTTTTACCTTTGTAATCGAATTTTTCAGGAACCTGGCCTAAATAAGAATCAATTGCAGCTGTATAAGCTTTCTGCCAGTTTGGTGTTAAGGTTTTGTTTTTAACTACAGCTTCTAATATGCCAGTAGTAATTGAACCCATTTCACCAAATTTATTGATTTTTGTACCGTAGTTTAAACCAGTATAGTTTACTTGTGGAACTGCACCGTATTTTCTGTACATGTTGATTACATCGTGCAATGCACCACCGTCGCCTAAAGAAACAGCACCGTGCATACGTACATAGTTTTTACCTTTTTCAACATAAACGTTACGCGCCGAGAATATTTCTGATAAAGCTACAGGTTGTTTACCCATTCTGATCATTTCTGATTCCAGGAAAGAGTTGGTCGAATAGCTCCAGCAAGTTCCAGAAGAACCCTGGTTCTTTACAGATGTGTTTTCAAGGTTAATCACATCCGTGAATTTAAAACCTGAAGTACTGTTTGCTGATTGATTGTTTTTCAAAGAATTTACCAGGTTATCCTGAGCAAATCCAAAAGTGGAAGTTAGTAATAGTCCTGAGGCGAAGACTAAAGGTTTAAATATTGATTTATTCATTATTGTGTGTTTGATTAGTATTCAGCGTAATATTTATTGCGCAACAATATTGCATTTGCTTATCTTTGTCTGGCAATGTACATCTTTTAGACAATATTGAAAAAATATTACCGGGAAAATATCCTGAACAACATAAAATTTACACAGCGGGATGTTGAACGTTATTTTATTTGGCTAAAAATGGACGTAAATAGTAAGTTTGTAATTAAAACAGAGCTCAAATTTCAATAAATAAATGAAAGCAAAAGAAGTAACACTCCTCACGGGGTTTTTAGGTGCAGGAAAAACAACAGTACTGAATGCGGTAATTTCAAAAATGAAAGATACGCGTTTTGCGATTATAGAGAATGAGATTGGTGCGGAAAGTATTGATGCGGGACTGATTATTAAAGGGGATGAGGATGTTGTAGAGTTGAACAACGGATGTATTTGTTGTACGCTGAATGATGATCTGTTTGAAATTTTAAATAATTTGTGGGATAAGAAGGATTCGTGGGACCATTTGATTATAGAGGCTACAGGGATTGCTGACCCTGCAAATATTGCACATCCTTTTTTGACTATGGACCAGGTAAAAAGGGGATATGATTTAAAAAGAGTAATTTGTATTGTAGATGCGGAGCTGATTGAAGATCAGTTGAAAGAGCGTCCTGAGGCGATTAAACAGATCGCTTTTAGTGATAGTATTTTGTTAAACAAGGTGGAGCGGATAAGTGAGGATTATGTGAAGGAGCTTCAAGCCGTTTTAAAGGCTATCAACCCATTTGCGGAGATCCTGATTGCTACCCAGGATGATTTTCAGGTACGTAAAATGTTTGCCAGAGAACGTTTTGCGAATTTTTACAGCAATCCAAAGCCTGTTTCAACGCCAAAAGGGATGTTTAGTTTGAGTAATGGTACCGATGAAAAACAATCTTTACTGGCTTTTGCGGCTTCTCATCAGAAACATGAACATAGTGATATTGAAACTATACTTTTAAAGTATAAGGAGAGTTTAAATATTGAAGAACTGGAGCATCGGATGATGGTTTTTCTGATTGTGCAGTCGGCTAATGTATACCGGATTAAAGGGATTATTTACAGCCATCTCTTTCAAAGCAGGATCATCTTGCAAACCGTTGGTAAATCACTTTCTATCACGCTTGGGGAGAATTGGTTACCTGATGAAATTAAGGAAACAAAGATCGTTGTGATTGGGAAGGGGCTTAAAGTGTTTGGTTTCGATAAGATGTTTCGTACTTGTTTATATGCCGAATCTGAACTAAAATAGTAAATTGCCGGTATGGTTCTTCGCTATAAAATATTGTTATTACTGGTTATTGTGCTGAGTTCCTGTTCCTCGCGAAAGGCGGAACCTGGGGTTCCGGTAGTAGAAAATGGAGTAAGCAGATCGCTGGCACTTTATCGTAAAGCTGTATTAACGGCTATTCATTATACCCTGGAACTCGATATTCCAGCTGAAAAAACGAAGGCAATTTCTGCGCATGAAATTGTAAATTTTAAGCTTGGTAGTGCCAGAACACCATTACAACTTGATTTTAAGGAAGATCCTGCAAAAATCAGCTTACTAACGATTAACGGAAAAACGGTTCCTGTAACGTATAGCAAGGAACATCTGATATTGCTTCCTGAGTTTCTGAAAAAAGGAGACAATGAGGTTCGTATCCTGTTCCGGGCAGGTGATGGGGCATTGAACAGGAATACTGATTATCTGTATACTTTATTCGTTCCGGACAGAGCACGGACGGTTTTTCCATGTTTCGATCAACCTGATTTGAAGGCTACGTACACTTTAACGCTTCATTTACCTAATGATTGGAAAGCGATAGCCAATGCGGAGCTGAAAGATTCTGTGCAGAAAAAGGAGCGTAAAACTTACCATTATAAGACTTCTGATTTGTTAAGTACTTATTTGTTTGCTTTTGCGGCAGGCAAGTTTCAGCTTGGCAATCCTACTGTCAATACACAGCAAGCGAGTTTCTTATACCGGGAAACTGATGCCGCAAAGCTTAAATCAAGTTTGCCTGCTATATATGCTATCCATGCTGCTTCTTTAAAATATCTGGAAGACTGGACTGCGCTTCCTTACCCTTTCCAGAAATTCGGATTTGTAGCTATTCCTGATTTTCAGTTTGGTGGAATGGAACATCCTGGTGCGATACAGTATAAAGCAGCCAGTTTATTTTTAGATGCGGGTGCAACGAAAGATCAGCTCAATGCGCGTAATAACCTTATTGCACATGAAACTGCACATATGTGGTTTGGTGATCTGGTTACAATGGACTGGTTTTCTGATGTTTGGATGAAAGAAGTATTCGCTAATTTTATGGCGGATAAAAGTGTGGAGGAAGCTGACGGAAAGGATAATTATGCGCTTAAATTCCTGATTGATCATTTTCCTGCTGCTTATACGGTTGACCGCACAGCTGGGGCTAATCCTATTCGTCAGCCACTTGATAATTTAAAGGATGCAGGAACACTTTATGGGAATATTATTTATCATAAGGCTCCTATTATGATGCAGCAACTTGAAAAGCTGATGGGGAAAGATAAATTTCAGCAAGGGGTGAGAGAATATTTGAAGAAATTTGCAAATAGTAATGCTTCATGGCCAGATTTGATTCATATTCTGGATAGTCATACTGCTGTAGATCTGGAAAAATGGAATAAGATATGGGTAAATGAGAGTGGCAGACCTGTAATTGATTATAAGCTAACTTATCAGGGAGATAAGATAAGCAATCTGATGGTTACGCAGCGGGCTGAATCAGGAGCTCAAAGGGAATGGCCGCAAACTTTCGAGGTAACTTTATTTTATCCTCACACTGTTAAAGTAATCAATGCTGATTTAGTGGGCGCTCAGTTGGAGCTTAAAGAGGCTGTTGGGTTGGATAAACCATTATTTATTCTTTTTAACTCTGCTGGAGATGGTTATGGACAATGGCCGGTTGATCCTTCGGTTCAGCAATACTTGTTTACGCTGGAGAAGCCATTACATCGTTCTGTTGCCTATATATCATTGTATGAACAGATGTTAAGCGGGAAAAATATTCAGCCTGCTGATTTGTTAACGCTTTTTAGCCAGGGTTTGGCTAAAGAAGGGGAAGAGTTGAATGTCAGGTTACTCTGCAATTATATCAGCACGATTTACTGGCAATTCAGTGGGGTTAAAGAACGGCAGCTTTTATCAGTTTCGCTGGAAAATAAGTTATGGGATGCGATGCTGCAACAGAAGAGCAGTAACAATAAAAAACAGCTTTTAAAGGCTTATCAGGATGTTTTTCTGAGCCAGGGGGCGAGAAATAAGTTGTATCAGGTTTGGAAAAATCAGAAACCGCCTGCTGGTATCACGCTTTCTGAGGATGATTATACTAGTCTGGCGCTTTCTCTGGCGGTAAGAGATGATGCGGATATTTCTATTTTGCCAGTCCAGGAATCCAGAATTACAAATCCTGATCGTAAAAAACGCTTTGAATTTATTATGCCTGCTGTTTCAGCAAAGAAAAGTGTAAGAGATGATTTTTTTGATAGCTTAAAATACCCTGCAAACAGGGCAAAAGAGTCAAATGTTCTGGCTGCTTTGTATTATTTACATCATCCTTTGCGCCAGCAATCTAGTGTTGCTTATTTGGAGAAGAGCCTTGAATTACTGGCCGAAATCCAGGCTACTGGTGATATTTTCTTTCCGCAGTCCTGGCTGCAGGCTACATTTGGGAATTATCAAAGTAATGAGGCTGCTGTTATTGTGAGGGAATTTCTTAAAAGCCACCCAAATTACAATCCCCGTTTGAAGGCGAAAATCTTGCAAGCAACCGACAATTTAGTCCGGGCAGAGCGGTTATCGTCACAGCGAAGTAAATAAGGCTGCTTTTGAAGATAGTAAATGGATATACGAATATTTTCAATACCGATAATGAAAAAATTCGTATATTAGTCTTCTAAAACTCAAGGATATGTCAGCTACAAGTGTATTACTTTCAGATAAACGCACAGAGACACTTCGCGTCAAGTTTAATGCAATTGATGTAAGTGATGATATGAAGGTCTTTCAATATGCAAGACAGGGATTAAAACCCGGTTTATTCTATGATTTTGCTGAAGCGATTAATATTTCAAATAAATCACTGGCAGAGTTGATTAATATATCTTCCAGGACAATCAGCAATTATAAAGAGCAGAAGAAATTATTAGAGCCTGTTTATGGGGAACATTTGCTTAAACTCATTGGGCTTTATAAAAAAGGAGTAGAGTTATTTGGCTCTGTAGATGAGTTTAGTTATTGGTTAAATAAACCTTTCTGGAATTCAAAAGAACGTCCTATGGACTGGTTGACAACTCCTGGTGGAGTAGATCTGGTTGCAGATGAACTCTTGAAAATGGCTTATGGTGACGCCGTTTAAGTGTTCATATGATTGTATTCAGAATAGGGCATAAAAATTATGCGGGTTCACTTACTGCTTCAGGCGCGAATGGACGTTGGGCTTCTACTGGTAAACCTGTAATTTACTGTGCTGAAAATATCCCGCTGGCCTTCATGGAAAATATGGTAAGACGGCAGGGAGTTGGTTTTAATCAGGATTTTAAGACAGTTTTTATTGAAATTCCCGATGATCTGCTGATTAGTACAGTGGAAGAAAGTAAACTGGATCCGGACTGGCGCGATCCTTATGATTATAGTCATTGTCAGCCAATAGGTAATAAATGGTTTGATGACCTGCGGATACCTGTGCTGAAAGTTCCGTCGGCTGTAATGCCTGAGTGCAATAATTATGTAATCAATACTTTGCATCCTGATTTTAAAAAGATTAAGTTAATTGCGGTGACGGACCTTGTTCCTGATGCCAGAATAGAAGATATCCTCAAAAAATACCACTAAAATGGTACTCAGAAATTAATGCAGATGATCAAACCAGCTGAGGGAATCTTACAATGGGTTTAAAAATTATAAAGTTTATATTTTTTGGCAACTATTTTATAGGTTTACTGGCCGTGGCTCTGACTATAGAGTCGACCTTACAGTTAAAAGTTCCTTTTAACTCTCTGAATTACTATACTTTGTTATTTCTTGCGCCAATAGTCTATTATACTTATGCGTATATGGGGGCAAAGAACAGTCAGAAAACACAGAATCCCAGAACAACCTGGTATACAGAACATCGTAGTTTTATACGGTTAAGCCAGCTTTTGTTAAGCATGGTATGTGGAGGGCTGATATTCTATATGGTCGTCAGTAATTTTGAGGCGATTTTACATTTACCCCTGGAGTATTGGTTGGTTGTTGGTGTGATCATAGCCATGGCTGTTTTATACTATGGGTTGGTGCCTGTGTTTTTCTTTAATCTCAATTTACGAAATACGGGCTGGCTGAAGCCTTTCATTATTGGTTTTGTATGGGCAGCTACTGCAAATTTATTACCGTTGATTTTGTTGAAAATAGAGTCTGGTACGGATGTAGCCAGAACGACACTCTGGTATTTTCTTTTTGTGAAAAACTGGATGTTCTGTACGGTAAATGCGATCATGTTCGATATGAAGGATTATGCGATAGATTCTAACAATCAGCTTAAAACTTTTGTGGTCAGAATAGGACTTAAGAAAACAATATTTTATGTACTGATCCCACTTTTAATTACTGGGATTGTATCACTTTTAGTTTTCGCTAATATTGAACATTTCCCGTCTTCAAGGATCTTTTTTAACCTGATTCCTTTTATATTAACTGCATTGGTTGCTTATTCAATGAACAGGAGAAAAAAAATATTTTACTATCTTATCGTCATTGATGGGTTGATTATGGTGAAGGCGATTTGTGGCATTATTGCTATGCAGTTTATTTAACTGGCTTTTAAACAGACGGAAATGAAGAATAATTACGACAGTATAGCGGGTTATTATGATGTACTGAGCAGAATGGTTTTTTTTCGGGCACAAGTGAAGGCACAGATTCAGCAATTAAGTGCCATTCCGGTTAACAGTACTATTTTGATAGCAGGTGGGGGGACGGGCTGGATATTAGAGGAACTGGCTAAAGTTCATGCTTCTGGTTTAAATATCACCTATGTTGAGATTTCATCCAGAATGCTTGAACGTTCAAAAAAAAGAGAAGTTAAGGGGAATAAAGTAGAATACGTACATGCGGCTATGGAAGATTTTAAACCTTCTGTGGTATATGATGTACTGATTACTGCTTTCTTTTTTGATAATTTTTCTGCGGACAGTATCCAGCTTATTTTTAATCAGCTCAATACTTTACTCAAACCTGGTGGAATATGGCTTTTTGCGGATTTTTATTATACGGAGAAGGCAGGGAAGAAGTGGCAATTGCTATTGTTAAAGTCTATGTATTTATTTTTTAGTAAGATTTCATCCGTAGAAGCAAAAATGCTGATTAATACGGAACATTTTTTTGAAGAACAATCTTATAGCATCATAAAAACAGCTTTTTATTATGGTAGTTTTATTAAAGCAATCGTTTATCAGAAACCTGGTGTTATTATTCCGGTTTTATCGGGCTAATTAGCTTTGGGACTTGAAAAATTGTGTTTAATTCATAGTTTTACGCACTTTTTGAGTCAGTCTATTGTCATATAAAGCGGTTTTTAATTGATTATGGATACAATTACGCTTTTAATTCCATTTAAAGGGCTTAAACGGCCTTGAATAGGGGTTTTTGAGCCTAATTGTTTGAATTTAATAAGTATTGATTTGAACTGAATATTTCCGGTTGATGTTCTAACAGATACTTTTGTCATGTACAATAAACACTAAGTAGAATATCGATTTAATTTAACATCAATCTAATGCCCCGAATATCATTTTCTACAATTCTTTTTTCCTCTTTTCTGTGTACTGCTATTACTGCTGACGCGCAAACTTTAAATATGAAGGATGCGGTAAATGCAGCAATTACAAACTATGGAACTATAAAGGCGAAAGGCAATTATGTGAGTGCCTCTAAACAGTCAGTTGAACAGGCCAGAAGGGAGTATCTCCCAAATTTAACGCTTGCTGCACAGCAAGATTATGGAACTATTAATGGTCAGAACGGACCGCTTTCTGCTTTGGGTGGGTTAAGTACGGCTTCGTCTGGCCCGGCACTTGCCCAGCAAAATTGGAATGCTGCCTTTGGAGCGCTTTATCTCAGTAATATAAACTGGGATTTTTTCAGCTTCGGAAGAATTCGTGAAAAGATCAAAGTTTCGAAAGAAGTCCTTAAGCGGGATGAAAATGATCTGAACCAGGAAATATTCCAGCACGAAGTGCGGGTGTCTGCTGCTTATCTGAATTTACTGGCGGCTCAGCGCTTGACTAAGTCTCAGCAGAAAAATCTGGAAAGAGCTACAATTTTTAAAGATAATGCTGCACTGCGTGCAAAAAATGGTTTGATCGCCGGCGTAGATTCTGCATTAGCTGCTGCGGAGGTGTCTAATGCTAAAATTTCACTAACCAAGGCGATTGATCTGGAACAAGAACAGGCAAACAAGCTGGGGATTTTGATGGGAGTTACTGCTACTGATTTCAAGGTGGATACTGCATCTATTAACCATGTTCCGAAATCAATCTTATTAACGGATACTAATGTGAATTTCAAGGAGCATCCGCTTTTGAAGTTCTATAAGAACAGGATAGAGGTTAGTAATCAACAGTTGAATTATTATAAAAAACTTGCTTACCCGACTTTCTCTTTAATTGGGATATTACAGGGCAGAGGGTCTGGATTTGATGCTAATTATCCAAATAACCTGAATGCATATTCACATAGTTATGGTGATGGGGTGAATCCAACAAGGGGTAATTATTTATTTGGTGTTGGCGTAACCTGGAACTTAACAACGATCCTGCGTAATTCTCCGCAGGTTAAAGCACAACGCTATATTTCCAGTGGTCTGCAGAATGAATATGAGCTGGTTGATCAGCAATTACATGCACAGCTGGCCCTTGCTGAAACCAAGATCAAGAATGCAATGGACAATTATAATGAAGCTCCTGTTCAGGTTAAGGCAGCGAGTGAGGCGTATTTGCAGAAAAGTACTTTGTATAAAAATGGGTTGACAACGATTGTTGATTTAACGCAGGCACTTTATGCGCTGAACAGAGCAGAGACTGATCGTGATATTGCTTATACCAATGTTTGGCAGGCTTTATTATTGAAATCAGCCGCAATGGGTGATTATAATCTATTTATTAACGAATTTTAAGCTGCTACCCAGATATGAATTTAATACGTTTTGCATTGCGAAAACCCATTTCAATAATGGTGTTTGTTGCCGGTTTACTGTTCTTCGGTATCAGTGCCATGACCAGTATCAAGGTCGATATTTTACCTCAGATGAATTTGCCGGTTATTTATATCGCCCACCCGTTTGGGGGATATACACCAACTCAAATGGAGTCTTATTTCGCTAAAAACTATGTCAATATCCTGCTTTTTGCAAATGGTATAAAAAGCATTGAAACTAAAAATACACAGGGGTTGATGCTGATGAAGCTGACCTATTATGAGGGAACGAATATGGCACAGGCAGCCTCAGAGTTGAGTGCACTGTCCAATCGGGCCCAGGCGATCTTTCCCCCCGGGTCCCAGCCCCCCTTTATTATCAGGTTTGACGCTTCGTCATTACCTATTGGACAGCTGGTATTAAGCAGTCCAACCCGCAGTAACAATGAGTTGCAGGATTTAGCAAATACCTATGTACGTGCTTCTTTTACGGCTATTCCAGGATTACTGGCTCCGGCTCCTTTTGGGGGTAGTCCGCGTACAGTAGAGATTAATGTGAATCCGGGTTTAATGCGTTCGCATAATCTTACGGTAGAGCAAATTGTAAGTGCAATCAGTACCAATAACCAAACGGCTCCTTCGGGAAATGTGCGGATAGGTAATAAAAATTATATTACACCTACTAATTATACAATTAAAGAAATCAAAGATTTTGAGAATATCCCATTGTTTAAAGGAGGGGTTCAAAATCTTTATTTACGTGACGTTGCCAGTGTAAAGGATGGTGCGGATGTAACGAATGGTTATGCATTGATTAATGGTAAACGTTCTGTTTACCTGAGTATCGCGAAATCGGGAGATGCTTCCACGTGGGATGTAGTTAAAAATCTGAAGGCTAATTTGCCGAAAATTCAAAATACATTGCCTGAGGATGTGAAGTTATCTTATGAGTTTGACCAGTCTGTATCTGTTATTAATGCTGTAGAAAGTTTAATCAGTGAGGGTGCTATTGGAGCTATTCTGACGGGTTTAATGGTATTGCTGTTTTTGGGAGATAAAAGAGCTGCGTTAATCGTTATTCTGACGATTCCAACTTCAATTATTGCAGGTGTATTGTTCCTGAAACTATTTGGGCAGACGATTAATATCATGTCACTTTCGGGGCTGGCACTGGCTATTGGTATCCTGGTGGATGAGTCCACGGTAACTATAGAGAATATTCACCAGCATTTTGATATGGGGAAACCTAAAGCGCTGGCGATATGGGATGCTTGTAAGGAGATCGCTTTTCCTAAGTTGCTGATCTTATTATGTATCCTTGCTGTATTTGCACCTGCTTTTACAATGACAGGTATACCTGGAGCCTTGTTTTTACCTTTAGCATTAGCGATTGGGTTCTCCATGATCATTTCTTTCCTTTTGTCCCAGACTTTTGTCCCTATTCTGGCCAACTGGTTAATGGTGGCGCATCCGCATAAGCATGTAAAAACTGATCCTGCAATTACTGAGGATGAGGATGCTTTTAATCAGACGGGTTTAACTTTGGAGTCTGAGCAGGAAACGCTGAATCAGAAGAAAATTCTGGTAGAGCGTGAGTGTTATGATGAAGGTGGAAAGGTAACCTTATTTGATAAGTTCAGAAATAGGTTTATGCGTTTCATAGACCGTTTATTCCTGATCCGTAAGCCGGTTGTAATTATCTATCTGATCGTTATTATTGGTTCTGCGATCTTAATGTTATCCAATATTGGCCGTGATGTATTACCTAAAGTGAATTCAAGCCAGTTTCAACTGAGGATGCGTGCTCCTGATGGTACACGTTTAGAAAGGACAGAAGAAAAAGCAAACATGATATTGAAGGTGCTGAAAAAATTAGTGGGCCCTGAGCATGTGGGTATTACATCCGTTTATGTAGGCCAGCATCCTGCACTTTTCTCTGTAAATCCAATCTATTTATTCATGGGTGGGCCTCATGAGGCTGTTTTCCAGATCGCATTGAAAGATTATCATGTGAATATGGACGAGTTGAAAGATAAGTTGCGTGATGCGATTAAAAAAGAGATTCCGGATGTAAAGTTATCATTTGAGCCAATAGAATTAACTGATAAGGTATTGAGTCAGGGTTCTCCAACTCCGGTTGAAGTAAGGATAGCTGGTAAAAATAAAAAGATAAATGAAGAATATGCGGGTAAAATCGTAGCTGAATTAAAGAGAATCGATTATATGAGGGATGTTCAGATTGCACAACCGATTAAATATCCTTCTTTAAATATTAATATTGACAGGGTACGTGCGGCGCAATTGGGAATTGATTTAAATGATATTTCTAAATCACTGATTGCTTCTACTTCGTCTTCGCGTTATACTGACAAGAATAACTGGGTGGATGAAAAGATAGGCTTATCTTATGGTGTTCAGGTACAGGTCCCTTTAAATGAGATGAATAGTAAGGATGAGCTTGGAGAGATTCCATTGCTAAAGAACAGCAGCAGGCCTGTATTGAGTGATGTGGCTACAATTAAAGCTGATACTACTTATGGTGAAAATGATAACCTTGGAGCTACGCCATACTTATCTGTAACTGCCAATCTGAATGATAAAGATTTGGGGTCGGCAAATAAAGATGTGACTTTGGCTATCAAAAATCTGGGTGAATTGCCAAGGGGAGTTGTAGTAGAACAAATTGGTTTAGGAAAGGTGCTGGATGAAACACTGAGCAGCTTGCAGACTGGTCTGCTAGTGGCTATTATAGTGATTTTCTTAATGTTGTCTGCGAACTTCCAGTCTTTCAGAGTGCCGCTTGTTATTTTGGCAACAGTACCGGCGGTAATATTAGGCTCCTTGTTATTGTTAAAGCTGACGGGTTCTACGCTTAACTTACAGTCTTATATGGGGATTATCATGTCTGTTGGGGTGTCTATTGCCAATGCGGTACTGTTAATTACGAACGCAGAAGAGTTAAGAAAGCATAACGGAAATGCACTGCAATCTGCCAGAGAAGCGGCTGGGCTACGTTTACGTCCAATCATCATGACCAGTGTGGCGATGGTGGCGGGTATGTTACCGATGGCTATTGGTCATGGAGAAGGTGGTGATCAGGTATCTCCATTGGGAAGAGCAGTAATCGGAGGATTAATTGCATCTACTTTCGCCGTATTAATTATCTTGCCTATGGTATTTGCATGGGTACAAGGTAAAGTTTCTACACAGTCCTTATCCCTGGATCCGGAAGATGAAGAAAGTGCACATTTTATTAAAGGATTACATGAAGGTAAATAATAATCAGGTGTTGAACACCTCAAATACAAATAAGAACAGATACATAGCATCTCATATAATGAACAAAGAAATATTCCGCCGGACTTCCTTTTTTTTAAGCAGTATTGCATTGGCAGCTATGCTGAGCAGTTGTCATCACGAGGAGAAAAAAGAAAATAAAGCTGCTGATAAAAAAGTTGAGCTCAAGACTTTTGTTTTGAGCAAGGAAAAAATGGCGACTACCCTGAAAATGCCAGGTGAACTGATCGCTTATCAACAGGTCGATTTATATGCCAAGGTAAGCAGTTTTGTAAGAACGCTAAAGGCGGATATTGGCTCTGAGGTTAAACAGGGGCAGCTGTTAATGACATTGGAAGCTCCAGAACTGGCTTCGCAACTTGCAGCTGCGGAATCCCGTCTAAAATCTCAGGAAGCTGTTTATACAGCTAGTAAGGCGAATTATGACCGTTTGTTTGAAACTAGTAAAACTCCCGGAACAATTTCAAAGAATGATCTGGATCAGGCTATTGCGAAAAGAAACTCAGATCTTGCTCAGTTTAACGCGGCAAAGGCTGCTTATAAAGAAGTGGGCTCTATCCAGAATTACCTGGAAATCCGTGCTCCTTTTGATGGGATAATTTCTTCGAGAAATGTAAATCTCGGGGCTTATGTAGGACCTTCGGGAAAGGGATCGGAATTCCCTTTATTTACTTTACAACAGCAGAAACATTTGCGTCTGGCTATCTCTATTCCGGAATTATATACTGGATATCTTAAAGAAGGAGATGCAGTTACTTTTACAGTGAAATCACAACCGGATCTATTGTTTAGTGCTAAAGTAAAAAGGTTGTCTGGTGCACTGGATCAGCGTTTACGTTCAGAAAGAGTAGAGATGGATGTGCCTAATTTATTAAAGCAGCTTTTACCGGGAATGGTAGCAGATGTATCGATTCCTTTGCCAGCAAATGCAAGCACTTTTACTGTGCCTAAATCGGCTTTAGTGGAGAGTGCAGAAGGTGTATATGTAATTCGTTCTACTGGTGGAAAAGCAGAAAAGGTAACCGTTAAAAAGGGACGTGAAACGGATGACAGAATAGAAATTTTCGGTGATATTAAAGAAGGGGATGTCCTGGTTAGTCAGGCAAATGAAGAAATTCATCCCGGAGACGTTATCAAACCATAATATTACAATAAAAATATAGGGACATCTTAAAATTTATGCAATTTTAATGCGTGAAAAAAAGTATGTCCCTTCAGGAGTTTTATGAGATGTTTGCTGTTAACCGGCCAGACGTCACTATTCCCAATACAATACTTGATGCACATACCGGACATTTTAATGTATTTAAAAGGTTCGGTTACTGCACCTTAAATCCTTCTCCTTATAACAGAAGAGATTTTTATAAAATTGCTTACATCATTGGAAAAGGGGTATTACATTATCCAGACCGGCAGATAGAAATTGATGGTTGTGCGTTGATGATTACCAATCAGACTATTCCATATTCCTGGCAGTCAACTTCTGAATTCCAATCGGGCTATTTCTGCTTATTTACCGAAAATTTCATGCGCCAGCGCACAGAACCGCTAAAGAATTCTTTGCTGGCCAGGATACAGGATAATCCTGTGTTTTATATCAATAAGGACCAGCAGGAACATGTAGCCAGAATCTTTGAAAAAATGCTGGTAGAAATGGAGAGCGATTATACTTATAAGTATGATCTGATCCGTAATTACGTCAACCTGCTTATTCATGAGGCGATGAAGATGCAGCCTTGTGAAGCACAGGTGAAATCAAATAATGCTTCTTCCCGTATTGCTTCTTTGTTTTTTGAATTGCTGGAAAGACAATTTCCTATTTATTCTCCTGATCATGTATTACCGCTGCGCACTGCGAATGATTTTGCTGCACGGTTGTCTATCCATGTAAACCACCTGAATCATGCGGTGAAGGAGGTAACTGGGAAAACTACTTCTGAGCATATTTCCGGGCGTATTGCAAATGAGGCCATCGCTTTGCTTAAGCATACGGAATGGAATATTTCGGAAATTGGCTATTGCCTGGGTTTCGAATATCCTGCAAACTTTAATCTTTTCTTTAAACGCCAGACCATGGCCGCGCCAAAAGCATTCCGGGAGAAAACAATTGGCTTAAGTTAGTGTTGTTGCTGTGGCCTATAGCTATGCATCCTGTTTGTAAACGTATGTTTTTGATTTTTTTTATGTTACAGTCATGAATTGGTATGATTTTTAACATACATTAACATCTTAATTGAAAAACATTTGGTTAATTAGAGTGATTATGTGGTATACAAATAGTTATCATCTAATACACAGCTGATCAATGTCGTGATTAAGCAGTTATTTGCATAAATATTAACAAAAAGACTTAGGCCAGGCGTTTTAGATTATGATTGATATCCAGAAGAAGTCTTTTTGTGTACTGACTGTACTTGTTTTTCTTTTTACGCTGCAGGCTGCGGCCCAGCGTACCGTAATTTCAGGAACTATAACAAATATTAAGGATAGAAGCCCTATTCCTTATGTTACAGTTTTGTTTAAAGGGTCAAAAATAATGGCCAGAACAGATATTGATGGAAAATACGAGATTAGTACCAGTGAGTCTTATACCCAGTTACAGGTCGAATATGTAGGCTTTAAAACACGTTTTTTTCCTGTAGTTGCTGGTCAATCACAAGTATTGAATATTAAGTTGCAGGAAGAGTCACAGAATCTGATTGAAGTAAAAATCAGTTCGAATAAAAAAGCTCCTTACAAGAATAAGGGAAATCCGGCTGTTGAACTGATCAGGAAAGTAATTGAGCATAAACCGATGAACAGGCTTGAAAGTGCAAATGCAGTGCAGTATCAGCAGTATGATTGGATGCAGTTTTCACTTAGTAATTTATCAGAGAAATTTAAGAATAAAAAGCTTTTCCGTAAATATCAGTTCTTATTTGATCAGCAGGATTCGTCTGCAATAGGGGGAAAGAATATTTTACCTATTTATCTTCGTGAACGGTTTTCTCAGAATTATTACCGTAAGAACCCTGAAAAAACAAAGGTAATTATGCTGGCTGATAAGCATGTTAATTTTGATAACGGGCTGGTTGATAATAATGCTATCGGTAATTATTTTGAAAGAATGTATGCGGATGTAAATATCTATGATAACAATATCATTTTTACAAATAGCCAGTTTTTAAGTCCTATTGCAGCTAGTGCACCTACATTTTATAAGTTTTTTATCACGGATACGATCAAGACTTCAAAGCCTAATTTAATTGAGCTTTCGTTTGTTCCACGTAATAAAAATGCACTGTTGTTTGAAGGAAAGATTTATATCACGATGGATGGGAGGTATGCTGTTCAGAATGCATTCTTGAAAACGGGTAAAGATGTTAATATAAATTTTGTCCGGGCTATGGAAGTTAAGCTGAATTTTGAACAGGATTCATTGGGCAAGTTTCACTTGAGTAAAAGTCATCTATTAGTAGATTTTGGTTTGGGAAGTGATGGAGGAAGGGGTTTTAAAGGAGAGCGGACAGTTGTGATTAAAGATTATAAAACTAATGTGATGCAACCAGATGCGATTTATAAGGGGGAAAGCCTTGTTGTGGTTCCGGAAGCCGAAAACAGAACTGATCAATTTTGGGCAAATAATCGTCTGGATACTTTAGCGAATGAAAAGATCAAGATTTATCATAATATGGATAGTCTTGGCCAAATGAAGTCTTTTAAACGTTTAATGGATGTAGCTTCTATCCTTTTTATAGGCTATAAGAAGTATGGAAAGACTGAAGTTGGACCAATTTATAGCTTTTATAGTTTCAATAGCCTGGAGGGCTTCAGATTGAGGTTCGGAGGGCGTACGACTACAGACTTCAGTAAAAGATTTTATTTTGATACTTATGCTGCCTATGGCTTTAAGGATGAAAAAATGAAAGGTTATCTGAGTGCTGCTTATGCTTTTAACAATAAGTCTATTTATACTTTTCCTCAGAGTTTTATCAGAGCGAGCTTCCAGCGTGATGTTGATATTCCAGGGGATGGGGCTAAGAATATAATTCCAGAGGATAATTTTGTCGCATCTTTTAAAAGAGGAGAAAGTAACCAGTTTTTATATAGTGATTATTACAGGGTCAACTATATGCAGGAATATAGCAATCACTTTTCTTTTAATCTCGGATTTAAAAAATGGTCACAAACTCCTGCGGGATCATTGATTTTTGCCAGGTATGTAGATAATAATGCTGTACTTACTGATCAGGTCACTAGTTCTGAACTTAGTCTGGATCTTCGCTATGCTCCGTTTGAAAAATTTTATCAGGGTAAAACTTTCCGTGAGAGGATAATTGAAAAATATCCGGTGTTTAACCTGAATTATTCAAGAGGGGTAAAGGGGTTATTTGGAGGGCAGTATAATTACCATAATATTATGGGTAGCATTGATAAGCGTTTCTATTTTTCCCAGTTTGGGCGCTCGGATGTAAGGCTGGAAGGTGGTTATATAGCAGGCAAGGTGCCTTTTCCATTACTGGATATCCATAGAGCAAATCAAAGTTATTCTTATCAGATATATGCTTATAACCTTATGAATTTTATGGAATTTGTTAGTGATCATTATGTGAGTTTGAATATTGATCATAATTTCAATGGATTGATATTAAATAGAATACCATTGATAAAAAAGTTGAAATTAAGAGAGTATATTACTTTTAAAGGACTGTATGGTGGTTTGAGAAAAGAGAATGATCCTAATCAGGATGCTTCTTTATTGCAGTTCCCGGTAAATGGTGATGGCGTTAAAACTACTTATTCGCTGGGTAAATTACCTTATATAGAAGGCAGCATAGGAATTGGGAATATTTTTAAAGTTGTCCGCCTGGATTTAGTCAGAAGATTCAATTATTTAGACAATCCTGGTATTTCTAAATATGGGTTGAGAGCAAAGGTTCAGTTCGAGTTCTAGAAGGCTTCGTTGATGCCGACGAAAACACCATTTGATCCATTACCAAAGCCATAATCAAGACATAGGTTCGTTCTTGTATGTTTGTTGAATAAGATGCGTAAACCGGCTCCTCCACCTGGTTCCCAATATTCAAATAGACGTGTGCGAAACTGATTATTAGCGGTTTGCATATTGAAAAATGTAACTCCACTGATTAATTTATTCGCTGTAATGGGGAATCTGTATTCCAATTCATTGTAAAAATAAGAGGGGCCTTTAAAGCGGGCAATTGTATAGCCCCGGCCCATACGCTGATAGCTATCACTTCCTGTTCCTGGCAATTCCAAATAAGGGATTGTTCCTTTTAACAGATAAGAACCCCATAGCCAGAAGGCAAGGACGTGTTCAGGATTCTTTTGAGATAGTGACCAGTATTTTCTCAATTCTGTTTTTAATTGTGTGGCATTCTGGTCGCTCCCCAGCCATTTTCTATTTGACCTGAGCGATAGATTGATATAAACTCCTTTATAGGCACGAAATGGCTGGTCACGTGTATCATATTGCAGGTTTACTGATAATCCGCTGGCTGTATATCCATAGGTTGGGAAACCGTTTTTAACACTGTAAAAGTGATTTCTGGTTTTTGACTTGGCTGAATTCTCACGTTCATCATCAATATTTGTATAATAATTAAAGGCCAGGCCTGCTCCAGCATAAAAGTTATCAAATATCTTACCGTATATATTTTCATATAACTTTGCATAAGTATACTTGATCGGAGATATTCCCGGGTCGTCTTTGCCTGTGCCAATTCCATGGTCAAGAACAACAGTTTTTCCAAATTCCCAGCTTCCTTCCAAATACCATTGGTTGGCTTCGGAATAGACGTTATGTTTTAGTTGTATCAGGGCAAGCTGGTTAGTCGAAACTGCTCCAAAAGCATCAAAAATAGATATTGTAGTTGTTTTAGGATTGCCAAATATCTTAGTGACAGCAACATCTGCACCAAACATGAAGCCTGTACTTGGGGTATATCCGATGGACGGAAGTATAGCCAGACTGCTTGTCTTTTTAAAACTGGTATCTGTTTTTTTCTTAAACAATATTCTAAATATATCGTTTACATCTTGCTGTGCTACAGTGTCTTTTAATGCGGGTTTTTCCTGTGCGAATAGTGCACAAGAAGTACTCATAAAAAGAAATAGCGCAACCAGAAAATAACGAAACATATATTTTTTAAAATTACAAAGAATATCTTCAATCTTGTCAATGCTGTCTCATAAATTTTATTACTTTTAAGCATGTTGATTCAACACACCGCTGTTCCTGTTGCCATTTTATTGATTGCAGGAGGATATTTCAGTGTCTATTTCCGAAAGTTAACTACGGGAGCAGCCATTACCGGAGTAGTATGCGGAATACTTATTTTTCTTGGAATTGGTTATGCGGGACTGGCTTTGCTAGCCGCTTTTTTTCTATTGGGTACACTGGCTACAGCATGGGGCAGGAAAGCGAAAATGCAACTGGATAAGCCAGAAGATGCTGTTCAAAGGAAATCCGGACAAGTGCTGGCTAATGCCGGAACAGCAACGCTGCTTTCTTTTGTGGCGATAGTTTTTCCTGAGTATAAAGAGATTTTATTAGTTATGGCAGCTGGAAGTTTTGCCTCAGCTACAGCAGATACTTTATCTTCTGAGTTGGGTGTATTATATGGCAAAAGGTTTTATAATTGTCTGAGCTGGCGAAGAGAGAGAAAAGGGCTCGACGGTGTGATCAGTTTAGAAGGTACATTGATTGGTATAGCAGGGGCAGGTATAGTGGCATTAGTCTACAGGCTGTTTCGCGTAAGCGATGAGTGCATGTTAATTCTTGTTTTTGCAGGTTTTATGGGAAATCTTTCCGATTCAGTGCTGGGAGCAAGCTATGAAAGGCGCAATTTGCTGAGCAATGATTGGGTAAATTTTCTAAGTACTTTATTTGCCGCTGCCATAACTCTATTATTAATCAGTGTTTTCTGATGGTTTTAATTTTCTGATCGTCAAATGAAATATTTATATTGGAGAATATTGAAAAAGACCCTTAAAATTAACTAAAATTGTCAGTATAAAATAACGAGTTAGCCCGGGTTGTTAATCTTCATTAGAAAAAATGAATAAAAGAAGGGATCGATGCGAATATACGACCCCTGAGAATTGAAATAACAAATTATGAAACAAATATTGAAGATAGGACTGGATTCTGCAGCGCCTTTTCCTTTACACAGCGATTATAATTCATCTGTATTTGAAGGATTTGAAGTAGACATGATCCGGGCAGTTGCTGAAGTTTTGAACCTCGAACTACATTATGAGGTTTCATTATGGAAAACTATCCTCGAAAAACTATATAAAGGTGAGCTGGATATGATCTGCTCAGCAGTGACTATGACTACCTCCAGGCAAATGATCCTGGAATTTAGTAAACCTTATTTGCAATTCCAGTTATGTGCGGTAGTTAATGGTGGCGATGGTCTGGTTGATCTGAGTAGTTTTAAGAATAAAAAAATAGGAATCAGGACTGCTACTGAAGCTGAAAAATATGTCATGGTGCAGTTTCCCGGAAATACAACTGTGCATACGGATACAAATGATGAACTCTATAAAAAGCTCCTTGCGCATAAAATTGACGTACTGATAGATGATTCACCGATTGTGGGTGGTTTTCTTGCGAAACATCAAAAATTAAAGATCGGTATGTTTATGCCGGGAACTGAGTCTGAATATGCTATAGCTATGAAAAAGGGTGACCTCGCACTGAAGCATCAGATTAATGAAACTCTCGATTTATTAAGGCAAAATGGAGTTTATGATGCTATTCATGACAAATGGTTTAATAGTATTAAACTTGTCTGATTATCATCTCATTAATTAATTGTAATTTTGTGTCTTATTATTGTTTTTAGGGTTGTAAGATTTGTACCGTGGATAAGAAAAAACATAAAGATAAAAAGCATTCCAAATCAAATTCTAAAAAGAAAAAGGAATGTTGTGAGAAGTATAAAAAGGGGAAGCGCTGCGATAATTGTCCTTTAGGGTAGTCTGATATTCAGGGTTTTACGGGATTTGTGGCGTTCTGTATAATCTCAGTTAAACGGGGGTTGTTTTCGCGGTACGCCTCGCTGAGCCACATATATTTACCCATTTCTGTATCGTAAATCGCAACGCTGGGACCATGCTCGGGCCCAAGTTCGTTAAAATATTTATGGCAGGCTACTATAGATCCTAATCTGCAGTACCAATCCTGATCCAGTTTGTAATTGATGTTGATTGCCAGGTATCTCATCCTATAAACTTAAGGAGTGGCGTAAGGCCCTTCAAGAAAATTATATAAAATAGCTGATATGTTATATAATAAAGCTTCTGCACCAAACAAAAGTGCTTTTTGATTGCTTTTACAGGTATAGTTTTGACCCAATAAGTTATCAATTATGGAAAAAATAATACAGGCCTTGTTCAGTACTGATTCAGAGGCATTTAATGCCATGCAGGCCATCCAACAATTAGATCATTCACAAGAAATTTCTTTAGGAGAATCTTATATTCTGAGTAAGGATAAGGATGGAATTACAGCGATTCGCTCTGCTAAAGATGAAGCAGAAGGTTACAGTGCAATAGGAGGAGGAATAATTGGTGGATTGATTGGATTATTGGCTGGACCGCTTGGTTTTCTTGTGGGCATAGGAGCTGGTATGGTTGCTGGTTCAGTTGGCGATACGGTCAGGGCAGAGGGCGTGTCAGATTATCTGGATAAAGTCTCTGCAAATATCCCAAATGGCAAGTCTGTGTTGATTGCTCATGTTTGGGAAGATTGGGAAACTCCTGTTAATACTGTTCTCGAGCCGTTAACGCAAGATATTACCCGGACAAATGTAGATGATGAAGTCTTTATTCCTGCACCTGCTAAACTTGTTGCTCTCCGGGAAAATCAGTTGTCACGCTGGGTAGATAATCATCATGAGCATAATGCTGATAGGGGTGCTTTAGAGGCTCACTCTCAAGAAAAACATGATCGGCTGGAAAGTCGTATCAAAGAACAAAAAGAAAGGCTTGGGCAGCTTAAAAAGGATAGGTAGTTTTGTTTACTTACAGGCAGTAATTATTCATGTTTAAGAGCATCGACGGGGTTTGATTTGATCACTTTTATGGATTGAAGGCTTACTGTAATGATCGTAATTAATAAGGAAAGCCCAATTGCAATTGCAAAAGGCAAAATAGAGATAGAAATTCTGAAACTATAGGACGCTAACCAGTTGTTTATAATTATATAAGCAACTGGAAATGCGATTAAATTGCCAATAACTACTAGTTTAATGAAGTCTTTATTTAATAAGGTAATGATGTTTAAATTGTTCGCTCCTAATACTTTGCGGATACTTATTTCTCTCTTTCGTTGTTCGGACATAAATAAAGCGAGGCCTAAAAGTCCAAGACAGGAAATGAAAATAGCAAAGCCTCCAAACCAATTTGATAAAATACCCAGTAGCTTCTCATTCTGAAATTTCGTCTCGAAACTTTCATCTACAAAATGTCGTTCTACTGGAAAGTCCGGATTCATCATTTTAACTATATTATCTATCTTATTGACTGAATTACTTATATTTTGATCAGGATTTAACCTGCAAATGATCGTATATATTTCTTCCATATTATAACTGATAACCATTGGTTCTGCACTTTTATAGGGAGATTCCATAACGAAATCTTCCATTATCCCTATAATTGTTAATGGCTGGTTAGCATATTTAATTACAGTCCCTACGGGGTTTTTTAAACCCATTATTTTTACCGCTGCTTCATTTAAAATAATTGTTGCTGAGTCTTTATATTCGGGGGAAAAATCTCTGCCCGAAAGCATTTTTGCACCGGTTGTTTTAGTGAAATCGTATCCTGTTTGCCGATAATTAAAGATGAATATATCATTTGGTTTTTTACCTGTCCAACTAAAATCACTTGTATTATTCCCTCCGTCATCGAGTGATTGACTGAAATAAGTTACATCGGTGACGGCACCTGATTGGAGTAATTGATCTTTGATCAAAAGCAGTTGGGATTTATTCCTTAGTTTTCCTTCAGCAAATATGTCTACCAGACCGGCCTTATTGTATCCAATTGGTTTATTTCTTACATAGTTCAATTGTTGATAAATCACAGCAGTACAGACTATCAGACAGGCGGCGAAGATAAACTGAAAGATTACAAGTACTTTACGGATTGAAAGCGAAGAATTTCCAGCTGTATTAAATCCCTTCAATACTTTAACCGGTTCAAAAGAGGACAGATAAAATGCAGGGTAACTTCCTGCGATGAAGCCGGTCAATAAGGTTAAACTAATTAATGTTGACCAGAATTTCCAGTCTTTATAATTGATAATCAGTTCAAGGTTGAGTAATCCATTAAAATAGGGAAGGCTTAGTTCCAGTAGAGTAAAAGCCACCAGCATACCAATAACTGCCAATAACATGGACTCCAGCATAAACTGACTAACCAGGGATTTTCTGGAAGATCCAATGGCTTTACGCACGCCTACTTCTTTTGCTCTTTTTTCAGACCTTGCTGTAGATAGGTTCATAAAGTTTACGCAGGCAATCAGCAAAATAGAAAAAGCGAGCAACAGGAAGATCCTGAGCTGATCAATTTTACCACCTGTGGATTTTCCATTTTCAAATTTATCATATAAGTGCATTTTAGAAACAGGGTGCAAAAAGGCTTCACTAGAAGATATTGTTCTGTTTCTTTTATAAATACCTTTCATCTGGCCGTTGACTTGATTGAAGAACTGATTGTCTTTGAGTTGTATCAACGTCATGCAGACATTGCTTTTCCAATTGGGTTCTTTGAGAGATGGATTATGTTTCTCATTTAGTGCCCAGGGTAACAGATAGTCGAATCTGATACTATTGTTCCTGGGAATATCTTCAATAACTGCTTCTACTATAAGATTTTCAGTGTTTCCTAGTTTTATTGTTTTATTGATCGGGTCTTCACTACCGAATAGACTTTTAGCTAGTGTTTCGGTGAGAATTACTGTGTTTATTTGTTTTAAGGCACTCGCCGGATCACCCTTTATAAATTTATAGTCCAGTATTTTCAGAAAAGAAGGCTCAGCATAAATTGCTTGTTTTTTAAAGTTGTTATGTTTATAGCTTATTAATGTGTTTTCTGGGAAGGTGGAGTGCGCAGTGTAGGCTACTCCGGGTATTTTATCTCTAATCTCTCTGGCCATTGGTGCAGGAGTCCATGGCCAGCTTGTGGTCTTTCCATTGGCAGTTAAATTATCAATTGCCATATAAGTCTTTTCCTGATGCGTAAACTGCTTATCATAACTCATTTCATAAGAGACATACAGTAGTAAAATGAGACAACTGGCCAGACCAATTGCTAAACCACCAATATTAATAAAGGTAAATGCCTTGTTTTTCCAAAGATTACGCATTGCTATTTTTAAATTCAGTTTAAACATATCTGGTGTCAAATAAGGACTTTTGATGAATTGATCGTTTAGCTAAGGATATGCCAATAAAAAGAAGCGTCACTGCGTATCAATAAACTGCGTTTTCTAAATTAAGTAAAAAATAATTGTTCGTAAATGAACATGTGGTGTGCATTTGTGGACAATAGCTAAATTTAATATGCTAATTTTATTAGCTAAATTTATAGCTTTGAGCTATGAACCGAATAGACCGTCTCTCTGCCATACTTATTCAATTGCAATCACGCAGGACGATCAGAGCACAGGATATCGCTGACCGTTTTGAGATAAGCTTGCGAACGGTATATAGAGATATAAGGTCTCTGGAAGAAGCTGGAATACCAATTATTGGTGAAGCGGGAGTAGGGTATTCTCTGACAGAAGGCTACAGATTACCACCTATTATGTTTACCCGTGAAGAAGCTACAGCATTCATTACAGCAGAGAAGCTGGTTGTAAACCTAACAGATACTGCGAATGGTAGTTCTTATAGTAATGCGCTTTATAAGGTAAGGGCAGTTTTGAAAAGTGCAGATAAAGAATACCTTGAAAATCTGGATGACAGAATAGAAGTATTGAAGGCTACTCATGTTTCGCCGGCGTTGCATGCGTATCATAATTCTTTGCAAACTATCCTGAACGCTATTGCCGGGAAAAATGTAATGCAGTTAAATTATTTCGCATACTACAGACAGGAGCATACACTCAGGTTAATTGAGCCTGTTGGTGTATTTTATCTGGATAACTACTGGCACCTGATTGCCTATTGCAGAGAAAGAGAAGCTTATAGAGATTTTCGTTTTGACAGGATCACAGACCTCAGTACATGTGCGGAATTTTATAATGACCGTCATCCATCTTTAAAGGATTATCTCCGGGATATGTTCAAAGGGATTAAATTGGAAGAGGTGATCATTAAAGTCGATCTGTATGCTTATCCACACCTTGGACAGCAAAAATATTATCATGGGTATGTAACTGAAAATCATTTGG
The DNA here is from genome assembly GCF_040547305.1 of Pedobacter sp. UYP1. NCBI lineage: Bacteria > Pseudomonadati > Bacteroidota > Sphingobacteriia > Sphingobacteriales > Sphingobacteriaceae > Pedobacter > Pedobacter sp. UYP1. The sequence goes on along the minus strand of NZ_JBEPPL010000003.1, from coordinate 20,964 downwards.
AAGATGGAATAGAAATGCAGTTTCTTACCATTTCCTTAGAAGGATTTGCCCGGTGGTTTATCGCCTTTGCTGATCATGCTGTTATTTTACAGCCAGAGGCGTTACTGACTAAAGTGAAATGTATTTATACTGGTATTGGTGAAAAACTTGCTCCATAAATAAAGCTACTGACATAGGGTTGTCATCCGGCATTTGTTTCTTTGATTTAACAAATAAAACAAATATGATGTCAACCATTCAAAACTTACTAAAAGAACTAACTGAAGAATCGGCAGTTACCCGTAAAATGCTGGAACGTACTCCAGCTGGTCAGCTGGATTGGCAGCCGCATGAAAAAAGTATGTCTATCAGGAAATTGGCTGGACATATCGCTGAATTACCAGGTTGGGTGAGCATGACTTTGAAAACTAATGGACTAAATTTTGCAGATCAAGCCTATCAGGCGCCTGTGTGGAATTCTAATTCTGAGTTGCTTGAAATCTTTGAAAAATCATTGGCAGAGGCAGTGGCATCTTTAGAAACTGCAAAAGAAGAAGACTTGTTGCCAACCTGGACATTGAAAAATGGGGAGCAGGTGCTGATGTCAAAAACAAAAGGAGAAGTTATACGGCATTCCATGAGTCAGATTGTTCACCATCGTGCGCAGTTAGGGGTTTATCTGCGCTTATTGGATATCCCTGTTCCGGGCAGCTACGGGCCAAGTGCTGATGATCCGAATTTCTAAGCTTTATATTTTCCAAAAAAAAGGCCTTCATTTATTATGAAAGCCTTTTTTTTAGATATTTCTTTTAACTTCGCAACATGTCAATAGAAGAATTAGAAGCCTATTTTACTGGAATAAATTTACCCGATCAAATTGAACTGGAACGTGGGGTTATGGTCATGAATGTACCTCTTTTTTTGGAGTCACATCTAAATTATGTAAAGATTAATCCTGACTTAAGATCTGCTGAGGTTTTTGTTTACCGCTTACATCAGCTGAAGGAAAGGCTGGAAGAACTTAATACCTGATCTTTTATACTTCCATTAGTATTACGCCTGCCAGGGCAATTAATGTCAATACAATATTCACTTTAAAGTGCTTATACCACCCTAATTTTGCAAATAAACCACCGCAAGCACAAGGGTATTGGTCGTAAATATGAAATACTGCCCCACCTACATAAACGGTAAACGCTCCCATCATTAATAAAGATGAATACATACCAATCAATCTTGTCTGTGGAATTATTAACAGGCCGGCTAATACAAGTTCAGAAAGAGGTAAAACGTAAAGAAGAATCTTTCCGACCCAGCGGGGAAATACCTGTGTCATTAGTGCTTGTTTAAACTGATGGAGGTTAAATAGTTTTGATAAGGCTGCATAAGCCCATAACAAAACTAGTATTCCGGTAATGATGATAATAAAAGGATGTAGGTTCATAATTTTATACATTAGGTTAATTCCAAATCAATTAATTGCAGGACTGAACGAAATAGTCATTCTAGGGAAGGACGTGTAAAGACATATTTTTGTCAGCCTGCAATTAATAGAGTGCGTTAATTTATCTTGTTTGATGAAGGCAATTTACGGACGGATTTGGCGCTAAAAAAGGGACAAATGTCCCAAAAGGATTAAATTTATAGTACAAAAAAAAGCTGTAACCCTTGGTAGAGGGATACAGCTCGAAGGCTGGTAAAATGCCGGCTGGTCAAATAGCTTGAGAAAGTGTGTGGGGAAACTGCTCGGTTAAACTGCTGATTCTAAAATCTTCTGGTTCTGGATCTGATGCGGTTTAATGTTTTTCGGGATATGCCAAGATAGGCGGCAATACTTTCTACCGATGCTTTCCTGAAAATTGCAGGACAATCTCTCATTAAGTGCAAATAATGTTCTTCGGGTTTATAAGCCGCGAATTCAAGAATTCTCTTCTCACTCATTTGCTGGTAATCCTGCATAATCTTGCGCACATATTCATTCGATTCCGGGAAACCAAGCAATATTTCTTGCACGTCATCAAAAGATATGGACAAAAGGACACCAGGCTCCAGGAGTTCTATATAAGTTTCTGAGGGAATCTGATTGAAAAAGCTATTGAGTGGAACCATAATATCACTCTCATTCCAGAACCAAAAAGGTACTTTCTTTTCTTCCTTAAAAACAAATCCCATAGCAGATCCCTTTTCGATAAACCAAGCGCGGTTAGGGATTTGTCCTGGTTTTAAGATAATCTGACTTTTGGCATAATACTCCCTCTTAATCATTTCGTTGAGTTTTAATTCTAACTCTAAACGCAAAGAATTCTTTCCTGCTAGCAGTCTGAACAATTCCTTATTTTCCATTTCACATTATAATTTAAAAATGACACGAATTATTAATTAGTCTGTAAATATGATCTGCACTTAAAATCTGTATTTTAAGCAAATCATTATAAAATAACTCAATATTTTATTGTTAAGGAGGTACGAGTAATTTGATGTGCATGGAAGATGTTATAGGTTAATAATCAACAAAATACGAAAAATATCATTTACTTTAATCATTATAAAAATAAATGTATCAACAATTGTCTATCAGTTAATGACTTCGTATTCTCTTTATAATAAAAACATTGCTTATAACCTTATTAATCTTAGGTTTTCAAAAATATTGACGAATTTTTCTGGGGAAAAATTTTTTATTTTATACACATATATATGATGAATTATTTGTCACATCGCATATTCACTTGTTGATTTAAACCTTTTTTATCTGTGCTGTTTTTTTTGTCATTTGTATTGCAAAATTTGAACTGAGAAATGATAGCTTACGTTTATTATTATCTGTGTTTTTTGTAATTGGTTAGTTATCAAAATACTATAAAAAATTTAACCCGGTTCAAACGCTTTAAAAAATCAATTGATATCCTGATTTTATTTCCTTCACTTTGCTTTTTTTTATTGTGGAGGCTTTTTTGGGTATTAATTTGCAGTTGTAAAAAAATGGTATTGTTAGAGAAAAATGGATTATAAGTTACATTTATACTGGCTGATATTATTTTGGATGTTTGATTTTGTTATATAGCGTATAGAAATTAGATTAAACAATCTGTTTGCAAATAAAGAAATTTCAGGGCGGACGATGGAGCTTGCTGGTATAGTTCATATTTTTAGTTTTAGATGGCTATAATTTGTTTACCTCCATGTAATTTGACTTCTTGCCCTTTCCAGCTAAATGTTCCTGAGGTCTGTTCCGGTAGTAATATCTCTGCGCGGATTCCGTCCTTTCCAGTCCGCTTAAGTATAACAGATACTTTTCCAGAAGGAATAGGCATGGTACCTGTAACTTCTTTTAATTCACCTAAGGAAGGTTTAATTAATACTGTTTTAAAGCCTGGGGTTTCAGGCATGATGCCGCAAATCGTAGCCAGAAAATCATAATCCGGACTTGCACTCCAGGCATGGCAATCAGACCGTGTGGGCTCAGGTTTTTCTGCGAAAGTTGTTAATCCCATTTTTAGCATATTTCTCCATGGCTTGAGCTCCTGATAATATAAATCTCCCATTTCAGCCTTTTTTAAAGCCTGCGTTAGATAAAATCGATAAAAAAAAGTAACCTGACCTATGGATTTATCATTCAGAATCTTTCTCATCATTGTCTGTGCCTCCTGTAGTGTAACACCTCCACTTAGTACAGCCCATATGCTAGCATGCTGACTATAGGTTAGTTTTTCGGGAGTATCCGCCATCAAGCCATTTGTTTTATTATAACAATACCAGTAGGTGTGGTCATTCAATTCCAATGCAAGCATTTCCTGGTCATCTGCCTGTGTGGGGTGGTTGAAAGCTCTGAATAGCTCTGCAGCTTGATTTAAGGTATAGGCATATTGTAAAGTGATGATAGAAGAGTTTCCCTGATCTGCACCTGGAGCTGTGCCCCAGTCATTGAAATTATCCCAGTCCACAAAATTCCACCACGTGAGCGGACCTAACATTTTTTTCTTTTGATCAATATGGGTATGAAACCATTCCAGCGTCTCATTGATAGCCGGGAGAAATTGTTTGACAAAAGCATCATCATGCCGGTGCATCCAATAATCATGGATCATAGATACCCAAAATAAGGAGAAGGTAGGAATGATTTGTAATCTGTTACTCGGATAACGTCCCTGTGTTAATCCTTCGGGAGTGCGGGAATGATAAAAATCCAGAATCGCTTTCCGCATTAGTCTGTCATCGCCAGAGGTATAAAGAGAGATTAAGGCTTGTATACGACTATCGCCTGTATATTGTAATTGTTCATAATAGGGGGTATCATAATATAAATCTCCAGCACAAAGTTGTGCTGTACGCCAGCCTACCTTCCATATTTCCTGTAATGAAGGATCATTGCTGGAAAATGATGCATTCATTTTAAGCGGATAGCCCGTTTTCATCCCATATATATCATTCAAAATTAATGGGTCATCTGCAGTCATAATGTCCAGCTGCAAATAACGATAAGCTCTAAACCATAAAGGACGGAATTTTCTATTGCCTTCACCATCGGGCATAAAAGTGTCGTAATTTCCTTTAATTTCTTTACCTTCTATCTCGCTTCTATTTCCTTTTTGATCTTGTTTATCAAATAATGCTTCAGCGTAAGTCATCTTGACTCTGGATCCTTTGCCACCCGAAACTATTAATTCGGGGTAAGCAGCTGTCATTGCCTGCTGGTCAAGCAAAATACTTACCCTTTGATTAGCTGGAATAGTGAGTGGCCTTTTCCCGGTTACAAAGTCTTTCGTTACGTTAATGCCATTTGTACGGCGGACAACTGGAAAACGCAATATGCTTTCCGTGAATAAGGGAATATTTCTCGGAGCTAAAGTCCATAAATTATCGGTTCCATAGCCTACAGGCTGAGGATGTGTGAGCTCTGCTGCAGCGTTCCACGAGGCATCATTATATGCAAGAGTTTCCCAATCCCATGGATACAATTTGCCATCTACCTGGTCACCCGGGCCAACTACCATATAGGCTTTTAATCTTTCTCCATTATCCAGAGAACAGGGGGTATAGGCTTTACTTTTTTTGACTTTCCAGCTCAGATCAGTATTGACCATTTGCTCTGCGGCAGAGTTACCTTGTACGACAAAAGCTGTTTGATTGGAAACTTGTGCTACAGCAGCAAGGTTACCCATATTCCATACCAATGCGGCAAGAACGTTCTCTCCTTCGGTTAAATAAGGAGCGATATCTATGGTTTCAAAAAACCAGTTAAACAGATCGCCGCGAGCCGGGCCTGAGCAGACCGCTTTACCGTTTACTAATAGGCGATAGCGATTATCTGCACTTACATGAATTAAAAAAGATTTTGGTTTAGTAGCTGTAGGGAGTAGAAAGGTTTTTCGGAAATGATAGACTCCGTATTCACGTTGTTGTGTGGCTGGAGAAGTAATCCAGGATGCAGGCCATGCACTTTGAAGCAATTGTGGATTAATGGAGGGCGGCGCCTGACTCATTACCTGATTTATGCCACAAAATATGGTGCACATCATAAGGAGTAATCTGAATTTCATAAGCTCAGTTTATACAAAGGTGTTGGATATATTTGGTTTTATTAAAATGGTAAAAAACCGATTCAATACATATGTGTAAATGTGGTAATCGGCATGGCTAATCTACATAATTCTTTATATTTTAGATAGTTAGTTTTTAAAATAGCTGTAAATACAAGGACTCGTAATTCACTATTTTTCAAATAAATGCGACCATTATTTTTTAAATGCATTTAGCTGAATTCAACTTTCTGCTTATTAAGGTGAAACAGGAATTTATAAAATAAATTTTTACCAGTGCTGAAAATTTTATGATTTAACCATTTAGTTATATGAATATGAGAACTACGCAATTGGTTTATCATTCTTACTCTGATGCGGAATTAACTGCTTACTTGAAAGAAGGGGACAGGGCAGCATTTGAAGAGATTTACGAAAGGTATTGGAAAAAGCTTTATAACGAAACTTTTAAGCGGTTACGAAATATAGAGTTAGTAGAAGAGGTGGTTCAGGATGTTTTTAGTGATCTGTGGATAAAAAAAGAGAAAAAGAATATTGAGAATATCTATGCCTATTTAATAGGGGCTATCCGCTATCAGGTATATATGCTTTACAAAAAAGGTAAAACGACACCACATTTTGAAATCCCGCTTGATCATTTGCTCTTATCCTCCTTACAGGCAGACTCTTTATTTAAAGAGAAAGAACTTAAATGGTGTATTTCTATCTGGTTGGCAATGCAACCTGTAAAACGGGCGGAAATTTTCAAAATGAAATATCTGGATGACCGCTCTACCAAAGAAATTAGTGAAAGACTTAATATTTCCCAGAAAACAGTACAGAATCAGGTGCTTCATGCTTTTTCAGATTTACGAGCTTTTTTGAATAGAATTATGGCGTTTCTGTATTTATTATAATGCTTATTTTTAATTGGCTTTCTGCTCTTCTTCATCTTCGAAAAACTTGATACTCGTATTATTTAGATGTAACCTGGCAATAAAGCCCTGAAAGTAATCATGGGCAAAAACTCTCGCTCCTGAATTTCGGATATAGTCATCGTCTTCCCCTATTTGCAGATTTTTAAAAGGGTGCTGCTCCCAAAATGATTTTCTATAAATCAGTGATGCACCCGTTAACCAGGGTAGTTTAGAATTGCTGTTTTTTGTCATCCAATAACGATTAAGGGCAGGCGCGAAAAATTGCACCTGGTCGATGCCACAAATGTCAGCATCAGCATTGATTAATGCCTGTACCTGATGAGAAATCCAATCTTGTGCATACCAGTCATCATCATCCCAGTGTGTGATCAATTCTCCATTCGCTATTTCGCAAGCGATATTACGTTTTGTGCCTATTTTGCCAAGTGGTTCGAAATAAAAATACCTGATGCGTGGGTTTTCAGGAATTAAATCAGCTACAGAATCTTTTCCGTCATCGATGATAACGAGTTCAGCATTCATATAATCTTGCTTTAGAAAATTAGCTATTGCATCGGGAATAAAATCTTTACGATTAGCCGTTGGCATAATGCAACTTACCAGAGGCAGATCTGAACTAGTCGAAAAGATAGAGTGCTTTTCACATACTTCCGGGGCATCCATCTTTTTCATCCATTTTTCTACTCTTATTTTTTTTCGTGGATCTTCATACATCAGGATTCCAGAATTTTCTCTGTGAATGACGCTGATATAACCATCAATGTAGTTATGCGGATGTATTTTAGTCTGGGATGACTTCCAGATAAAGTCATTATCTTCTCCAGCCTGCAAGCCATGGAAAGGCTGTTTGCTCCAGAAAGATTTCCAGTAGGCTAAAGTTCCGCCATAAACCCATGGCTTTTCTTTTTCAGTATCTCTGTAGGTCCACCTTTTATTTGTAAAAGCAGAGAAGAAATTGATATCACATAAACCGGTAATATCTGCACCAGAGCTAATTAAAGCATTGACCTGTTGGCTCACCCAATCTTGTGCATACCAATCATCGTCATCCCAGTGAACAATAATTTCTCCCTTGGACTTTTCGCAGGCTATATTTCTAACCTTGCCAAGACTGGTACCTAATGAATTATTATATACATAATGGATATTTGGATGTTTGGGAATCAGTGAAGCGATAGATTCTTCACTGTCATCAATAATAACAAACTCTGCATTTGGATAATCCTGATGCAAAAAAAAATCAATAGCATAGGGAATGAAAATCTGCCTGTTTGCCGTAGGCATGATGCAGGAAACTAGTGGTAAATCCATAATCAGGTTTTTTTACAATTTAAGCAAGAATGCAAAAGATTAGGCGGGACAAATGTCCCAAAAAGGTGTTACTGAAATAATTTCTGGTATCCATATTAAAAATATTTTCAATGGGCATAGGAGATTGACTGATTTTGATATACTGTTATAATAAAGGTTATCATAGTACAGCAATTAAATGAACTCAAAAAAAGTTAAAGACGAATTTTTAAAAGCGGTTGAAGCCTATTTAGAAGGTACCGCTGACGAAGCTCAATTACTATTTGTGGAACAATACTTCGATCTTTTTTTAGATACGGAAGATATTTTCGAGTCTATGGATAGCAGAGAGATACAAAATATCCATGACCGTATCATTTCGAAGATTAATAGTGAAATCGAAAAAAAAACTAGAATCTCCACTGGTCAGATAGAAAGTGCACGTTCATTTTCAAAGTATCTGTACTTAGCTGCGGCAGCTGCTTTTGTGATTCCAATGAGTCTTTATATATACCAAAGAAATCAGATTAGGTTTAAGCCTGTTAGTACTCAATTGATTACTAAAATTACACCAGGAGGAAATAAAGCTGTTCTGACTTTGGCCGATGGATCCAAAATATCTTTGACTGATGTGAAAAATGGAGAAGTTGCGAATCAATCAGGTAGCGTAATTACTAAAAGCAGGGATAGTCAGTTGGTTTATCAGCAGTCTGCTGCTGCTTCAACTGCTAAAGAAATTACATATAATACTATAGAAACACCTAAAGGTGGACAGTTTCAATTGATTCTGTCTGATGGAACAAAAGTTTGGCTCAATGCAGCATCTTCTCTACGTTATCCTTCTGCTTTTGGCCGGGGAGATCGTAAAGTTGAATTAGTTGGAGAAGCCTATTTCGAAGTCGCTAAAAATACGGCTAAGCCTTTTTTAGTTTCTTCAAGTAAACAGGTGGTGGAAGTGTTAGGTACGCACTTTAATATTAATGCCTATACAAATGAACCTGTTGTCAGCACTACTTTACTTGAAGGAAGTGTTAAAGTAATCAGTCCTTTTACAAATACCTATAAAATTATCAAACCCGGACAACAATCACTCGTCAATAGCGGTGATACTAATAATATGGGAATTAAAGTGAAAAACATCGACCCTGATGAAGCTGTCGCCTGGAAAAATGGATATTTCATGTTCGAGAAAGAAGGACTTGCAAGTGTATTAAGAAAGGTATCGAGGTGGTATGATGTCGAAATCGAAAACCCGCGAGGAGAGAAATTGGACAAGCTTTTATTTAGTGGAACACTATCAAAATACAGCGATGTTTCGAAAGTATTGAGAAAGCTGGAATTAACGGGGTCGATCCGCTTTAAGATAATAGGAAGGAGGATTATAGTTATGAATTGAAACGCTACTCAAAACAAAATCAAATAAGTTAAGGGTGCTGAAACACCCCTAACTATTTGGTTTATAGCAAGATTTAAGCAACCTATTACTAATGCAGAGAGTGTACCCTAGAAGATATTTCTCTTTGCAAAAAAAAACCAAGGATATAAAGGTATGAATTATTATACTAAACTTTCGGGGTGCCTGACGGGCAATCTGAATAAATTTTTATTAGTAATGCGACTGATGATTATTTTGTTTTTTGTGGGTATGATGCAAGTGTCCGGTGCTACATATGGACAGAAAATAACCCTGAACCAGAACAAAATAAAAATCACACAGCTTTTTAAAGAAATCAAGAGGCAAACCGGGTATGATATACTGTGGCAGTCTGAAAAGCTGAATGAAAACAAGATAATTAGTGCAAATTTCAATAAAACTGACCTTAAGGAAGTTATGGCTCAGTGCCTTGCCGGGCAAAATTTAACATTTGCAATCGAAGACAATAGCGTTGTGATTAAACAACGGCAAACTTTAGTCCGTTCATTGAATATGCCGCTGCTTCAGGATTCTATTATTTATAGAGGGAAAGTATTGGATGAACAGGGTAAACCATTACCAGGCGCTACTATTCGTTTAAAAGGAGGGTCAAAAAGCTCCGTATCTACGGAAAGTGGTTATTTTGAGCGATATGGTACTAAAAAAAGTGTCCTTGTTATCTCTTATATAGGGTATAATATTAAAGAAGTTTCTTTGGTCGGTTTGAATGCAGCAAATATGATTACGGTTAAGATGAATCCGCAGTCTGGTGTTCAGTTAGGCGAAGTAAATATTGCGAGCAATGGTTATCAGGATGTTCCTAAAGAACGGGCCACAGGGGTTTTTGAGGTAATTAGCAAGGAACAATTACAGCATACTACAAATACAAATTTGCTCAGTCGTTTGGAAGGGATAACTACTAGTATGAATTTCAGAGATGATCTGGTTCCTACAAATTCTTCTGCAAGCAGAAAAAATCCGACTACCAGATCGCCGCTTACAAATTTAACTATTCGTGGTAAAAATACCTTATCTGTTACAGGTGGAGATAATAATAGTGGCAGACCTCTGGTTGTTATAGATGGAATTGCCAGCCCTTATTCTATTGATCTGGTGAATCCCAATGACGTAGAAAGCATTACTATTTTAAAAGATGCTGCCTCGGCTTCCATATGGGGATCCAGAGCTGCAAACGGCGTAATTGTAGTAAAAACTAAAAAAGGAAGTTATGAAAGCCCCTTACAAATTGCCTTCAATGCCAATTTGAATATTACACAAAAACCAGATCTTTTCTATCAAAAAACTATGAGTACCTCAGATTATATTGATGCACAATTATATCAATATAATCAACAGTATCCAGGACCAACTGATCATACACCTGACCCGGTAATTAATGCTGGTCAGGCGGCAATTTCTCCGGTCGCGGAAATCATGGATCAGCAACGGCGAGGGCAAATTACACCTGATGTGGCAAAATCTCAAATAGATGCATTACGGGGCAACGACGTTCGTAACGATCTTACTAAGTACTTTTTTCGTAACGCAGCTACACAGTCCTATTCATTAGCAATTTCAGGAGGAAATCAACAAATATCCCAGCGTTTTTCTGCTGGCTATGATAAGACCTTAAACAATACTGTGAAATCTGGATCAAATCGTGAGGTTTTGAATTATTCGATTTCGGCAAAACCTACAACTAAACTTGAACTCCAGGCAAATGTTATTTATTCTCAATCAAATACAACTGATCAAGCAGGTGGAGATGGCTTTAATGGAATAAACTATGCTACTGGTAACATCGATTTCTATCCCTACAGTCGGATAGCAGATAACCAAGGTAATCCATTGTCAATTACTAAAGCATACAGCCAGGCATTTTTGAATCTTTTAAATTCTACCTATGGGGATAAATTGTTAAGTTATGATTACAAGCCGTTAGTAGATATTAATGACGGTTATAATAAGACCAAATTGCAGAATATTAATGTAAATCTGACGGCTACTTATCGGATACTTCCTGAACTGTCTGCAAATGTTACCTACAATTATAATGTTAGTTCTAGTACTTTAGAAGATCTGGACCGGGCAGAATCGTGGTATATGAGAGATAAAATTAATTCGTTTGTGACCCCAGTGAATGCTTATGATCTCTATACTTTTTTACCGCTGGATCCGGGTATTAGAAACCTGCCGGTAGGTGGCCAATATGTAAAAACTATTACTAATACTAATAATCAAACTTTAAGAGGTCAGTTAAATTTTAATAAAACTTGGAATGATAAACATAACATTTCTGCGCTAGCAGGAATTGATGTTTACCGAAGTTATGGTAAAGTGATATCCAATGGTTATTATGGATATAATGAAAAAGATTTTTCTTTCGCTGGGAACTTAAATAATAACTATTTTTATTTATTATTATTTGCTAACCCTATAAGTGGTGCAGGTGTTAATACTGTCGCACCACCTTCAAATTTTATTTCGGATGCAAATGGAAGAACGATTAGTTATTTCACTAATGCAGCTTATACTTATGATAACAAGTATATACTTTCTGCAAGTTTTCGACGGGATTTATCAAACGTATTCAGTTCAGTCGGAAATAATGGTGGAACTCCTTTTTATTCTCTGGGTGCCGGTTGGAATATCAATAATGAGAAATTCTATAACTTTTCACTTTTACCAATTCTAAAACTAAGGGCAACTTTTGGATATAATGGAAATACCAATCCTGCTATTTCTCCTTCACCACTATTGTCTTATACTCCTGCTAGTCAGGTTACTGACGGTAATTTTCTTGGGTTTGCAGATATACAAAACCCTTCCAATATCAAATTAAAACCCGAAAAGACTTCTGTATTGAATTTTGGGCTTGATTTTGGTCTAAGGGGTGGACGTTTATCAGGAAATGTAGACTACTATCAAAAAAGAACTAAAGATCTGTTAGCGAATAACGCAGCTGATCCGAGTACAGGATTCAATCAATTGCTTTTCAATTCTGGAAATTTGTTTGGTAAGGGAATAGACCTGACCTTAAATTCTTTGAATGTACGGACTGGACTATTCCGTTGGACTAGTAATTTCTTATTCAGTTACAATAGGGTTAAAGTTACTAAGCTATATGCACCTATTAAATATAATGCAGGTAGCTTGGTATCAAGCCCATCTCTTTTTACTGAAGGTGACGACTTATCTCGTGCTTTTGCTTTTAAATGGGCAGGATTGGATCCTGCAAATGGTGCCCCAAGAGGTTATTTAAATGGAAATATCGTTACCATAGATAATACCACAACTGGTTCTGATGCGTATGGAGCTATTATTGCTCAACCAACTAGTTCTTTACATTATTTTGGCTCACTGATTCCTGTTTACTATGGCTCTTTCCGCAATACATTCAGCTATGAAAATTTTTCACTTTCGGCAAATCTACTCTATAAACTAGGTTATTGGTTTAGAAAACCAATTTCTACTATAGTTCAGTACAATAATTTATATACCACTGGGAATTTGCAGGGAGCGGAATATGCTAATAGATGGCAAAAGCCAGGAGATGAGGCGTTTACTAATGTTCCTTCGGCGATTTATCCGGGTAATCCAAACGGAGATGCATTTTACAGGTATTCAGATATTAATGTCCTGAAAGGCGATCATGTCCGTTTACAGGAAATCAATCTCTCTTACACTTTTAACAAAAAGAACTGGGTGCTCAAAAATCCAAGAGTTTATGCTAATGTATCAAACTTGGGGGTAATCTGGAGAGCAAATAAACAAGGCCTTGACCCGGATGTATATGATTTTCCGTTGCCAAGAACCTATAGTCTCGGTTTAAGTGCTAATTTCTAAAATTGAAGAAAATGAAGATTTATAAATTCTCGTTATCGATTCTTATGTTCAGCTTAATGTTGAGCTCCTGTAAAAAATACTTAGATGTTAAAACTGATAGTAGACAAAGCATCGCTGAGACTGCTGAAGATTGTCAGTTGCTATTAGATAACTATGCTGTAATGAATACTGGATACCCAAGTGATGGAGAGCTTTCTGCTGATGATTATTATATGAAAGCTATTAACTATAGTACTCTCAGCGACCCTGTCGATCGTGATCTGTATATCTGGTCGGCTGGGGCAAAACGAGCGCTTGGAGCTCCACAATGGCAAAATCCGTATAAAGTAGTACTCCAGGTGAATCTGGTTTTAGAGACTATTCAAAAGCTGCAGGGAGGTTCTACGGATCCGGCTACCTTAAATTCTTTAAAGGGGGCAGCTTTATTTTACAGGTCATATGCCTTTTGGAACGTCGCGCAATTATATACTAAACCTTATACCGCTGCAAGTGCTGGTCAGGATCCGGGTATTCCGCTGAGAATGACCACTGATTTAAGTGAGAAATCAGTACGTGGTACTGTTCAGCAAACTTATGACAGAATTATTCAAGATCTTAAGGATGCTGTTAGTCTTTTGCCTGCAACCTCCAGTGTACCCACAAGGCCAAACAAAGCATCAGCCTACGCTATGCTTGCACGTACTTATTTGTCAATGGAAGATTATCCAAATGCTTTAAGTGCCGCAACTTCGGCATTACAACTTAATAGTCAGTTGATGGATTACAATGCGATCAGTATTATTTCTGGTACTCCTTTTAGTCCACGTTTTAATAAAGAAGTGATTTTCCATTCAATAACTAACCCTGGAAAGACTTTAGTACCAAATAATTCTGCAGCCAGAATTGATTCGACCTTAGTTGCATCTTACGATAGTAATGATTTGAGAGGTAAGATCTTCTTTAAACGGATTCCCACAGACGGCACTTATCGTTTTACAGGGAATTATGAAGGTTCATTTTTTGCCTCTAATTTCTTCAATGGACTGGCTGTAGATGAATTGTATCTGACCCGTGCAGAATGTTACGCCAGGACTAATAAACCAGCAGAGGCAATGACTGACTTGAATACTTTACTTGTGACAAGATGGAAAACTGGCACCTATGTAAATATGATTGCAACTGATGCAACTGATGCTTTGACCAAAATACTAACAGAAAGAAGGAAAGAGTTAGTAATGCGGGCACAACGTTGGACAGACTTACGCCGATTGAACAAAGTTGCTGCAACAGCGAAAAAATTGCAAAGAGTACTTACGGGTATAGGTACATACGAGCTGCCTGCAAATGATCTAAGATATGTTTTATTAATTCCCGATGAAGTGATCTTAAATGCTGGAATAGAACAGAATTCACGATAGCATAAGTATTTAACCAAGTAAATCATAAATAACTAATTAACATGAAACGATTGATGAGATGGCTTCGACTGTACGGTATAAGTATGCTGGGAGTTTTAGCGGCAAGTGGCTGCAAAAAAGTGGCTCCTGATGAAGTAAAGGTAGACCAGAGTTATTCCCAAGTAACCACTTTTGTAGGTAGTGGTGGTACTGGAGGTGGTTATAGTGATGGAACAGGGAAATTGACAGCGTTTAGCTACATGGCTGGTATTGCGATGGATGCTACTGGTAACTTATATGTAAATGATCAAAATAACTTTCGCATACGTAAAATAACATCTGCCGGCGTGGTGACTACTTTTGCAGGAAGCGGAGTAAATGGTTATACTGATGGAACTGGTACAGCAGCACAATTTAGTTATCTTGAAGGTATGATAATTGACGCTTCTGGTAATCTATACGTATCAGACTATGGCAATAGCGTTATCCGTAAAATTACTCCTTCAGGAGTGGTTTCTACTTATGCGGGAACTGGTCATGCGGGTATGATGGATGGGCCTGTTGCTACTGCACAATTTTCCAATCCTGCTGGTTTAACAATAGATAAAACAGGTAATTTATATGTAGGAGATAGCGGTAATTTTGCAGTAAGAAAAATATCGGCTGGAGGAATAGTCAGTACCTATGCTGGTGTTCCTGGTACTCCTAATTATTATCCAAGCAGATTTAATGGAAGGGCTAGTGATCTTACTTTTGGACCTAATATAAATGGCCTTGCATTAGACGCTGCTGGAAACCTTTATGTCTCGGACAGATATAGTAATTTTATACAGAAAATTACTCCTGAAGGTGATGCTGTTACATGGGCTGGTGATGGAACTACGCAGTCTTCAGGTATTTTTCCTTACAGAGATGGATTTAGATTAACAGCTGAATTCAATTCTCAAACTTATATGAGCATTGATGCAGTTGGTAACCTTTACATTGCTGACCAGGCTAATAACCGGATCCGAAAAATTACGCCAGATGGAAATGTTTCCACTCTCGCTGGTAATGACAAGGCAGGCGAAGTTGATGGACGAGTACCTGATGCTCAACTTAGGGCACCAATTGCAGTAACAACTAATGCTGATGGAAGTATTGTTTATTTTACAGAATATAACAGGATTTGTAGAATAGATAATATTACGACTTATACTAAGCCACAAAATAGTTGGAATAATCCTCAAAGCTGGGGAAATCCTAATTAACAAAAGTCAAGATTACCTTAATATATACTATAAAGCTTAGTAAAATGAAAAAAATATCTCTAATAATTATCATTTTTGCAATCTCAATCTTAGCAGCAAGTGCACAACAGCAAGAGAAGGGGGAAGTTAAGAAAAGAATAACCTATAGCATTGGTGCAGATATAGGAATACCAGCCGGGTATGTGTCAAATTATTCATCATTAGTTGCCGGCGCCTCTTTACAGGCAGAATACCAGGTTTTAAAAAAAACTGGTATTACTGCAAGTGCTGGTTATCTTGATTTTATAGCTAAAAGAGCAGGAAAGGGGGTGTCTTTTATTCCACTTTTACTGGGAGCTAAGTATTATTTTACACCAAAAATTTATGCTTCAGGGCAAGCGGGTCTCTCATTTTATGGCGGCAGAGACCATGGAGACGAAGAGGGTGGAGGAAGTGGTGAAAAGTACTTTACTTATGTTCCAGGAATTGGCTTTCGTACCTCTAAGCACTTTGATGTATTGTTTAAATACGAATCGGTCTATATCGCGTCTTCTACAAAAACATATTCTTCTGCCGGTGTAAGAATCAGTTATAATTTCAATTTAAATTAAGCAATGAAATTAACATTCTATGTTACCTGCCTTTTAAGTCTGGTTTTTCTAAAAGGATTAGCGCAAACAGATACTTCTACTTTTAAGTACCGAAAACCACTTTTCGACTTTGACTATCAAAAGTCAGTTTTTAAGTTACAGAATGAACAATTGACTAACAAAAATAAGTTTTTGCGTTTCTCTGTTGTCACAGGATACAGAGAAGGTGTTAAGCCGGTCTCTGGTGCATTCGGTGTGAATTTTAATTCTTTTTTTAATCAGGATACCGGTTTACAATTGATCAGTATGTATAATTTGTCAATTGCCGATATGCTTACACATGGGTTAGTCAGGCATAACAACATACTACTGGAAGTGGATGATCCATCAAAATACCTTTATGACCCTAAATATGGTGATAAGGAGAGTTGGAACAGAAAGAACGCCTATTGCTTTGAGTTAATGCTCCCAATTGGGATAATCAAAGGCGGAAAAACAATAGATGAATATGTTGCCAATTCATTCGGTGTCAAATTTGGTATGGAGAAAAAAATGGTTAAAGTACTTATTCTGATACGAACATCAACTGTTGACAAACTTAAATCTGCTGAGAAAGGTGAAGCTAAATATGATTTAAAAGGTTATTTTAATAATGTATCCATTGATAGGCTGGAGCATCCACTTGCTGAAGCAGGATTACCACCAATGGTTGATGAAACGGGGTATAAAGATCCTGTAGATCTGAATCTTAAGATTGATTCATGGACAGATCTTTCTGCTTTGCGTAAAGAATTGCATAGGTATGATCTTGATCTGATTGATGGCATGCGTGAACTGGAAATGTTTGTTATAAAAAAAAATAACTGATGAGATTAATAAATATATTAGCTATACAGCTCTTTTTGATTGTTTTCAACGTAGATGCTCAAAAAACTTATAAAGTACCGGATCAAAGTATGGCCGATCTTCCAAACCTATCTATTGGAGATAAATTGCCCTATTTCACCATAAAAAAGATTATAAATTCAAATAAAAAGTCGGGGCTAACAGCTGAATATAACGATCAGTTGTTAATTATAGATTTCTGGGCAACCAATTGCTCTGGTTGCGTGGCAGCACTTCCCAAAATGGATTCTTTGCAAAATAAATTTGGATCTAAAATCAAAATATTGCCGGTAACTTATGAGAAAGAAGCATATGTGCTTAGTTTTTGGAAAAATAATAAATATACTAGACATCTCTCATTGTCATCGGTAATAGAGGATAAAACCTTTTCTTCTTATTTTAAACACAAGTCTATTCCTCACGAAGTCTGGATCTATAAGGGTAAAGTAATCGGAATCACTTCATCAGATTTTGTAATTGCGGATAATATTCAGTTAGTGCTTGATGGAAAGAAAATTAACTGGCCGGTGAAAAATGATTTCTATGTATTTGATGCCACAAAACAGTTGTTGTTTGCTCCTGATCCAAATCAGATAGATACAGGATCAACGTTCATGAAATATGCGGCAATATCTGATTATAAAGAAGGCGTAAACTCAGAAGGTTTTGGTGCATCTGGTATTGTAAGAGATCCTCGTAAAAAAATGGTTAGAACTTTCTTTCTAAATCACCCGATTTATAGTGCGTATTGGATCAATTGGAATTATCTGATAAAAACAGAAAATCTAGTTAGGCCTGCCACTACATTTACTGCAAATCAAATTGTCTGGGAAGTGCTGAATAGATCTAAATATATGTTTCTTGAAGGTTCTGGTGGGTTGCAAGATTGGCTAGTGAGAAATGGTATTTGTTTTGAATCTGTAAATCCTGACACTGGACAGACGGATGTTGCAATTCATAAGTCTACAATAGCAGATTTGGATCGTTTGCTTCGTTTACATGTCCGTTGGGAAAAGCGAAATGAAAAAGTTCTGGTTTTAGTACGTACCGATAAAAGTGTAATATTAAAAAGTAAAAAAGCTTTAACGGATCAATATGATGACCATCTGGTTATTAAAGGATCTTTACATCAATTTAGAGATTCACCGCTAAGCAGTATAACCAGACAAATGAATCAACAAGCAGATAATCCTTATGTTTTTGATGAAACTGATTATACTGGGAATTTAGATATTGATTTGAATTTCTCTTCATGGACTGATATTGCTGGGATAAAGAAGTCATTACAACATTATGGTCTGGATTTGAAAGAGGAGGAAAGAATGGTCGATAAATTTGTTTTCACTGAACTTGATGGAGGAGGGATAGCTGATAGTAAATTAATCGCAGATTCGAAGGCCAGAAAGGCAGCGCAGAAAGATATGAAAGGACCTTTATCCGAAGAGAACAATCTTTTTTTAATGATGAACAAGAAAAAAGTCGGAATAGTTGCTTTACCATCTGGTCTACAGTACAAAATTATACACCAGGGTAAAGGGGGTAAGCCAAGTTTAACGAACAAAGTTAGTGTAAACTATACAGGTATGCTTGTTAATGGGAAGATTTTTGATAGCTCTCTGGAGAAAGGTTTACCATATATTCTAAATGTAGATCAAGTGATGAAAGGTTGGTCAGAAGCTTTACAGCTAATGCCAGTTGGATCTAAATGGATAATTTATATTCCTTCAAATCTTGCTTATGGAGGAGGGAGTAATTCGGGACAAATTCCACCAGGTAGTACCTTAATTTTCGAAATAGAATTGTTGCAAATTATGAATTAAGGATGGGAAATTATAATTTAAGAATTGAATTTTTTAGCGGGTTGCTAATAATAGCAGCTCTACTACTATTACCAAATATTTTATTTGCTCAAACAGGAGAAAAAGTCAAAGATAATTGGCAAAATCTGGATCTGAAGACAGATAGCGTATTTGGAATCAGTATGGAAAAAGCATACACGGAACTGTTGAAGGGAAAGAAGGCGAACTCAGTTATAGTTGCGGTTATTGACGGAGGCGTGGATGTGAATCATGAAGATCTTAAATCTGTAATCTGGACAAATCCTAATGAAATACCAGCCAATGGCAAAGACGACGATAAAAATGGTTTTATCGATGATCTGCATGGCTGGAGTTTCTATAGTACTATTGTAAAAGAGGATGAAAAAACTCAAGTATTCTTAATACAGAATAAACTGAAAAATGTACTGGCAGATGAGAAAATATTAGATCAGATTCTGCAAAAGATAAGTAAACCTGATCCTGTTATTGATGATTTTAGGAACTATATTCCAGGTAATGCAGAGGAACAAAAAATGCAGACTACAATTGTATCTGGTTTGAAAAGTTATCCTGATTTTGTACGGTACAAAAAAATCAACCTTAAAAGAGCAGTTAATTATTATAATATGCAACTTGCTTATTATGAAAAACGTGATTTTGATCCTATTACGGGCGGACCATCTGCCTACCATGGCACTCATATTGCTGGAATTATTGCTGCCGTTAGAGATAATAATATTGGTATTAAAGGAGTAGCTGATCATGCACAAATAATGGTGATCAAGGCTGTTCCTGGTTTGAATCCAATTGGTGAAGGCGATGGGATGATGGGTGTAAGTCAGGAAAATAATTTAAGTCAGGATGAAAAAACTAAACCAATTGCAGATGCGATTCGTTATGCGGTTGATAATGGTGCAAAAGTAATTAATATGAGCTTTGGTCAGCCTTGGACTAAAACTACAGTTGCAGTTAATGAAGCCATAAAGTATGCCATAAGTAAAGATGTTTTAATCATTCATGCTGCTGGTAATGAGGGTCAAAATCTGGATCAAATGACTATTTATCCTGACCGTATGACTGTGGAAGGTCGGGATATATCAGCTTGTTGGATAGAGGTAGGGGCCTCTGGCTGGAAAAATGACGAAAAATTGGCGGGGATATTTTCTAACTATGGCAAAAATAGTGTAGACGTATATGCTCCTGGAATTGTGATTACCTCTACAGCTCCCCGTTCAACATATCTGGACGATACAGGTACAAGTATGGCTGCTCCAGTAGTTGCGGGATTAGCTGCAGTAATCAGGGAATATTGCCCAAAATTAACAGCTTCAGAAGTTAAGACAATGATCATGAAATCAGTTATACAAGTTCCAGCCTTAAAAGATAAATGCATTTCTGGAGGAGTGATTAATGCTTATAAAGTCTTCGAATCAGCGAAATTTGAATAATATTATATTTTGATTATTCAATAGTACAACTAATTCATGTACTAATGAATAGTCAAAATAATATTATGCTCTTTACTGTTTTCTGCTTTCTCATCATTTACGTATTTTCCAAGATCTGACTTGATCAGATTGAACGAAGATTAAATTAAACTTTAAAAATTAATAGGGTGTACTCTATTATATATATCATCTTTTTTTATAATCTATGACTCTTATCGATAAGAAAGGATTGATAAACTTTATTTAACATCTGTTTTTTCTGGCTTTTCGATTTTCACTTTGATTGTGCTAATCCTTAATTTTTCCCGTAAACATATTTTTTAATACCTGCACTTGCATCCGGTTCTGCTACAAGTGTTACTAGTATAATGCCAATATAATTTCTGATATTAGCAGATATTACTGATGGATTAGGTCCACCATTTGGTGTATAAATGGCACAAATACGACGTCCATTTATACAAGCAGGTTTAACAGTGGTTAGAATGTAACTTGCAATTAGTAAAGGATTGCCAACCCCATTATAAGCGTACCATGTCCTATACTGAGATTAGTTTACAGTAGAAAGTAGATTACTAATTTATGTTTACCTAGTTTATTACAATTTCCTGCCCTTAGTTTACAATAGGA